>NZ_CBCPLU010000001.1:950445-1267260 GCF_965119495.1 Streptococcus sp. Marseille-Q7156 | reverse complement strand
TTTTAATGTGTTTGAGCCTTTTCGAAATCAAGGGATTGGGAATCAACTGCTAGAAGAAGCAGAAAAACGAGTCAGGGTTGTTTCGAGTAAGGTCACTCTTGGTGTAGGTTTGCACTTAGGCTATGGCCCTGCCCAGAGATTGTATATCAGACGGGGCTACATTCCAGATGGGACAGGTGTCTGGTATCGAAATCAACTCTTGGAAATGAATGCAACTAGCCAAAATAATGATGATTTGGTTTTGTATCTAGTAAAGGAATTCGGATAAGAGATAAGGATTTTATTGGGGATGTGGGATTTCTCTACTTTATGGTATAATGGAAAGAGTTAGATTGAAAGAGGTAGTGAGATGGATGCCAAATTAAGATACAAGGCAAAAAAGATTAAGATTGTCTTTTTTGATATCGATGATACATTGCGGAATTCAAAGACAGGTTTTATTCCAGCTTCAATCCCAGCTGTTTTTAAGCAATTACGTGAGAAAGGAATTTTGACAGGTATTGCTTCTGGACGAGGGATTTTTGGTGTCGTTCCAGAGATTCGTGAACTCAAGCCTGACTTTTTTGTAACCCTGAATGGGGCTTATATCGAAGATAAAAAAGGTCAGGTTATTTATCAACATCAGATCGAGAAGTCAGATGTTGAGGAGTATATCTCTTGGGCTAAGCAAGAAGGAATTGAGTATGGCTTGGTTGGGAGTCATGATGCTAAACTCTCCGCTCGAACTGAGATGATCAGTGAGGCTATTGATCCGATTTATCCAAACTTGGACGTGGATCCTGACTTCCATGAAAAAGTAGATATTTATCAGATGTGGACTTTTGAAGATAAGGGAGATGACTTGCACTTGCCTGACAGTCTCTCAGACAAACTTCGCATGGTTCGTTGGCATCAACATTCGTCTGATATTGTGCCGATTTCAGGCTCCAAAGCGACGGGTGTGGAAAAGGTTGTGGAACATCTTGGCTTGAAACCAGAGAACGTCATGGTTTTTGGAGATGGGCTGAATGACTTGAACTCTTTGATTATGCTGGAATCAGCGTTGCAATGGGAATTTCTCATGATAACATCAAAGAAAAAGCAGATTATATTACAAAAACATTAGAAGAAGGTGGCATTTTTGATGCCTTAGAAGGATTTGGTATGGTAGAAAAAGAATTGCATTTCCCACAAGTAGACATTGAAACAGTAGAAGGTCCTCTTGCGACTATTAAGACTAATCATGGAGACTTGCGTATTAAGCTCTTCCCTGAACATGCTCCTAAAACAGTAGCTAACTTTGTAGCTCTTTCAAAAGATGGCTACTATGATGGTGTCATTTTCCATCGTATTATCAAGGACTTTATGATCCAAGGTGGAGATCCAACTGGAACTGGTATGGGAGGCGAGTCAATCTACGGCGAATCATTTGAGGATGAATTCTCAGAAGAACTTTACAATATCCGTGGAGCCCTTTCTATGGCCAATGCTGGTCCAAATACCAACGGCAGCCAGTTCTTTATCGTGCAAAATCAACATTTGCCTTATTCTAAGAAAGAAATTGCTCGTGGTGGTTGGCCAGAACCGATCGCAGAAATCTATGCCAATCAAGGTGGGACACCTCACCTAGACCGTCGACACACTGTTTTTGGTCAGTTAGCTGATGAAGCATCTTACGCAGTCTTGGACGCTATTGCTGCTGTTGAGACAGGGGCTATGGACAAGCCAGTTGAAGATGTTGTGATTGAAACTATTGAAATCGAGGACTAGGATGAAAATCGGTGATAAGCTAAAGGGCCGTATTACAGGGATTCAGCCCTACGGTGCCTTTGTTGAACTAGAGACGGGTGATACGGGGCTGATTCACATTTCAGAGATTCGGACAGGCTTTATTGAAAATATTCATGAAGCCTTGAAAGTCGATGAAGAGGTTCAGGTTCAGGTAGTGGATTTAGATGAATTTACAGGGAAAGCTAGTCTTTCTATCCGCACTTTGGAGGAAGAAAAGCACCAGTTTCCTAGACGGAGACGCTTTTCAAGCGACCGCTTTAACTACGGCTTTGCGCCTCTCAAACGAATGATGCCAATTTGGACCAAGGAAGCCCTTCAACATTTGAAGAAGCAGAAGAATTAGTTAGAAATCTATATTCTTTGTAATGTTAATATAAATTTGCTATAATAGGACCATGGAAGAAGAACAATTATTAAAATCAGGAGAGCGCATTAACCAGCTCTTTTCGACAGATATTAAAATCATTCAAAATAGAGAGGTTTTTAGCTATTCGGTGGATAGTGTTCTCTTGTCACGTTTTCCGCGTTTTCCTAAAAAGGGCTTGATAGTGGATTTTTGCGCTGGAAATGGAGCAGTTGGGCTATTTGCTAGTACTCGGACTCAGGCACAGATTTTGGCTGTTGAGATTCAGGAGCGTTTGGCAGATATGGCTGAACGCTCTGTCCGTTTGAATGGTTTAGAAGAGCAGATGGAGGTCATCTGCGACGATTTGAAAAATATGCCTGCTTACATCCAGGGAAGTAAGGTGGATATGATTTTGTGTAATCCGCCCTATTTCAAGGTGGATCCTCATTCAAACCTGAACGAGAGCGAACATTATCTCTTGGCGCGCCATGAAATTACGACCAACTTGCAGGAAATCTGTCGCAGTGCCCAGAGTATTCTCAAATCTAATGGGCGTTTGGCTATGGTTCATCGTCCTGATCGACTTTTAGATATCTTGGACAGCTTACAACGGCATAATCTAGCTCCTAAGCGCCTGCAGTTTGTTTATCCAAAGCGGGAAAAAGAAGCCAATATGCTTTTGATTGAGGCTATCAAGGATGGCTCAACAAGCGGTTTTAAGGTCTTGCCACCTCTCATTGTCCACAATGATGATGGCTCTTATACGCCGGAACTCGAAGAGATTTATTATGGATCATAAGGCTTATATGTATGTGCTGGAGTGTCGTGATGGATCTTACTATACAGGCTATACGACTGATGTGAGAAGACGCCTCGCTGTCCACAATAGTGGGAAGGGAGCCAAATACACACGAGCACGCTTGCCAGTCAAACTCATCTATGCTCAAGGTTTTGCCAGTAAGGCAGAAGCCATGTCGGCTGAAGCCCTGCTCAAGCGTAAGAAGAGACCGCAGAAGGAAAGATTTTTATCTGAAAATCAAGATAGAAATTTGCTCATACTCAATGAAAATCAAAGAGCAAACTAGGAAGCTAGCCGTAGGTTGCTCAAAGCACTGCTTTGAGGTTGTAGATAAGACTGACGAAGTCAGCTCAAAACACTGTTTTGAGGTTGTGGATAGAACTGACGAAGTCAGTACCCATACCTACGGCAAGGCGAAGCTGACATGGTTTGAATTTGATTTTCGAAGAGTATCAGTTATTTTGAAGAATCGTGAGGAGCCCTTTGACTCCTCTTACTTTTGTCAAAAAGCGAAAAAAATGCTACAATAAAGAGAATAAACAAAATGAGGTATTATCATGTCTAAGATTCTAGTATTTGGTCACCAAAATCCAGACTCAGATGCCATCGGGTCATCTGTAGCCTTTGCCTACCTTGCAAAAGAAGCTTACGGTTTGGATACGGAAGCTGTTGCCCTTGGAACTCCAAATGAAGAAACAGCCTTTGTCTTGAACTATTTTGGTGTGGAAGCACCGCGTGTCATCACTTCTGCCAAAGCAGAAGGAGCAGAGCAAGTTATCCTGACTGACCACAATGAATTCCAACAATCTGTATCAGATATCGCTGAAGTAGAAGTTTATGGTGTTGTGGACCACCACCGTGTGGCTAACTTTGAAACTGCAAGCCCACTCTATATGCGTTTGGAGCCAGTTGGTTCAGCGTCTTCAATCGTTTACCGTATGTTCAAAGAACATGGTGTAGCTGTTCCTAAAGAGATTGCTGGTTTGATGCTTTCAGGTTTGATTTCAGATACTCTTCTTTTGAAATCACCAACAACACACCCAACAGATAAAGTCATTGCTCCAGAATTGGCTGAATTAGCTGGTGTAAACTTGGAAGAGTATGGTTTGGCTATGTTGAAAGCTGGTACAAACTTGGCTAGCAAATCTGCTGAAGAATTGATTGACATCGATGCTAAGACATTTGAATTGAACGGAAATAATGTCCGTGTTGCTCAAGTAAACACAGTTGACATCGCTGAAGTTTTAGAACGTCAAGCAGAAATTGAAGCTGCAATGCAAGCCGCTAACGCAGCAAACGGCTACTCTGACTTTGTCTTGATGATTACAGATATCGTCAACTCAAACTCAGAAATCTTGGCTCTTGGTGCTAACATGGACAAGGTTGAAGCGGCTTTCAACTTCAAACTTGAAAATAACCATGCCTTCCTTGCTGGTGCTGTTTCACGTAAGAAACAAGTGGTACCTCAATTGACTGAAAGCTTCAATGCTTAAGATTTTGAGTGTTAATTCAAATTAGGAAAGGCTAGTTTGCCTTATATCGAAAGGAGTTTCGGCTCCTTTTTTTCTAGGAGTGAAGCATGTTAGAAAATGGCGATTTGATACTCAATGAAAATCAAAGAGCAAACTAGGAAGCTAGCCGCAAGCTGTACTTGAGTACGGTAAGGCGACGCTGACGTGGTTTGAATTTGATTTTCGAAGAGTATGATTTTTGTGAGAGATGAGTCAGATATAGGACAGGCCATCCAGACTTCCACAGGCAACTATAGCCATGTTGCCATTTATTTGGATGGGATGATTTATCATGCTAGTGGAAATGCGGGTGTTATCTGTCAGGAACCCGCAGACTTCTTTGAGCCCAATCATTTGTACGACCTCTATGTTTACCCAGAACTAGATATTCAGTCTGTCAAGGAGAGAGCTTGCAAGCATCTTGGAGCACCCTACAATGCTTCTTTCTATCCAGATGGTGCTGGTTTTTACTGTTCCCAGTATATAGCAGAAATCCTACCGATTTTTGAAACTATTCCCATGAAATTTGGAGATGGGACTCAGGAGATTAGTGATTTTTGGAGGGAATATTATAGGGAGATTGGTCTGCCTGTGCCTCTAAACCAAGCTGGGACCAACCCTAGTCAGTTGGCAGCATCGCCTCTGTTAGAATGTAAAGAAAGGAATCTTCATGATTCAGATTTTTAATCCCTCTCGTTTGACGAGACAGTCATTTTTTGGAGAATTGATCCGCTATCTGGACCAGCATGATGATGTGATTCTACGGGAAATTAAGACTCAATTTCCAGATGTAGCAGTTGATAAACTCATGGAAGAGTATATAAAGGCAGGTTTGATTCTACGAGAAAATAAGCGTTATTGCCTTAATCTTCCTATGCTGGAATCACTCGATAGTCTCGAACTGGATCAAGAGATTTTTGTCTGCGAAGATAGTACAATCTATCAAGCCTTGTTAGAGCAGAGTTTTGAGACAGAATTACGAAATCAAACCAATGCAGCTATTTTAGTTGAAAAAACAGATTTTGCACGCACTAAAATGACCCTGTCCAATTATTTCTACAAGGTCAAACATCAGTATCCTTTGACAGAAAAACAGCAGGAACTTTATGACATTTTGGGAGATGTTAATCCTGAGTATGCCCTCAAGTATATGACGACTTTTTTGTTGAAATTTCTCAAAAAAGACCAGCTTATGCAGAAACGCCGTGACATCTTTGTGGACAGTTTAGTTATCCTAGGTTATATTGTACAAAAGGAAGATGGAAAGTATGAGTTGGCTATCGATTTTGATAAGGAAAGATTAACTTTCTACTTGGACTGATTTCTTGTTTCTGAGCACATTGTTTGACTTTCCTTAGTATTCGGTATAAACTATATGTAACCGGTAACACATATCGGAATAAACTAAAGGAGACAATCATATGTCACTTGAAAACAAATTGGAACAAGCAACAGGCGCTATCAAAGAAGGATTTGGTAAAGTTACTGGGGATAGCAAGACAGAACTTGAAGGAGCTGTTGAAAAGACAGTTGCTAAGGCAAAAGACGTTGTAGAAGACGCTAAAGGTGCTGTAGAAGGTGCCGTTGAAGGTTTGAAAAACGCTTTTAAATAAAAATAGAAAAAATCAAGGGTTCCATTTCCCTTGATTTTTTACTATCTTATAAATAATTTTCTGCGACGGCTGCATCTCCAGGATAGGCTTCTTTCTTGCCTTGGACGATTTGGTAGCAATCGGCACCCTTACCGGCGATAATAACTGCATCTAATTCGTGATTTGTGATAGCCATAGCTGCCTTGATGGCTTCTTGGCGATCCGCAATTTTTTCAACAGGATGATCGATATAGCTACTAATTTCATCCGCAATGGCCATTGGGTTTTCGTAGTTGGGGTCATCAGCAGTCAGAAAGACTTGAATCTCAGGATGTTGATTAAGGAGGAGGCCAAAGTCCTTACGACGGCTTTCTCCTTTATTTCCTGTCGAACCCAGAACCAGAGCAATTTTTCCAGTTTGATGAGTTTCAACCACATTGATGAGTTTTTTGAGACTATCACCATTGTGGGCATAGTCGATGAAGACCTTGGCTCCATTTTTCTGAGTGAGGACTTCCATACGACCAGGAACGCGGGTTGCAGCAATTCCTTTTTTGATCTCCTCAAGATTAGCTCCGAGACAGAGGCAAGCAAGTCCAGCAGCAACGGCATTTTCTTGGTTGAAGTGACCAATCAGTTGGATATCATAATCACCAGCCAGTTTCCCACTAGCTGAAAAGCTAAAGGCTTTGGAATTCTCGATTTGATTATTTGATTGGCTACCATAGAAATCATGGTCTTGATCTGCCACTTGTTCTTTCAAGACAGAAAAGTGGTCCATGTCACTGTTAACGATGACTGATCGGCTATTTTCCATCAAGAGACGCTTGTGGTAGAAGTAGTCTTCAAAGCTAGGGTGTTCAATAGGGCCGATATGGTCTGGGCTGATATTGAGGAAAACTCCCACATCAAAGGTTAGACCATAGACACGTTTGACCAGATAGGCTTGACTGGAGACTTCCATGATGAGGTGGGTGCGGTCATTTTGCACAGCTTGATTCATCATGTCAAAGAGGTCGATGCTCTCAGGAGTTGTCAATGCAGACTTAAAGAAAGTCTTGCCATCTAGAGTTGTGTTCATAGTGGACAACATTGCAGGTCGATGCCCTTGAGATAAAATGTTATAGGCGAAATAGGCTGCTGTTGTCTTACCCTTAGTACCAGTAAAGGCAAGGAGTTTGAGTTTTTTCTGTGGATTGCCATAAAACTCCATGGCAATCAAACTCATGGCTTTCTTGATATCGCTGACAATAATGGCAGGAATACCAACCTCATAATCTTTTTCAGCCACATACCAACCGAGGCCTTGAGAGATGGCAGAAATCAGAAATTCCTTCTTAAAGGCAGCACCTTTAACGAAAAAGAGACTCTTTTCTTTGGCCTTGCGACTGTCATAGCAGATGGTGTCAAATACGACATGGCTGTAGTTGTAGTGATAGTGTCCTTGGTCGATAATCTCACGGAAGAGACCATCTTTCTTTAATATATCTAATACGGTTTCAATCTTAATCATACTTTCTATTGTAAACCGAAAGTCGCAAATTTACAAGTAACAAGGAAAAGTTTATAATGGAAGATAAGGAACTTTTTCCTAGTTATCAAAATTGAATGAGGAATCTATGTCGCACGAAAACAATCACCAGCAGGCCCAGATGTTACGGGGGACTGCTTGGTTAACGGCTAGTAACTTTATCAGTCGCCTGCTTGGGGCTATTTACATTATCCCTTGGTACATCTGGATGGGGTCTTATGCGGCTACGGCCAATGGTCTCTTTACCATGGGTTATAATATCTATGCCTGGTTCTTGCTGGTTTCAACAGCAGGGATTCCAGTTGCGGTGGCCAAGCAAGTTGCCAAGTATAATACCATGCGAGAAGAAGAGCATAGCTTTGCCCTGATTCGGAGCTTTTTAGGCTTTATGACGGGACTAGGTTTGGTTTTTGCTTTAATCTTGTATGTCTTTGCTCCTTGGCTAGCAGACTTGTCTGGCGTGGGCAAAGACTTGATCCCAATCATGCAAAGCTTGGCTTGGGGAGTCTTGATTTTCCCGTCTATGAGTGTTATCCGAGGATTTTTCCAAGGGATGAATAACCTCAAACCTTATGCCATGAGTCAAATTGCTGAGCAGGTCATTCGTGTTATCTGGATGCTCTTAGCAACCTTTATCATTATGAAGCTCGGTTCAGGAGATTACCTAGCAGCGGTTACCCAATCGACCTTTGCGGCCTTTGTCGGCATGGTAGCCAGTTTTGGAGTTTTGATTTATTTCCTTGCTCAAGAAGGTTTACTCAAAAGAGTCTTTGAAACAGGGGATAAGATTAACAGCAAGCGTCTTTTGGTTGATACCATTAAGGAAGCTATTCCTTTTATCTTGACTGGTTCGGCTATTCAGCTTTTCCAAATCTTGGACCAAAATACCTTTATCAATAGCATGAAGTGGTTTAGCAACTACAGTAATGAAGACTTAATTGTCATGTTTTCTTATTTTTCTGCCAATCCAAATAAAATCACGATGATTTTGATTTCTGTTGGGGTTTCGATTGGGGGTGTCGGTTTGCCGCTTTTGACTGAAAACTATGTCAAGGGGGACTTGAAGGCAGCTTCTCGTCTTGTTCAGGACAGCATTACCATGCTTTTCGTATTCCTGCTACCAGCAACGGTTGGAGTGGTTATGGTAGGAGAACCTCTTTATACAGTCTTTTATGGGAAGCCAGATAGTTTGGCCATGGGCTTGTTTGTCTTTGCAGTTTTGCAATCTACTATTTTAGGCTTGTACATGGTCTTGTCTCCAATGCTTCAGGCCATGTTCCGCAACCGCAAGGCAGTTCTCTATTTTATCTATGGTTCCATTGCCAAGCTAGTATTGCAACTTCCAACAATCGCTCTCTTTCACAGTTACGGACCCTTGATTTCCACTACAATCGGTCTCATTATTCCTAATGTTTTGATGTATCGGGACATTTGTCAAGTAACTGGTGTTAAGCGTAAGGTGATTTTGAAGCGAACCATTTTAATCAGTTTGTTAACTCTTTTCATGTTTCTAGTAGTTGGGACTTTGCAGTGGATTTTAGGATTTGTATTCCAACCAAGTGGACGTTTGTGGAGCTTCCTTTATGTAGCTCTTGTCGGTGCCATGGGTGGAGGAGTATACGGGGTCATGAGTCTCCGTACCCGTTTGTTGGATAAGGTGATTGGAAAAGCCCAAGCAGATCGCCTGCGAGCAAAATTAAAAATTTCTTAAAAAATAATTTATAAATAAAATGAATAAGTTGAGTTTTTTAAAAATCAAAACACTCTCTTATTCATTTTTTATTGTTAGAATTGAATATGAAATGTAAAACAGAGAATAAATAACGAAAGTAATTGAATTTTATGTCAAAAAACACTTGACTAAAAAGTAGTTAGTTTGTATAATAAAACAAATATTTAAATCAGGAGGTTCTGGAGATGAAAAAGTCTAAGGCCAAGTATGCAACACTTGCAGGTGTCGTGTTAAGTGCAGGTATTTTGTTAAGTGCCTGTGGAAATTCTAGCACAGCATCAAAAACATACAATTATGTTTACTCAAGTGATCCATCTAGTTTGAACTATCTAGCAGAAAACCGTTCAACAACTACTGATATTGTGACCAACCTGGTAGATGGTCTCATGGAAAATGACCAATATGGGAACTATGTCCCATCCTTGGCTGAGGATTGGACTGTTTCTCAAGACGGTTTGACCTATACCTATAAATTGCGTAAAGATGCTAAATGGTATACTGCAGATGGAGATGAATATGCTCCTGTAACTGCCCAAGATTTTGTCACTGGTTTGAAATATGCGGCTGATAAAAAATCAGAAGCATTGTACTTAGTGCAAGAATCCGTTGCAGGTTTAGATGACTATATCACTGGTAAAACAAGCGACTTTTCAACTGTCGGAATCAAGGCTCTTGATGACCAAACCGTTCAATATACCTTGGCACGACCAGAACCTTACTGGAACTCAAAAACAACCTCAACTATTCTCTTCCCAGTCAATGCGGATTTCTTGAAATCAAAAGGGGATGATTTTGGAACAGTTGATCCTTCAAGTATTTTGTACAATGGACCTTTCTTGATGAAATCCTTTGTTTCAAAATCGGTCATCGAATTCAAGAAAAATTCTAACTACTGGGATGCTAAAAATGTCTTTGTAGATGATGTGAAATTGGCCTATTATGATGGTAGTGACCAAGATGCACTGGCTCGTAACTTTGTAGAAGGTGCTTATAGCTACGCTCGTCTTTATCCAAATAGTTCGAGCTTTGAAGGGATTAAAGAAAAGAATAAGGACAATATCATTTATAGCATGCAAGATGCTACTTCTTACTTCTTAAATTTCAACTTAGATAGAAAATCTTATAAATTCACTTCCAAGACAAGTGATGCTGAGAAGAAATCGACTCAAGAAGCGGTTCTTAACAAAAACTTCCGTCAAGCCATTAATTTTGCCTATGACCGTACAGCCTACGGGGCTCAATCTCAGGGAGAAGATGGTGCAACTAAGATTTTGCGTAACTTGGTTGTTCCTCCAAACTTCGTAAGTATCAATGGAAAAGACTTTGGTGAAGTAGTAGCCTCTAAGATGGTCAATTATGGTAAGGAATGGCAAGGAATCAACTTTGCGGATGCCCAGGATCCATACTATAATCCTGAAAAAGCCAAGGCTAAATTTGCAGAAGCTAAGAAAGAACTCCAAGCTAAAGGAGTTCAATTCCCTATCCATTTAGATAAAACAGTAGATTTGACGAATAAGGCAGAGATTCAAGGAATCAATTCCATGAAACAATCAATTGAATCTGTCTTGGGTTCAGATAATGTTGTGATTGATGTTCACCAACTCTCTACTGAAGATTATAATAGCACAAGCTATTTGGCTCAGACTGCAGCCCAGAAGGATTACGATCTATACAACGGTGGTTGGAGTCCAGACTATCAAGATCCTTCAACCTATCTTGATGTCTTTAACGTTAATTCTGGTGGTTTGATGCAAAATCTAGGTATAGAGCCAGGTGAAGCCAATGACAAGGCCAAGGCTGTTGGATTGGATGTCTACACTCAAATGTTGGAAGAAGCTAATAAGGAGCAAGATCCAGCTAAACGTTATGACAAATATGCGGATGCCCAAGCTTGGTTGGTGGATAGCTCTCTAGCAATTCCAAATGTTTCACTTGGTGGAACACCAACATTGAGAAAAATTGTTCCTTTCTCAACACCATATTCATTGGCTGGTAATAAAGGGGTTGAATCATATAAATACCTCAAATTACAAGATAAGACAGTTACAAAAGACGAATATGAAAAAGCCAAGGAAAAATGGTTGAAAGAAAAAGAAGAATCCAATAAAAAAGCCCAAGAAGAATTGGCAAAACATGTCAAATAAGGATTTTTCAAGAAAAACGATGGTTTCGAAGGAAACTGTCGTTTTTCGTTTTTTAATAGAATGATGTCGAATTTTGGAAGGAAAAATATCACATTTTTTATTGGAATTATGTTATAATGAATATAACAAAAACGTGAGAAATTATTTTCGAAAATCTACCCAGTGTTAACTGAAGTATGCACATGCTAGGATGATTTTATAGGAGGGATGCCGTCTACTGTAAAAGTAAGATAAAATGCAACAAATGATAAGTTCTTCTTTAAGTGAAGAATTCTTAACTGCCTATTTACTAATCGTTATGGAGGTAAGATTATGGGCGCTATTATGGAGTTTGCAACAGAAAAACAGATTGCATCATTTCTTTCAACTTGTCGCATTGAAGGGCAAAAGAATTTTCTGATGGCTTTTAAGAAAAAGACATTGCTGAAATCTTTTATTGATTTTTTCATTATAGGTGGTTCCTACTATGTTCAGTCGAGTGTGAAGCCTAAGATTCTGGCATTCACACCTAAGGGGATCTACTTGATGGATATCAGTGATGTGACTGAGAATCGTTCTAATCAAGTCGTAGAGATGCCTTGGAATCAAGTTCAAGATTTTACTTATAAGACAGTCTTGAATACAGTTAGACTTAATTGGCGTTATCAAAATGAAGACTATATTTTTTCCGTGGATGTCGGTCAGATTAGTCAGCATGTGGGCCAGTATCAATTTAACAAAGAGCATTATGACTATTTAGCCCAACAGGATTTCTTTCAGTCAAAGTAAACTCTAGCAATCATTTTCACAAAAGAATCTGGAAGCTTTTCTGGATTCTTTTTAGCTTTACTAGCTAGTACTCAATGAAAATCAAAGAGCAAACTAGGAAGCTAGCCGCAGGTTGCTCACAACACTGTTTTGAGGTTGTAGATAAGACTGACGAAGTCAGCTCAAAACACTGTTTTGAGGTTGCAGATAGAACTGACGAAGTCAGTAACATATATACGGTAAGGCGACGCTGACGTGGTTTGAAGAGATTTTCGAAGAGTATAAATCTATAGTTTAAAACTATAACTAGCTCTTGAAAAGAAGAAAATGAGTTGACGAAAATAAGTGGTACAATAGTTACTATAGATTTGGAGGTATTGTATGAGCAAGGAATTACACATCAACACAATTTTGGCCCAGGCGGGTATCAAGTCAGATGAAGCGACAGGAGCTTTGGTGACACCGCTTCATTTTTCGACGACTTATCAGCACCCAGAGTTTGGTCAGTCTACTGGATTTGACTATACACGCACTAAAAATCCAACTCGTAGTAAGGCGGAAGAAGTCTTGGCGGCCATTGAGTCCGCAGACTATGCCCTAGCTACTAGCTCAGGGATGTCAGCTATTGTACTGGCCTTTAGCGTTTTTCCAGTAGGAAGTAAGGTCTTGGCAGTGCGTGACCTTTACGGCGGTTCTTTCCGTTGGTTTAATCAAGTGGAGCAGGAAGGCCGTTTCCATTTTACCTATGCCAATACAGAAGAAGAGCTGATTGCCGAGTTAGAGAAGGATGTGGATGTTCTCTATATCGAAACGCCAACCAATCCCTTGATGTTGGAATTTGATATCGAAAAACTAGCAAAATTGGCTCATGCTAAGGGTGCCAAAGTGGTGGTCGACAATACCTTCTACAGCCCTATCTACCAACGTCCGATTGAAGATGGAGCAGATATGGTTCTTCATTCAGCAACCAAGTATCTAGCAGGCCACAATGATGTCTTGGCTGGAGTGGTTGTGACCAATAGTGTAGAATTATACGAAAAGCTTTTTTACAATCTCAATACGACAGGGGCAGTCTTGTCGCCATTTGATAGCTACCAGTTGATTCGTGGTCTCAAGACCTTGTCTCTTCGTATGGAGCGCTCAACTGCCAATGCCCAAGAAGTGGTTGACTTTTTGAAGGATTCTCCAGCAGTTAAGGAAGTTCTCTACACTGGTCGTGGAGGCATGATTTCCTTTAAAGTAGCCGATGAAACACGCATTCCTCACATTTTAAACAGCCTCAAGGTCTTCTCTTTTGCGGAAAGTTTGGGTGGGGTAGAAAGTCTCATTACTTATCCAACGACGCAAACTCACGCTGATATTCCAGCAGAAGTACGCCATTCTTATGGTTTGACAGATGACCTCTTGCGCTTGTCAATTGGGATTGAGGATGCTAGAGATTTGATTGCAGATTTGCGCCAAGCATTAGAAGGATAAGACAAAGATGGGAAAATATGATTTTACAAGCCTGCCAAACCGTTTAGGGCATCATACCTATAAATGGAAAGAAGCAGAAACGGATAGTGAAATACTACCAGCTTGGATAGCGGATATGGACTTTGTAGTTTTGCCTGAAATCCGCCAAGCCGTGCAGACTTACGCTGATCAACTGGTTTATGGCTATACCTATGCCAGTGAAGAGTTAATTAAGGAAGTTCAAAAGTGGGAAGCCACACAACACGGTTACCACTTTGACAAAGAGGCCCTTGTCTTTATCGAGGGTGTGGTACCAGCCATCTCAACAGCTATTCAAGCCTTCACAAAAGAAGGCGAGGCGGTTCTGATTAACACACCTGTCTACCCACCTTTTGCTCGCAGTGTCAAGTTGAACAATCGCAGATTGATTACCAATTCTTTGGTGGAAAAGGATGGTCGGTTTGAGATTGACTTTGACCGACTTGAAAAGGATTTGGTGGAAGAGGATGTCAAACTTTATATTCTCTGCAATCCTCACAATCCTGGTGGACGTGTTTGGGAAAAAGAAGTGTTGGAGAAGATTGGCCAACTCTGCCAAAAACACGGTGTTTTCTTGGTTTCAGATGAGATTCACCAAGATTTGGCCCTCTTTGGTCACAAACACCAGTCTTTCAATACCGTCCACCCTGACTTTAAAGAATTTGCTATCGTCTTGAGCAGTGCCACTAAAACCTTTAACATCGCTGGGACAAAAAATTCCTATGCAGTCATTGAAAATCCTAAGTTGAGACTGGCTTACCAGAAACGCCAGTTGGCCAATAATCAGCATGAAATTTCAGGCTTGGGCTATTTGGCGACAGAAGCTGCTTATCGCTATGGGAAGGATTGGTTAGAGGAACTCAAGCAAGTCTTTGAAGACCATATCAATTATGTGGTGGATTTATTTGGAAAAGAGACAAAAATCAAGGTCATGAAACCGCAAGGAACCTACTTGATTTGGCTTGATTTTTCAGCCTATGACCTGACTGATGAAAGATTGCAAGAGTTGTTGAGAAATGAAGCTAAGGTTATCCTCAACCGTGGTTTGGATTTTGGAGAGGAAGGGAGTCTCCATGCCCGTCTCAATGTAGCCATGCCCAAATCCCTGCTGCAAGAAGTTTGTCAGCGAATTGTGACGACTTTTGCCAAACGTTAAAAATCCAGCCTTCTAGGAGAAAAGTATCCCTAGAAGGCTATTTTCATAGGTGAAAATATGGTATAATAAAAAGATAAGGTAAAGGTGAAAATATGGCTAAATTGATTCCGGGGAAAGTCCGTATCGAAGGCGTTGCCCTTTATGAAACTGGTAAGGTTGACATCATCAAGGAAAAGAACAATCGGCTCTACACTCGCGTTGCAGAAGAAGAACTGCGCTATAGTTTAGAGGATGATTTGGTTTTTTGTGCCTGCGATTTTTTCCAAAAGAGGGGCTACTGTGTGCATTTGGCAGCGCTGGAGCATTTTCTAAAAAATGATGAGCGTGGTCAGGAAATCTTGCAGAGTCTGGAAGAAGGTCATGAAGAAAAAGAGGCCGTTGAAACCAAGGTGACCTTGGGTGGCAAATTTTTGGACCGAATCTTGTCTCCAAAATCAGAACGTGCCTATGAATTATCGGCTGTGGGGCAGGTGGAAGCAGGAACCAATCATATCTTGTGGACGCTGAGAATCGGCCAAATCAATAGCCAAAAATACTACGTCATTCGGGATATTCCGCTTTTTTTAAGAGTTGTCGAGAAGAGAAAACCTTATATGATTGGTAAAACTTATGAGGAGTCTCTATCTTGGGAAGCCTTTAATGAGGAAAGTCAAGAACTTTTGACTTTCTTGCAGGGACTAATGGAGGAAGGATTGGCACCAGACCTCTTTTTCCAAAACCAAGGTCGGCATCTCTTTTTCCCTCTGACCTTTTTTGAGCAGGGTGTGAATTTACTGATGACCTTGCCTCATTTTCAATTTGCCCACCAAGTGGATAGTTATCAGACTCTGCTTTTTCAGGATATGCATGCTGATGCCAATCTCTTTACCTTTACAGTAACAGAATACTCGGACTATTTTGAAATGGAAATCAGCGAGAGCCCCAGGGTCAATTCCTTTTATCAGGGAGCTGTACTTTTCCATAAAGGACAGGTTTATTTTCAAACAGACCAGCAGATGCGTCTTCTCAAAGAAATCAAAGCGTTGCCTTTGGCTCACGATGGAAAGAAATACCTGCAATTTGATAGCAGTGACCGCGATAAATTGGCTTCTTGTTTAACTCTTTTTAGCCAGATGGGCACCGTTTCAGCTCCAGAACGCTTACAAATCAAATCCTTTGTGCCCTCTTTTTACTTTGACAGGGAAGAGGATAATCGGATTCGTTTAAAAATCCAGTTTGATTATGGGGATAGACAGGTATCTAGCCGACAGGAACTAGAAGAATTACCCTTTTCGAGTGATGCTGACTTAGAAGAAAGAGTTTTCCAAGTCTGTTTGGTTGCAGGTTTTGAAGCAGACTTTCAATCTTGGCGTCAGGCCTTAAAAGCCGAGTCTGTCTATCATTTCTTTCACGAAATTATTCCGGTCTTTGAAAAACTCGGGAATGTTGATTTATCAGACAAGTTAGAAGAACTCTATAACCTAGCAAGCCCTCAAGTACAGATTGCTTCCAAGGGAGGTCTCTTGGAAATCCAGTTTGATTTTCAAGATATTGCCCAAGAGGAAATTGACCAAGCCATGCAGGCCTTGGTTGCCAATCAAGATTTTTACATTGATTCGTCTAACCAAGTCTACTTTTTCGATGAAGAAACCAAGAAAATTCGCCAAAATTTACAGGAATTGGGGCAATTTGAATTAAAAGATGGGGCCTTGCAGGCTCGGAAATCCTTGGCTTATAGTTTAGCTCATCTTTTTGAAGGACGTGACCGTGTTTCTTTTTCACAAGAATTCCAGAATCTGGCTCACGATTTGACGCATCCAGAGGACTTCCCTCGACAAGCAACTCAGGTTCAGGCTGACTTGCGAGATTATCAGGAAAAGGGAATCAGCTGGCTGCAAATGCTCCATCACTATGGTTTTGGTGGAATTTTGGCTGATGATATGGGACTTGGTAAAACCCTGCAGACCATTGCTTTTTTGACCAGTCAAGTGACAAAAGAAAGTCGGGTTTTGATTTTAGCTCCGTCAGGTTTGATTTACAACTGGGCGGATGAGTTTCAGAAATTTGCCCCACAGTTGGATGTGGCTGTTGTTCATGGTTTGAAAGCTAGTCGTGAAGAGATTCTTGCTGAAAGCCATCAAATCTATGTGACGAGCTATGCTACCTTCCGTCAGGACAGTGAGCTTTATCAGGGGATGGCCTTTGACTTCCTTTTCTTAGATGAAGCTCAGGTCATGAAAAACGCCCAGACCAAGATAGCTCAGACCTTGAGACAATTTGTGGTGCCGTCAGTTTTTGCCTTGTCAGGAACTCCTATTGAAAATCATTTGGGTGAGCTGTGGTCTATTTTCCAAATCGTCATGCCAGGACTCTTGCCAAGCAAGAAAGAATTTATGAAATTGCCAGCAGAGCGAGTGGCTCAGTTTATCAAGCCTTTCGTTATGAGGCGCAAGAAAGAAGAAGTGCTGACTGAATTGCCAGACTTGATTGAAGTGGTTTATAAAAATGAACTGGAAGACCAGCAAAAGGCTATCTACCTAGCCCAGTTGCAACAGATGCGAGACCGTTTAGCTCAGGTGTCAGATAAGGAATTCCAGCGAAGTCGGGTGGAAATCTTATCTGGTCTGATGCGCTTGCGCCAAATCTGTGACACTCCTGCCCTCTTTATGGAGGATTATCAGGGAGCCAGTGGCAAACTGGATAGTCTTCGAGACCTGCTGGTACAGGTGGCAGACGGTGGACACCGTGTCTTGCTTTTCTCGCAGTTCAAGGGAATGTTGGAGAAAATTGAACAACAACTGCCAGACTTGGGCATGACTTCCTTTAAAATTACGGGTTCAACCCCAGCCAAGGAAAGACAAGATATGACCAAGGCCTTTAACCAAGGGGAAAGAGATGCCTTTCTGATTTCCCTCAAGGCTGGTGGTGTCGGTCTGAACCTGACAGGTGCTGATACGGTTATCTTGGTCGACCTTTGGTGGAATCCTGCGGTGGAAGCGCAAGCCATTGGCCGTGCCCATCGGATGGGACAGGAAGAAACGGTTGAGGTCTATCGCTTGGTAACCAAGGGAACCATTGAAGAAAAAATCCAGGAACTCCAAGAACAAAAGAAACATCTGGTGTCACAAGTATTGGATGGCACAGAGTCACGTGGCAGTCTGACCCTAGCAGAAATTAGAGAAATTTTGGGAATTTCTGAAGCCAGCACTTGAAAAATCAAGACAATACGCTATAATGAAGTGTTGAAAGGAAATAGAAAATGAAACAAGAACGATTTCCATTGGTGTCAGATGACGAGGTCATGTTGACTGAAATGCCAGTCATGAACTTGTATGACGAGTCTGATCTGATCAGTAATATCAAGGGTGAGTATCGAGATAAAAATTATTTAGAATGGGCTCCTATTACTGAAGAGGCGCCAGTCAAACCGATTGAAAAGCAAGTAGAGAAACCTAAAAAAGCTCCTTTAGGGGTTAAAAAAGAAGGAAAGAGCTATGCGGAGGTGGCGCGTGAAGAAGCGCGTGCAGACTTGAAAAAGAAACGCTCTGCTAACTATTTAACTCAGGATTTCAGTCGTGCGAGACGTCATTCTAAATCCGGCCTTCTTAGACAGGGCAATCAACCGACAGCGCCTTTCCAAAAGGAAAATCCTGGTGAATTTGTCAAATATAGCCAAAAATTGACCCAGTCTCATTATATCTTGGCGGAGGAAGTTCATTCTATCCCTACCAGGAATGAAGAAGTGTCAGCACCTGCTCCAAAGAAAAACAACTATGATTTTCTAAAGAAGAGCCAAATCTACAATAAAAAAAGTAAACAAACAGAACAAGAACGTCAGGTTGCCCAAGAGTTGAACCTGACCAGAATTACAGAATAGGGGAGAAAACATGCCAAAGACATATCATTTTATCGGAATTAAGGGATCAGGGATGAGTGCCTTGGCCTTGATGTTGCACCAGATGGGGCACAAGGTTCAGGGATCAGATGTTGAAAAGTACTACTTTACTCAACGTGGTCTTGAGCAGGCAGGGATTACTATTCTTCCTTTTGATGAAAAGAATCTAGACGGTGATATGGAAATTATCGCTGGAAATGCCTTCCGTCCAGATAACAACGTCGAAATTGCCTATGCAGACCAAAATGGTATCAGCTACAAACGCTATCATGAATTTCTAGGTAGCTTTATGCGTGACTTTGTTAGCATGGGAGTTGCTGGAGCGCACGGAAAAACTTCAACGACAGGTATGTTGTCTCATGTCTTGTCTCACATTACAGATACCAGCTTCTTGATTGGGGATGGGACAGGTCGTGGTTCAGCCAATGCCAAATATTTTGTCTTTGAATCTGACGAATATGAGCGTCACTTTATGCCTTACCACCCAGAATACTCTATTATCACCAACATTGACTTTGACCATCCAGACTATTTCACAAGTCTCGAGGATGTTTTCAATGCCTTTAACGACTATGCCAAACAAATTACCAAGGGTCTCTTTGTCTACGGTGAAGATGCGGAGTTGCGTAAAATTACGTCTGATGCACCAATTTATTATTATGGTTTTGAAGCAGAAGGTAATGACTTTGTAGCTAGTGAGCTTCTTCGTTCGACAACTGGTTCAACCTTCACAGTTCACTTCCGTGGACAAGAATTGGGTCAATTCCACATCCCAACATTTGGTCGTCACAATATCATGAATGCGACAGCCGTTATTGGTCTTCTTTACACAGCAGGATTTGATTTGAATTTGGTGCGTGAGCACTTGAAAACATTTGCCGGTGTTAAGCGTCGTTTCACTGAGAAAATTGTCAATGACACAGTGATTATCGATGACTTTGCCCACCATCCAACAGAAATTATTGCGACCTTGGATGCGGCTCGTCAGAAATACCCAAGCAAGGAAATTGTAGCAGTCTTCCAACCGCATACTTTTACAAGAACCATCGCCTTGTTGGACGAATTTGCTCACGCTTTGAACCAAGCGGATGCTGTTTACCTAGCGCAAATTTATGGGTCAGCTCGTGAAGTAGATCATGGTGATGTTAAGGTAGAAGACCTAGCCCAAAAAATCAACAAAAAACACCAAGTGATCACTGTTGAAAATGTTTCTCCACTCCTTGACCATGACAATGCTGTCTATGTCTTTATGGGAGCAGGAGATATCCAAACCTATGAGTATTCATTCGAGCGTCTCTTGTCTAACTTGACAAGCAATGTTCAGTAGGATATTCTTATGGAAATTCCAATTAAGATCATTCAGGCAAGTGATGCTGATTTGGCTGAGATAGAGGCACTTCAAACTTTGTCTTTGCCAGCTGAAAAGCAGCTGACTTCCCATATTTTAGAAGAAAGTATCCGTAAGTGTGCGGATACCTTTCTTCTAGCTAGGGATGAAAATCAACTGTTAGGCTATATTCTATCAAGTCCTCAGTCAGACAATCCGCAATGTCTAAAAGTACTTTCTTTAGTCATTGAGGCTGACCATCAGAGACAGGGCTTGGGAACGCTTCTCCTTGCAGCCTTGAAAGAGGTGGCAGTTGAGATGGATTACAAGGGGATTCGTTTGGAGAGTCCTGATGAGCTGCTTTCCTATTTTGAAATGAACGGTTTTATTGATGAAGAAACTTCGCTTTATGCAACTAGCCAGGGTTTTAGTATGATTTGGTTTAATCCCTTTTATCTGGAGGCACAATGGAAATTAGGAAAGCAAGATTAGAAGATTTGGATCGGATTGTAGAGGTTGAACTAGAGAATTTCTCGGTAGAAGAAGCTATTCCTCGATCTGTCTTTGAGGTGCATTTGCGAGAAATTCAGACCTCTTTTCTGGTTGCAGAAAAAGCAGGCAGAATCATGGGTTATATCGAAGGGCCAGTTGGCCCCCACCGACATCTGCAAGACCAGTCTTTTACAGAAGACATAAAAGACTATAGTCATGAGCCTGGTGGATATATCTCTGTGACATGTCTCTCTATTGCCAAGGAAGCACAGGGACTAGGATTGGGTCAGAAATTGCTAACAGCTTTGAAAGAAGTTGCTCTTGAAGATGAGAGAGAAGGCATTAATCTAACCTGTCATGACTATCTCATCGCCTACTATGAAAAACACGGATTTGTCAACGAAGGCTTGTCCCAGTCAACCTTTGCAGGGGAAACTTGGTATGATATGGTCTGGGAAGCTAAAAAATAGGCAAGACAAGGCATCATAGGTTGCTTTTCCTAGACTTTTAAGATATAATATTATGGATTGTCAACGAGGAGGAAAAACTTTTGAGTGAAAAGTCAAGAGAAGAAGAAAAATTAAGCTTTAAAGAGCAGATTTTACGAGATTTAGAACGAGTTAAAAAACATGAAGAAGATCAGGAAGAAGTTGATTTAGCTTCAATAAAACCCCAATTTTCTTCTAAAAATGACCAGTCGATAGAAGAGTTAATGGAAGATTCTCTATCAGCTGTAGAGGAGATTATGAGAAAAGCTCCTACCGTGCCGACTCACCCAAGTCAAGATGTACCAGCTTCTCCAGCAGATGATATTCAAAGAGAAACTCCTGGTGTTCCAAGTCATCCAAGTCAAGATGTTCCTTCTTCTCCCGCAGAAGAGGCTGTAAGACAAGCTCCACTTGCTCCTAGTCACCCGAGTCAAGAAGGACCTTCTACTCTATCAGAGGAGGGAGTATCAAGACCAACTCCAGGACCTGTTAGTCCTATAAAAGTAGAAAAGGAATTTAATGAAATCCCAACGAGGGTAGCTGTTTCTTATAAGACAGAAGCTCAGAGAGAGGTAAAAAGAGAAGTTCCTACTTCACAACCAGTAGTGGAAAAGAAAGCTGTAGAAGGAATGCCTGCAACTCCACGTCGTAGCCGTCGTGAGACGGTTAAGTCAACCAAGAAGAAAAAATCAGGATTTAAGGCTTTCTTCATTTCTCTACTTATTTTCCTAGGCTTGATTTCAGCAGGTGGTTACTTCGGTTATCAGTATGTTCAGTCATCTTTACAGCCTGTGGATGCTTCATCTAAACAATATGTGACAGTGCAAATCCCAGAAGGCGCTAATGTTCAAGAAATCGGTAAGACACTTGAAGATGCCGGCTTGATTAAACACGGTCTAGTTTTTAGCTTGTATGCTAAGTACAAAAATTATGCTGATTTGAAATCAGGTTATTATAATTTGCAAAAGAGCATGAGCACAGAAGATATCATCCATGAACTACAAAAAGGTGGAACAGCTGAAGCTCAAGAACCTGCGCTTGCGACTTTGACAATTCCAGAAGGTTATACGATTGATCAAATGGCACAAGCGGTAGGTCAATTGCAAGGTGACTTCAAAGAGCCTTTGACAGCTGATGCCTTTCTGACAAAAGTTCAAGATGAGAACTTTATCAGCCAAGAAGTTGCTAAATATCCTAGTCTACTTGAAAGCTTACCTACAAAGGAAAGTGGCGTTCGTTATCGTTTAGAAGGTTTCCTCTTCCCAGCTACTTACTCTATCAAGGAAAGCACAACTATTGAAAGCTTGATTGATGAGATGTTGGCAGCCATGGACAAGACTTTGGCACCTCATTACAGCACTATTAAGTCTAAGAATTTGACTGTCAATGAATTGTTGACCATTGCTTCACTTGTAGAAAAAGAAGGTGCTAAGACTGAAGACCGTAAGTTGATTGCAGGTGTATTCTATAATCGCTTGAATCTTGGTATGCCACTTCAAAGCAATATTGCCATCTTGTATGCCCAAGGAAAACTTGGTCAGAAGATTAGTCTTGCTGACGATGCTGGAATTGATACATCTATTAATTCACCATACAATGTCTATACCAATCTAGGCCTCATGCCTGGTCCGGTAGATAGTCCAAGCTTAGATGCTATCGAGTCAAGTATCAATCAGACTAAGAGTGAAAACCTTTACTTTGTTGCAGATGTGACAGATGGTAAGGTCTACTATGCTAGCAATAAGGAAGAACATGATCGGAATGTAGCTGAACACGTTAATAGCAAGCTTACTCAAAATAGTAGTTCAAACTAAGACTACACAAATGAGAATCTCAGATAGAGATTCAATATTATCGAAGGAAAGTTGAGAAAAATGGCAGAAAAAACATATCCTATGACCCTTGCGGAAAAGGAAAAACTTGAAAAAGAATTAGAAGAATTGAAATTGGTCCGCCGACCAGAAGTGGTAGAACGTATTAAGATTGCTCGTTCATACGGTGACCTTTCTGAAAATAGTGAATACGAAGCAGCTAAGGATGAACAAGCCTTTGTCGAAGGACAAATCTCTAGCTTGGAAACAAAAATCCGCTATGCTGAAATCGTCAATAGCGACTCAGTTGCCCAAGACGAAGTAGCGATTGGTAAAACAGTCACTATCCAAGAAATTGGTGAGGACGAAGAAGAAGTTTATATTATCGTAGGTTCAGCAGGTGCGGACGCCTTTGCAGGTAAAGTTTCAAATGAAAGCCCAATCGGACAAGCCTTGATTGGTAAGAAAACAGGTGACACAGCAACCATTGAAACACCTGTTGGTAGTTATGATGTAAAAATCTTGAAAGTTGAAAAAACAGCCTAAAAACAGAAAAAAGGAGTGGGGAAGGCAGTGCGCTTCACTCACTCCTTTTTCCATTTTGCTACTCTTCGAAAATCAAATTCAAACCACGTCAGCGTAGCCTTGCCGTACTCAAGTACAGCCTGCGGCTAGCTTCATAGTTTGCTCTTTGATTTTCATTGAGTATAAATTAAATTGAATTGGAGACGATATGAGTTCAAAGAAGAAAAAAAATAAGATGGAGCGTGGTCTGACCAATCGTCACGTGCAGGTTATGGCCATTGCTGGGACAATCGGAACAGGACTCTTTTTGGGAGCAGGTCGCTCAATTAGCCTAACAGGTCCTTCCATTGTATTGATTTATATGATTACTGGGGCTTTCATGTTCCTCATGATGCGTGCGGTTGGAGAAATGCTCTACCAAGACCCTGAGCAACATACCTTTATCAACTTTATCACGCGCCATTTGGGTAAGGGCTGGGGCTATTTCTCAGTTTGGTCTTACTGGCTATCCGTTGTCTTTATCGGTATGGCGGAAATCACAGCTATCTCTCACTATGTTCAGTTTTGGTTTCCTAGCTGGCCAAGTTGGATGATTGAGATTGGATTTTTGACCATTCTAGCCTTAGTCAATCTGATTGCAGTGAAGCTCTTTGGGGAAGTTGAGTTTTGGTTTGCTATGGTCAAGATTGTGGCTATTTTAGCCATGATTGCAACAGGGGTCTTTATGGTCTTGACAGGCTTTAAGACACCACATGGAGTAGCAAGTTTGGCCAATATCGCCGATAATTTCTCCCTCTTCCCAAATGGTGGAGTGAACTTTGTCATGGCCTTTCAGATGGTTTTCTTTGCTTATCTAATGATTGAGTTTATTGGAGTAACAACTTCTGAAACCAAAAATCCACGTCAGGTCTTGCCAAAAGCCGTTAAGGAAATTCCTTTGCGAATCGCCTTTTTCTACGGTGGTGCCCTCTTAGCCATCATGGCTATCATTCCGTGGCGTGAACTTGCATCGGCTGATTCTCCTTTTGTAACAGTATTTGAATTGGCAGGTATCAAGTGGGCAGCGGCCTTGATTAACTTTGTCGTTTTGACGTCAGCAGCATCTGCTCTTAATTCAACCCTTTATTCAACAGGTCGTCATTTGTATCAGATTGCCCATGATTCGCCCAATCCATTCTTAAAGGCTATCAAGGCAGATACTCTTTCCCGTCACAACGTACCACAAAATGCCATCATCGCCTCAGCAATTTTGATTGCCCTAGCAGCCTTTATCAACGTATTGCCAGGTGTTTCCGATGCCTTTGCCTTGATTACGGCATCATCATCAGGTGTCTATATCGCCATTTATATCTTGATTATGCTGGCTCACCTTAAATACCGCAAGTCACCAGACTTTATGGTAGATGGTTATCTCATGCCCCATTATCGTTTCCTAAATCCTTTAACCATGCTCTTCTTTGCCTTTGTCTTTGTAACCCTCTTTTTACAAGAGTCTACATTTGTCGGAGCAATCGGTTCAGCTATTTGGATTATCGGTTTCGGGATTTATAGCCAGTGGAAATTTAGAAAATAGATTTGAAACTCATCAACTAAGGTTGGTGGGTTTTTCTTTGTTTAAAAATATAGCGGCTTGGATCTAGGATAGTACGCTGTATTATATCAGTATTATTTTTGAGCTGTCAGGTTTAATCTCTTAGGAAAACAGGCGCTACGTAAAGAAAATGTAATAAAAACTTAACATAAAAATCATTGACAATTTCGGGGGGGGGGGTAATAGAATTAATATGAGACTTTGTGTAACTAAAGTAAAGAGCATGGTCAATTGAAACAAGAAGAGAATAAAATAGTCTCGTAAAATGTATTGCAACTTGGTAATACTTTTTGAGGCGCTTTTTGATTGAGCCCATGTTTTCTCAATGGGATTGTACTCAGGTGAGTAGGGAGGAAGAGGTAAAAATGTATAGTTGTTAAAATAGCATACGGAAAATAAGTTAGAAACCATGTAATGTTATAAATTTTATATGTTTTTGGTGCATATATATTTTAGTTAAATGAAAGTTGAGGAAAGGAACAATGATGAAAAATCACTTGGATTTCAAGTTGATAATAATGATGGTTTGGTGAAGTAGAATAAAGAAATACAAATGTGGTAAATCTGACTATGTATCAGGCGTTGCAAAAGAGGAAATAAATATGGTGAATATAAGAAGAAGTCTTTTTGGATATAACAAAAAGGAAGTTGATGATGTGATTAGCAGTTTAGAGGGGGATAAAGAACGCCTCAAACAAGAACTTGAAGGGAAAGCACAAATGATTGAAGAGTTGAATGTTCAACTACATGGATTTCGCTCTCAAGAGGAGCTTATTTCTGAGGTTATTATTGATGCGAAACAATTGTCAAAACGTTTAGTGGAAGAGGCTAAGCAAGAAGCAACGGAGTTGCTATATAATGCTAACAAAACAATATCAGATGAATTTGCACGTTTTCATCAATCGATGGAAATTTTAAACGGAATCAAAAATAGAGTTGTTGCGCAGAAAGAGGAGTTATCTAAAGAATTGCAAGACACTTTGAGACGATATAAAGATGCTTTTGAAAACTCGGAGACCGAGGACTTTGCTCGAATAAAAGAACAAATAGAAATAGATATTACTCGAACAGAAGATGTTTGTGAGAATTCAAAACAGGTTATCTTTCTCCCGCGCCTTAATAAATCAAATTGTATTAAAGTAGAAAAAATAGAAAAGGAGAACTAGTAGTGAAAAAAGAACATAAGGAAATCTTTTCAATCCGTAAGTATAAGGCATATGGAGCTAATTCGGCTTTGATTGGATTAGTGGGTCCGGCTGTTTTAATGGGGGTACTGATGTCTCCTGTACAAGCAGAAGAAAGTGCTTCTATTCCTGATTTGAAGCCATTGGATAGGGCGGAGAGTAGTGAATCAAGTACCCGAGATATTGAAACAAATCATCTTATTGTTACATCGTCTCATCCAGAAGAAAATGCGACTGAAACAGCTGCTTCAGGGGTAGAAACAGGAATAAGAGCAAGTGAAGAACTTACAACTCCTAAAAGAGCAGTAAGTATTGTCTATAAAGTACGCTATGTAGATCGCAAATCTCATCAAGTAGTTCATGAGGTAACGAAGACGAAGACGGTAGAAACTACTGAAGCAAAAGCAAAAGTTATCGTTACAGAAATTGGTGGAGAGCTAGCAAATGATAGTCAATTAGAAAGTTACTATGTTCCAGATGGTAATCCAACAACCTTTACAAAAGAAATTGTTGAAGGGGAGGACAATGTTTTTGTCTACGAAGTAGAGGGATTTGGGAAATCAGAAGCTACAGACCGTACTGTCACGCTTAAGTATACAGTTGAATACGTTGATGAAAAGACGGGGCTTGTCCTAGATAGTGAGGACAAGGAAGAAACGGTTTCTACCTTTGAAGCAGTTGTGAAAAAGGAAGTGACTGTTCAAGCTTCCATTGATGGAAACGAATCCCTCAAGGGATGGAGTATCTCTGATAATGCGACAAGTCATCAAACTATTACCTTATCAGAAGGGGTTCCTGTAAAGGTTATTTTTAAACTCCATAACTCTGATAAGGGAAAGGTGAGGCAAAAGAGGAAAGTAGAGTATCCTTCCCCTGCCGTTACTGGGCAACCATACTTAACACTAGAAAAGATAACTCCGGGCAATTTAGGTGAAGAAAGTATTACTCTTGCTGGAAATGCTCAGCATACTTATGAAATAAGGTATAAGGTTGGTTTTTCAAACATTGATGCTTCGGACCTGGAAATGACTCAAGGGGCAAAGGATTTAGGCTTTAATTTAGACTTGGAAGGTGGCTGGTTAACTGCTACCCTTAAGCCAACAAGAGCAATGGGAGGAAACTATGAAGTTGGATTCCAATCCCGTTCACATCCTGAAGTGAAAGTAGCTGGATTTATAAACATTACGACAACAACTCACTTTGGATTTATGGTGTTAGCAACTTCAGGGAAAGAAAATCGTTTGTTGTATTTTTCCAATAATAGAGATGATAGGACTGAGTCAACATATGATGGTAGCATAACAGATCCTTATCGAACTTCTCCTGTTATTTATAAAGGAGTAAGTGATTTGAATAATCTATATAAAGATTCTTCTGGACCAAAAACAGACATCACGATTGATGGAATCAGAATGCCAACGACTCCCTTTGGTTATTTTATGGATTCTGGTAATCAAACTGTTGAAAATGCTACTGCAGATACGAAACGTTATTATGCCATGATTCCAATCTTTGCTCCAATGGATCGTTCTACAGATTATGCTAATAATAATAAACAAGGATTATCTATTACAGATTTTCGGTTGTTATCCGCTTCAGATGGAGTAGAAGTTAAGTTGGTGGACTTGAGGAAAGACAAGGCTCCAGATAAGGGAGTTTACAGTAATACTGTAGATTTCCAAACAATGCCAGGGTATGATTTGTCAAGTGGATTGTTGAAAGATGACATGCGTGGTATCTTGGATAAAACTCCATATTATCTTCAATTTACGAAATTGCCTAAAACAGCAGGTAACTATTCAGTGAAATTTCAAATGACTGATAGCTTGAACTTAGTCAAAACGATTACATTGAATTTTACAACTTATGAAAATTCTATTTCTAGTGAACGCTCAGACTCCAACGCTTCAGATAATCGTACTTATGCGCTAACCAATGCAGATGCTCTTTTTGAACCCAATGAAGACTATGTAGATAAATCTACTGATAAGGTTACGCTTCCGATTTCTGATGAAGAACAAATCTTAGGAAAAGTAACTCTCAATAAAGATAATGCCTATATAAAAGCAGATAGTTTTCCAGCAGGGGTTGAGTTGAGGGCAGTTCCTGGAAAGGTTACGGAAGGACATCCGACAGAAGCCTATGTTGTCAAAAAATCAGGTATTAAAGTTGCGAAGGGAAAATATTCTTTTTCAGTGAATGCCTATGATGGTCACTATCAGACTGGTGCTCCGCGGACATTTGAGTTTGAGATAGTAGACGCTATTAATCCGATTCCAAACCAGCATTGGCATGAGGGAACAGTTCCAACCCCTATTCCAGTTTCTATGGAAAACAACTCCAAAATAACAGGAATTCGTGTGGAATCAAGTGGCGGTTATGCCTTTTTTGAAGGGAACCCTAATGACTCTACTATTTCTATTTACGGTTTGAAACACACGTCGTCACAACAAAAGGCGCGTGTTTATGTGACATTTACAGATGACGAAGGGAAAAAACATGAAACCTTTACCGATTTTTATTATGTGATAGAATCTAATACAGTAGACGATTTAGCGGTTAATGTTACTAATACAGATCAAACAATTTCCGAGGGTGAAGATTGGAAAGAAATGGTCATCACAACGACTCCAAGTGAAGGTGTGACCATTAAAGTTGATAAGACAAAACTTCCAAAAGGGACACGATTTGTTGATAATAAAATTATAGGGAAAGGTCTTTATGAAGGGCAGTATGAAGTTCCAGTACTTGCTGTTAAGGGAGATGTTGTTAAGTCGACTGTTGTGCGTCTAACTGTGAAGCCGAAGGAATTTGTCGTTCCTCCAGAAAACACAGAAGTTTCGGTCTTATCCAAGGTATCTGCTCTTGGATTGCAAGAGGTACCTGACGATGCAGTGGTAACTTATCGTGCGAATGATTCCTATAATTTTTCTAATTCTGGTCTAAAAATTAGTAATGATGGGACTAAAATTACAGGGATACCGACTGCAGTTGGTCGCTATGAGCTCACTGCAACAATTAGTAGAAGAGGTTCAAATGGGCTTGTTCGTACTACAACTACTACCTATACCATTAACGTAACAGGGCTAAGTCCGAGCTTGACAATCGGATCAGGAACTCAAGCAACAGATGCTTATACTTCTAATGAAACACGTCTCCTAGCATCGATTGGAACAGAGATTCCACCTATTACAATCAAGCATGATTCGCATTCAAAACTGACAGTCGATTCAAATTCTTTACCAGCTGGTTTGAGTTATTCGTATGATGAGTCGACACATACAGGAACTATTACAGGAATTCCAAGTGCAATGTCCTACGAGGGATATGTTTATCAAATTTTAGTTCAGACCGAAATGCCGTATAACTATGCAGATAGCAACGTTCGCAGAACTATTTGGAAGACAATTTATATTGAAGTTACTCCTATAACATCAGCTCTTAGTATTAACAATGAAAACCAGACATTTGCTGCAGATAAAGAGATGATTCCAATTACGGTATCGGATTTTGATGAACGTGCAACAATTGATTTAGAGAATGCTCCGTCTGGAGTGAGATATGATGCATCCAATCATCAAATTATAGGAAGTCCAACAGAAGGGGTAGGTACCTATGAATTTAATATTCGGGCGGTTATGCCACAGGCACTTGGAGGTCAAGTTACAAGAAGGCGGGTAACTCTTCGTGTAGAACCGTTAACACCGATTTTAGAGGCAGATAGGTCATCTGTTGAAGTAACAGCCAAGGATTCTATTCCGACTATTACAGTCACCAAGGAACCACATTCTACCTTACAACTAAATGTACTGGTGAAGGAACGTGATTATAGTTATTTTGGTTCTCTATCTGATATTGGTTTAAGCTATGATGCGTCAACAGGCAAGATTACGGGAATACCTACAGTCGTGGGGAATCACATAATCTATTTGTCAACATTCTTAGACAAAAATTTCACAGGAGTTGCTGGTGGTGTTAGAAATGAATTAACGATTCCATTGACGGTGACTGCTAAGGAATTTAACTTTATGGATAATCAGGAACGACATACGACTGTTATGTCAGCGATTGCTCCAGTGGCGGTGAGTGTACCAGATGGGATAGAGGTTAGTGTAGAAAGCGGGACTCTTCCTCAGGGGATTATTTACAATAGCGATAAGAAGGTGATTGAAGGAACGCCTACTCAAGCTGGAACCTTTACAATTACAATGGTTGCTAACCCAAGTGGTATACGTGGTAATGAAAGAAAAGCTACAGTGACTATTCAGGTAGGTCCACTTCCAGCTACTATTAGGATTCCCCACAATCATCAAACCATCCAAGTAGGGACTCCTATGGAACCCTCAACGATAGAACTAAATGATCATGCAAAGATTTACGGTAGTGATGCATTACTTGATTCTTTTGGCAGTAGTGGATATATTAATCATGCTAGTGAAAGAGGTATGGAGGAATCGTACATTGATGCATTCTTAAAGATGTTTTATGGATTGACCTATGACGCCAGCACACACACCATTAGTGGGACTCCTACGCGAACGGGTACTATAACTTTTACTTTTATTGCGCGAAATGATGATCTATTAGGTAGTGGTGAAGCTAGAGAAACCTTTGTCTTGAATGTAGTAGAAGTTATTTCTAAGATTCCTATTATTACAGATGCGAAAGAAGGTTCTAATGTAATTAAAGGAAGCGGTGTTGCAGGAGCTACGGTTACCGTTACGCTTCCAGATGGAGTTGAGAAAACAGCTTTAGTGGTAGAGGATGGAACATGGATGGTAGATACGCCAGCACCTCTTGTAAAAGGACAAAGTATTTCTGCTCGACAAAAAGAAGTAAACAAAACGATTAGTAATGACATCAGTGCCACTGTTGTTCCTCAATCGGGATTAGTTGTATCCAAGGAAGCGATGGTAGATGCCATTATCGAAGGTGTTACAACGATTACAGGAACAGGGATAACAGATTCTACTATTAGTGTTACCCTTCCAGATAGTACCGTTAAAACAGCTACAGTTTCGGAGGGAACATGGTCAGTTACTTTAGACAAAGCCGTGGTGAAAGGTGATAATATTTTTGTAACACAAACTGAACCAAATAAAGCTACTAGTCCATTAGTTACAGCAACTGTGGTTCCTAAAATTACAAAAGGTGATAAAGGTGAAACAGGAGCAAACGGAGCAGATGGTAAATCACCAGTTGTAACGATGACAGATAATGGAGATGGCACATACTCTATTACAGTACGCAATGGAGATGGCTCTGAATCAACTACTAAAGTCAAAGATGGCAAAGACGGTAAAACTGCTACTATTACAACAACAGATAATCCAGATGGAAGTCATACAATCACTGTAACAAATCCAGACGGAACAACAAAAGAAACAGTTGTTAAAAACGGTAAAGACGGTAAGACTCCAAAAGTTGAAGTGACTGATAACAATGATGGAACTCATACTTTTAAAGTTACGGATGAAGATGGCAATGTTACGAATGCTATTATCAAAGATGGTAAAGACGGTAAAACTGCCAATATCACAACAACAGAAAATCCAGATGGAAGCCATACAATTACTGTAACAAATCCAGATGGAACAACTAAAGAAACAGTTGTTAAAAACGGTAAAGACGGTAAGACTCCAAAAGTTGAAGTAACGGATAACGGAGATGGAACTCATACTGTTAAAGTTACAGATGGAGACGGCAATGTTACCAACGCTATCATCAAAGATGGTAAAGATGGTAAAGCTGCAACAGCAACAACTACTGAAAACCCAGATGGAAGCCACACAGTAACCATCACTAACCCAGACGGAACTAAGAATGAGTTTGTTGTGAAAAATGGTCGTGATGGAGTAGACGGACGTACTCCAACAGCCTCTGTTCGTGATAATGGAGACGGAAGTCATACAATCGTTATTACAAATCCAGAAGGTGTGACAACTGAAACTACAGTTCGTGATGGTAAATCACCAAAAGTTACCATTACTGATGAACAAAATGGAACTCACAAGATTTCAGTTTTAAATGGAGATGGAACAACTACTGAAACAATCATTAAAGATGGTAAATCACCAGTAGCAACAGTTAGAGATAACCAAGACGGCACTTATACTATCCGTGTAGAAAATGGAAATGGAACTGTTTCTGAAACAACAGTACGTGATGGTAAATCACCAACTGCTAAAGTAGTAGATAATGGAGATGGGACTCACACTATTACAGTTGTGAACTCAGACGGTACAACTACAACAACTACAGTTCGTGATGGTAAAGAACCAAAACTTGAAGTTATTGATAACAACAATGGTTCACACACTATTAAAGTGACAGGTGCTGATGGTAAAGAAACGACAACTACAATCTTTGATGGTAAATCACCAAAAGCTAACATCGTTGATAACGGAGATGGAACTCACACATTGACAATCGTAGATTCTGATGGTCGTGAATACAAATCTATTATCAAAGATGGCAAAGATGGCGTTTCACCAACTGTAACTGTTAAAAATAATAACGATGGAACTCACGTTGTTACAATTACTAATCCTGATGGAAGTAAGACAGAAATGGTAATTAAAGACGGTAAAGATGGTAAATCACCAAAAGTTTCTGTTGAACATAATGGAGATGGTAGTCATACAATCACAATCATCAATTCTGACGGAACTGTGACAAAAACAGTTGTTAAAGATGGAAAAGATGGACGTGATGGTCGCGACGGCAAAGACGGAAAAGATGGTAAATGTGGTTGCCAAGACAAACCAGTAACACCATCAAATGACAAACCAGTTCTTCCAATGCCTAATGTGCCAGAAGGACCAACGTTTGCAATGCCAGAACCACCAGTTCATGAATTGTCAGAATTTAACGGTGGAGTACCAGGAATGCCAGAAGTTCATGAATTGCCAGAATTTAACGGTGGAGTACCAGGTATGCCTGAAGTTCATGAATTGCCAGAATTCAATGGTGGAGTACCAGGAATGCCTGAAAATCACGAATTACCAGAATTCAATGGTGGAGTACCAGGAATGCCAGAAGTACAAGAGGTACCAAAATTAGATATTCCAACAGTACCAGCGCAACCAACACCAAATGTGCCAGTACAACCAACTCCAGTTGTTCCAACACCAGAAGTACCGGTTAAACCAGAACCACCAGTAGTACCAACACCGGGTCAACCAGCAACTCCAGTAAATGCTAACCCAGTAGTAGCAACTCCAGTTAAAGAAAACCATGGGGAAAAATTACCAGAAACTGGAAGTCAATCTGATTATATATCTGTTCTTTTAGGTAGCGGTATTCTATTGAGCCTATATGTAGGTCGAAGAAAAGAAGATTAAATATAATGTGTAAGATTAGCAGAGGAATATTGTAGCTGAAAATATAGTTAAAAATTATGTTATTTAAACTTTTGTAAGCGTCTCATGATATTTGATATACAAGCGATTTGAAGTTTTGGAACATATCCTACTGATTATTTCTTACTTGATTGGATAGATAGGTTTCCTGCATAACGATTAATATTTTATATTTGTTATGCAGGTATTTTACGGTGTACATCTAATAATGGAACATTAAGGTTATTTATACAGATTATAATTCGTTTAATACAGTTCCTCTTAGTCTCTTTACAAAATGACGAGCAATTAAATTGGAGATTTTATAGTCAATTGAAAAAATAACAAGACAAAAGAGCCTCAAAAAAAGTATTGCAACTTGGTAATACCTTTTTGAGGTGCTTTTTGATATGAGCCCATGTTTTTTAAATAGGATTGTACTCAGGTGAGTAGGGAGGAAGAGGTATAGTATATTGAATCTAGAATAGTGCACCGCAACTTCTAAATCCTTGTAATAAATTTATAATCAAGCTGTATCAGTTTTCAAGGAGGTTTAGATGTACTTTAAATTGGAAAATGAGGATTCCCAGAAGGCGCAAGAAATTGGGAATCTGATTCGTGCTTATAATCGTTCCAAAAGAGAAGAGGCTGAAAGTGAGCCACTTAATCTTTATGTCGAAGATGAAAAGGGCAATCTCCTGGCAGGTTTGATAGCAGAGACTTTTGGAAATTGGCTAGAAATCGAGTATTTATTTGTAAAAGAGGAACTGAGAAGGCAAGGAATCGGTTCAAAGCTATTGCAGCAAGCAGAAACTGAAGCTAAGAATCGAAACTGTCGTTTTGCTTTTGTCAATACCTACCAGTTTCAAGCTCCCGATTTTTATAAAAGGCATGGCTACAAGGAAGTCTTTAGGTTACAAGACTATCCCTACATTGGGCAAAGATATTATTACCAAAAGGATTTGTAAGGAGAATATGAAAGCATAAATCAAAGAGGGGGGCTTGACATAAGTATGAAGTAGATTCTCGATAAATACCAGTTAAATCCTACACATTGTGTCTTTCTAGGTGATATTGAGGACAATACAATTGCAGCTGAGAAATTGGGAATCAAGTCTTATCAGGTTAAGAAAAGAAGTGATGTCGTCGATATTTTGAAACCCTATATTTAAACTTAACACTCTCTATTTTTTATGGTAGAGAGTTTTTTGTTAATAAAATTTTACAAAATGACATTTATATATTGCATTAAGTTAGATATATGATATAATGTTGTTAAAAAGAGGCGCAACTTTTTAAAATTAATGAGAATCAAAGAGAAAACCAAGAATATTAATGGAGGAATAAAAAATGGAAGTTATAAATGTAAGTAAGCATTATGGTCATTCAACCATTCTCAAAGATATAAATTTCGCACTTAACAAGGGTGAAATTGTTGGTCTAGTAGGGAGAAACGGAGTTGGTAAGAGTACGTTGATGAAAATTCTTGTTCAGAATAATCAACCGACTTCAGGGAATATTATAAGTAGTGATAATGTTGGGTATTTAATCGAAGAACCAAAATTATTTTTATCTAAAACAGGTTTAGAGAATTTAAAATATTTGTCAAACTTATATGGTGTTGACTACAATCAAGAAAGATTTGGAAGTTTGATCCAAGAGTTAGATTCGACTCAGTCTATTAATAAAAAAGTAAAGACCTATTCTTTGGGTACAAAACAAAAATTAGCTTTGCTTCTAACTCTTGTTACGGAACCTGATATATTGATTTTAGATGAACCGACTAATGGTTTAGATATTGAATCATCACAAATAGTTTTAGCGGTTCTAAAAAATTTAGCTTTACATGAAAATGTTGGAATTTTAATATCGAGTCATAAATTAGAAGATATTGAAGAAATTTGTGAGAGGGTTCTTTTCTTGGAGAACGGGCTTTTGACATTTCAAAAAGTAGGAAAAGATAGTCATAATTGCTTGTTTGAGATAGCTTTTTCATCAGCTACAGATAGAGACATTTTCATTACCAAACAAGAATTTGGGGATATTGTTCAGGAAGAGGGACTGAGAATTACTATGTCTGGGAATATTCAAAGTAGTGAGCTTTTTAAATTTTTTAACGAAAACTCTATTAAAGTAGTTGATTTTGAAACTAAAAAAGAAACGCTTAAAGATATTTATCTAAATCGTTCAAAATAAAGGAAGGTTATAATCATGAAATTAAATAAATTGAATTTTCTTAAGGAAAATATAAGAGATTTATATTCATCAGGCGTAATATATCTCGGTTTGCTTATCTCGTTTATACCGCCGATATTGGTTACATTCTTTATTCTAAATACTCAAGGGACATCGCTTGGTATTAAACATATTTCAAACTTTTATGCTATGCTCGGTATGTTAATGGCTGTTATACATGCTAACCGAGTCATTAGTAGAGATTTTTCCCACAATACGGTAAGTTTGTTTTATAATCAACAGAAAAATCGGATGATTTATGTCTTGTCTAATTTTCTATATGCCATCTCAGTTTCCATTATTTATGCTTTGAATGGCATTGTGCTACTAGTCATCGTAAGTAAATTGGGTGTTCCAGGTGATTTAGGATTAGATTTTATAGCAGTCATTGTAGTCAATACAATTTTGTTAGTCCTATTTTATTTTCTATTATCTTACATTTTCTATTTATACAAATTGAAAAGTGGCTTGGTATTTGGTATTTTAGTAGCTTTACTACTCTTTGTCCCTAATATATTAAATACGATTATGATGAATACTAGTAATGATTTGTTTATCAAAGCAATTGAACTTCTTCCTTTTTATTCCTTACCTGTATTTGTTGCTTCAAATACGATGTCTATTAGTCAGTATCTTGTGGTAATCACTACAATCATTTTATTGTACTTTTTCACTCTCAAGAAAAGCAAGAAGTATTCATTTTAGTTTCATTTAGTATTATTTTACAGACTTAAAATCCAGCAAAAAATCAGTCATCTTGGTATGCTCCTGCTCTTGTTGTGTACACGTTTTTGTCTTATGCTAGACTCATTTCCAAAAGCATTATATAATAGTGATATGAAATCAACTAAATAAGAAATATAAGCAATCAAAACTCGTTTAAAAGACCCTACTAAAGCTAATACTAAACAAAAAATCAAATAGCAAACTAGGAAGTTTATTTCAAACAATCCAACATACTGATTTTAGGCTGAAGATAATATTGGAGTGCTAATTAATGAGGTTATAATAAATAGCTGACAGCTTGTGTTGGTTTTGGATTTTTTAAGAGTAGATGAGTATTAAAACTATAAGGAGGACGCAGGTGGCTAAAAATTTAAAATTGAAATTAGCTCGTGTAGAGCTTGATTTAACTCAAGGTCAACTGGCAGAGGCTGTGGGGGTGACGCGCCAGACTATTGGTTTGATAGAGGCGGGAAAATACAATCCCAGTCTCTCGCTTTGCCAGTCTATTTGCAGATGTTTAGGAAAAACCCTAGACCAACTATTTTGGGAGGAAGAAGATGGTAAATAAATTCATTCATTATCAATTACTTGACGAAAGAGAAGAACAACTAATCAATAAAGCTGGGGCAGAGTCTTTTTCACTCTTTATTGGGCTTGTACTTCTAAGCTATTTAGTAGCAGTGTTATCTCCATCTCTTTTTAATCCGAATTTTCTAGTGTATACTCTGATAGTAGGAATTTTCTTCTTTTTCAATCGTGCCCGTTATCTGGGAGTAACCTACTATAGTCGTTTTCATTTTACGATTTTGGGTTGTTTTTTCTTAACCTTGGCTATTACGGCTCTTTTGATGTTACAGAATTATCAATTCAACATAGAAGTTTATCAGCACAATCCTTTGAACGTTAAATACCTATCTGCTTGGGCAATTACTTATGTTATTTATCTTCCCTGGGTCTTTATTGGCAATCTTGGTCTTAAGAGCTATGGCGAATGGGCTCAGAAAAAATTTGAGCAAGACATGGATGAACTGGAGAGTGGTGAATAGCTTGTTACTCTTTTCTCAATCCAGCTAAAATGTGATATAATAGTACTAATTTATTGGAATACATGAAAGTTCTTGAAAATTTTCATGGGTTTCTAGTTAAGGAAGTAGGAAAAGTATGTATCCAGATGATAGTTTGACATTGCACACGGACTTGTACCAGATTAACATGATGCAGGTTTACTTTGACCAAGGGATTCACAATAAAAAGGCGGTCTTTGAGGTTTATTTCCGCCAACAGCCTTTTAAGAACGGCTATGCGGTTTTTGCTGGTTTGGAAAGAATTGTGAACTATCTTGAAGATTTGCGTTTTTCAGATAGTGATATTGCCTATTTGGAGTCGCTGGGCTATCATGGGGCATTCTTGGACTACCTCCGCAATTTCAAGTTGGAGTTGACCGTTCGTTCTGCCCAAGAAGGGGACCTGGTTTTTGCTAATGAACCGATTGTGCAGGTGGAAGGCCCTCTAGCCCAATGTCAGTTGGTCGAAACAGCCCTTTTGAACATCGTCAACTACCAGACCTTGGTGGCGACTAAGGCAGCTCGTATTCGCTCGGTTATTGAAGATGAACCCTTGATGGAGTTTGGGACACGTCGGGCTCAAGAAATGGATGCGGCTATCTGGGGAACACGCGCAGCGGTGATTGGTGGTGCTAATGGAACCAGCAATGTGCGTGCTGGTAAACTCTTTGATATTCCTGTCTTGGGGACCCATGCCCATTCCTTGGTGCAGGTTTATGGTAACGACTATGAGGCATTCAAGGCTTACGCTGCGACCCACAAAAATTGCGTTTTTCTTGTGGATACCTATGACACCCTTCGTATCGGTGTGCCAGCGGCCATTCAGGTGGCGCGTGAGCTGGGTGACCAGATTAACTTTATGGGTGTGCGGATTGACTCTGGGGATATTGCCTACATTTCTAAGAAAGTCCGTCAGCAACTGGACGAGGCTGGATTTACAGAGGCTAAGATTTATGCTTCTAATGATCTAGATGAAAATACCATCCTCAACCTCAAGATGCAAAAGGCCAAGATTGATGTCTGGGGCGTGGGTACCAAGCTGATTACAGCCTATGACCAGCCAGCTCTTGGGGCAGTTTACAAGATTGTTGCAATCGAAGATGAAAATGGTCAGATGCGCAATACTATCAAGCTGTCTAATAATGCGGAAAAAGTGTCTACGCCAGGTAAGAAGCAGGTTTGGCGTATTACCAGTCGTGAAAAAGGCAAGTCAGAAGGCGATTATATCACTTATGATGGCGTAGATGTTGCCGGCATGACTGAAATCAAGATGTTCCATCCGACCTATACTTATATCAAGAAGACCGTTCGTAATTTTGACGCCGTTCCTCTCTTAGTGGATATCTTCAAAGATGGGAAATTGATTTACAGCTTGCCTAGTTTGACTGAGATTCAGGCTTATGCCCGTAAGGAATTTGACAAGCTTTGGGATGAGTACAAGCGCGTGCTCAATCCGCAGCACTATCCAGTCGATTTGGCGCGTGATGTATGGCAAGACAAGATGGATTTGATTGACAAAATGCGTAAGGAAGCCCTCGGTGAAGGAGAAGAAGAATGAGTTTGCAAGAAACGATTATCCAAGAGCTAGGTGTCAAACCGGTGATTGATGCCCAGGAAGAAATCCGTCGTTCCATTGATTTTTTAAAAAGATATCTGAGAAAGCATCCCTTCCTAAAAACTTTTGTACTAGGAATTTCTGGAGGACAAGACTCAACCTTAGCAGGACGATTGGCTCAACTGGCCATGGAAGAACTGCGAGCAGAGACAGGGGATGATAGCTACAAATTTATCGCTGTCCGCCTGCCTTATGGAGTGCAAGCTGATGAAGCAGATGCTCAAAAAGCCCTAGCCTTCATCCAGCCTGATGTCAGTTTAGTCGTCAATATCAAGGAATCAGCTGATACCATGACAGCTGCAGTAGAAGCGACAGGTAGCTCTGTTTCAGACTTTAACAAGGGCAATATCAAGGCTCGTTGCCGTATGATTGCTCAGTATGCCCTTGCTGGTTCCCATAGCGGAGCGGTCATTGGGACAGACCATGCTGCGGAAAATATCACAGGCTTTTTTACCAAGTTTGGTGACGGTGGTGCGGATATTCTCCCTCTTTACCGCCTCAATAAACGCCAAGGAAAACAACTATTGAAGGAACTTGGTGCAGACCCAGCACTTTATGAAAAAATCCCAACAGCAGACCTAGAAGAAGATAAACCAGGTCTAGCTGATGAAGTAGCCCTCGGAGTCACCTATGAAGAGATTGACGACTACCTAGAAGGCAAAACAATCAGCCCAGAAGCCCAAGCAAGAATCGAAAACTGGTGGCACAAAGGCCAACACAAACGCCACCTACCCATCACTGTATTCGATAACTTTTGGGAGTAAAAAGGTCCGGGGGACCTTTTTAGCTTCTTGCCTAGAAACTGGGAAGCAAGAATAACCTTCAGTGGAGGTTTTCAGCCTCTCACCTTGAAATAAGAAAGTGAGAGAACTTTTTACCCCGAGTTTAGAAATAAGAAAGCGAGGAAGGTCCGGTGGACCTTTTTAGCTTATTACATTGAAATTCAAAAGCAAAGTAAATTTAAATTGAGGTTGGGCAGAGAATCATCTATCAGAAAGCGAGGTAGCGTCATGAAAGCAATCGGTACGCAAATATTACAGACAGATCGTTTAATCTTGCGAAGATTTGTGGAAAGTGATGCAGAAGCCATGTTTCAGAATTGGGCTTCATCCGCTGAGAATCTGACCTATGTTACCTGGGATCCCCATTCTAATGTCGAAATCACTCGAAACTCGATTCGAAATTGGGTTGCCTCCTATACCAATCCCAACTATTACAAATGGGCCATTTGTCTCAAAGAAAAGTCAGAGCAGGTGATAGGAGATATCAGTATCGTTGCAATAGATGAGAACGATTCTTCTTGTGAAATTGGCTATGTGCTAGGCAAGGCTTACTGGGGACATGGGATTATGACAGAGGCTTTAAAAACTGTCTTGGACTTTTGTTTTACTCAAGCAGGTTTTCAAGAAGTCAAGGCACGTTATGTCAGTCTCAATCCAGCTTCAGGTCGTGTCATGGAGAAGGCTGGAATGTCCTATCTAAAAACTGTTGCAAATGGGGTGGAGAGAAAGGGCTATCTTGCGGACCTCATTTATTACCAGATAAGTAGGGAAGACTAGTAAATTTTCTTTTCAGTTTCCATCAAAGTCAGACCTTGTCTGGCTTTTTTTGTAAGATTTCTAAATAACCTGATTAAATTCCTATTTTTCCCTATCATTGTCCCTGTTTTTTCTGGAGTTTTGGGGCTATAATAGTCCTATCAAATCAAAGAATGGAGGAAGACAATGGATAATATAATTTTTTTTATCAGTGTTTTTCTTGCTGGAATTCTCTCCTTCTTTTCTCCTTGTATTTTACCCTTGTTACCGGTCTATGCAGGGGTCTTACTGGATGACAAAGATAGTTCTCAGGCTTCTAGTGGAAAATATTCAATCTCAGTTGTCAGTTTATTGCGAACTCTGGCCTTTATAGCGGGGATTTCCTTTATTTTTATCTTGCTGGGTTATGGAGCTGGTTTTTTAGGCAATTTGCTGTATGCTTCTTGGTTTCAGTATGTGATGGGTGCGGTTATCATTCTCTTGGGCTTACACCAGATGGAAGTCTTACATTTTCAAGGACTTTACAAGGAAAGAAGGCTACAATTAAAGAGACAGGTGCAAAAGGGTAAGGGCTATAGTCAGGCATTTTTACTGGGCTTGACCTTTAGTTTTGCTTGGACGCCATGTGTGGGACCGGTTCTGGCCTCTGTTTTAGCCTTGGCGGCTTCAGGTGGTTCAGGTGCTTGGCAGGGAGCTGGTCTCATGTTAATCTATATGCTGGGTCTAGCGCTACCATTTTTGGTTCTAGCTCTTGCCTCCAGCTATGTTTTGAAACATTTCCGAAAACTTCATCCCTACCTCGGAACCCTCAAAAAAGTAGGTGGTTTCCTCATTATCGTGATGGGAATCTTGGTGCTTTTGGGAAATGCTTCCATTTTGACTACATTATTTGAATAGAGAGGAAGAAGAAATGAAAAAATGGCAAACATGTCTCCTTGGAGTAGGCTCAATCTGTTGCTTGACAGCTTGTTCTGCTAAAAATATGTCAGACGAATCTACTATGAAGGAGCAAACCAAAACAGAACAAGTCAGTTCACAAACTGCGACTAAAGGTCAGGCGGTTGCTGATTTTGAACTGACGGGAGTAGATGGCAAGACCTATCGCTTGTCTGATTACAAGGGCAAGAAAGTCTATCTTAAATTCTGGGCGTCTTGGTGTTCCATCTGTCTAGCTAGTCTTCCAGATACGGATGAAATCGCTAAAGATGCTGGTGATGATTATGTGGTCTTGACGGTAGTGTCACCAGGACATAAGGGGGAACAAGCAGAAGCTGACTTTAAGAACTGGTACAAGGGCTTGGATTATAAAAATTTCCCAGTTCTAATTGACTCATCAGGAAAACTGTTGGAAAGTTATGGTGTCCGTTCTTACCCAACTCAAGCCTTTATAGACAAGGAAGGCAAGCTGGTCAAAACGCAACCAGGTTTTATGGATAAGGATATGATTTTAAAGACATTGAAAGAAATGGAGTAGAGAAAGGCCATGAATGATAAAGTAAAATTGTTTGTTTTGGCAGGGATTTTTTTCCTAGCCATAAGCGGTTTCTATTTTCTATTGATGCGAAATGCAGGGCAGACAGATAGCTCGCAAATTGAGAAAGCGGCAGTTAGCCAAGGAGGAAAAACAGTGAAAAAAACAGAAGTGAGTAAAGATGCAGACTTGCATGAAATTTATCTAGCTGGGGGATGTTTCTGGGGAGTGGAGGAATATTTCTCACGCGTGCCTGGAGTGACAGATGCCGTTTCAGGCTATGCAAATGGTAGAGGGGAGACAACCAAGTACGAATTGATTAACCAAACAGGTCATGCGGAAACCGTCCATGTAACCTATGATGCCAAGCAAATTTCCCTCAAGGAAATCCTGCTTCATTACTTCCGCATTATCAATCCAACCAGCAAAAATAAACAAGGAAATGATGTGGGAACCCAGTACCGTACTGGTGTTTATTACACAGATGACAAGGATTTAGAGGTGATTAACCAAGTCTTTGATGAGGTGGCTAAGAAATACGATCAACCTTTATCAGTTGAAAAGGAAACCTTGAAGAATTTTGTGGTGGCTGAGGATTACCACCAAGACTATCTCAAGAAAAATCCAAATGGCTACTGCCATATCAATGTCAATCAGGCGGCCTATCCCGTCATCGATGCCAGCAAATATCCAAAACCAAGTGATGATGAATTGAAAAAGACCCTGTCACCTGAGGAGTATGCTGTTACCCAGAAAAATCAAACAGAACGGGCTTTCTCAAACCGCTACTGGGATAAATTTGAATCTGGTATCTATGTGGATGTGGCAACTGGCGAACCTCTCTTTTCATCAAAGGACAAGTTTGAGTCTGGTTGTGGCTGGCCTAGTTTCACCCAACCCATCAGTCCAGATGTTGCCACCTACAAGGAAGATAAGTCCTACAATATGACACGCATGGAAGTGCGGAGCCGAGTTGGAGATTCTCACCTTGGTCATGTCTTTACGGATGGACCACAGGAAAAGGGGGGCTTGCGCTACTGTATTAATAGTCTCTCTATCCGCTTTATTCCCAAAAATCAAATGGAAGAAAAAGGCTACGCTTATTTACTAGATTATGTTGATTAAGAGGGCTTTCCTAAGCAGTTAGAAGAGAATTTTGCTATACTGATACTAGTAAGTGACAAAGGAGTAGAGCATGACCTATACAATCTTAATCGTAGAAGATGAATATCTGGTAAGACAAGGCTTGACCAAGCTGGTTAATGTAGCAGCCTACGATATGGAAATCATCGGTCAGGCTGAAAATGGAAGACAGGCTTGGGAATTGATACAAAAGCAGGTGCCGGATATCATTTTAACCGATATCAACATGCCTCAGCTAAATGGCATCCAGTTGGCCAGTCTGGTCCGAGAAACCTATCCTCAGGTGCATCTAGTTTTTTTGACAGGCTACGATGATTTTGATTATGCCTTGTCTGCTGTCAAACTAGGTGTGGACGACTACTTGCTCAAGCCCTTTTCTCGTCAGGATATTGAGGAAATGTTGGGGAAAATCAAGCAAAAGTTGGATAAGGAAGAAAAGGAAGAGCAGTTACAAGATTTATTGACTGATAAGTTTGAGGGAAATATGGCTCAGAAAATCCAGTCCCATCTGGCTGATAGCCAGTTTAGTTTAAAGTTTTTGGCCAGTGACTTGGGCTTTAGTCCGACTTATCTGAGTTCCTTGATTAAGAAAGAGTTAGGCCTGCCTTTTCAGGATTACCTGGTGAGAGAACGTGTCAAACAAGCCAAGCTTTTGCTTTTAACTACAGATCTGAAGATTTATGAGATAGCCGAAAAGGTTGGTTTTGAAGATATGAACTATTTTACCCAACGCTTTAAGCAGATTGCGGGTGTGACACCTCGTCAGTTTAAGAAGGGGGAAGGTCGATGAAGCGTTCTTCTCTCCTAGTCAGAATGGTTATTTCCATCTTTCTGGTCTTTCTCATTCTTCTAGCTTTGGTTGGGACTTTCTACTATCAATCTAGTTCTTCAGCCATTGAGGCTAGCATTGAGGGCAATAGCCAGACGACTATCAGCCAAACTAGCCACTTTATCCAATCTTATATCAAAAAATTAGAAACCACCTCGACTAGTTTGACCCAGCAGGCAGATGTTTTATCCTATGCTGAGAATCCCAGTCAAGACAAGGCCAAGGGAATTAGAGATCTATTTTTGACTATCTTGAAGGCAGACCAAGACTTGAAAACGGTAGTTCTGGTCACAAAATCAGGCCAAGTTATTTCTACAGATGACAGTGTGCAGATGAAAACCTCCTCAGATATGATGTCTGAGGACTGGTACCAAAAGGCCATTCATCAGGGGGCTAAGCCAGTTTTGACTCCAGCTCGTAAATCGGACAGTCAATGGGTCATTTCTGTCACTCAAGAACTTGTTGATGCAAAGGGAGCTAATCTGGGCGTGCTTCGTTTGGATATTTCCTACGAAACTCTGGAAGCCTATCTCAACCAGCTTCAGTTGGGTCAGCAGGGCTTTGCCTTTATCATCAATGAAAATCATGAATTTGTTTACCATCCTAAACACACAGTCTATAGCTCAGCTAGTGAAATGGAGGCCATGAAACCCTATATCGAGACAGGGCAGGGCTATACTCTTGACCATAAATCCTACGTCAGTCAGGAACAGATTGCAGGAACTGATTGGACGGTGCTTGGTGTGTCCTCGCTGGAAAAGTTAGACCAGGTTCGGAGTCAGCTCTTGTGGACCTTGCTTGGTGCCAGTGTCACCTCTCTTCTTGCCTGTCTCTGCTTGGTGTGGTTCAGTCTCAAGCGCTGGATTGCTCCTTTGAAGGATTTGAGAGATACCATGCTGGAGATTGCTTCTGGTAATCAGAATCTTCGTGCCAAGGAAACTGGTGCCTATGAACTGAGAGAAGTGACTCGTCAGTTCAATGCCATGTTAGATCAGATTGATCAGCTGATGGCGGATATTCGCAGGCAGGAAGAAACAACCCGTCAGTACCAACTTCAAGCCCTATCGAGCCAGATTAATCCGCATTTCCTCTATAATACCTTGGATACCATCATTTGGATGGCTGAATTTCAGGACAGTCAGAGGGTGGTTCAGGTGACCAAGTCCTTGGCGACCTACTTCCGCTTGGCGCTCAATCAAGGCAAGGACTTGATTTACCTGTCTGACGAAATCAACCATGTCCGCCAGTATCTCTTTATCCAGAAACAACGTTATGGGGATAAGCTGGAATACGAGATTGCTGAAAATCCTGCCTTTGATCATCTAGTCTTGCCCAAGCTGGTGTTACAACCTCTGGTGGAAAATGCTCTTTACCATGGCATCAAGGAGAAGGAAGGTCAGGGACATATTAGAGTTTCTGTCCAGAAACAGGATTCGGGCTTGGTCATCCGCATTGAGGATGATGGCGTTGGCTTCCAAGTTGCTGGCGATAGTAGTCAAAGTCAGCTCAAACGTGGGGGAGTTGGTCTGCAAAATGTTGACCAACGGCTCAAACTTCATTTTGGAGAACATTACCAGATGAAGATCGATTCTATTCCCTCAAAAGGGACGACGGTTGAAATATACATAAATAGAATAGAAACTAACTAACTCTCAGTCAATTCTGGGAGTTTTATGCAGGTTGGAGTAAGATTTTCAGGTTGTCTATCTTGCTAAAAACAAGAAAAAACGATATGATAGATAGTGACAAAAGAGGTATCAAGTATGAAGGAAAAAGACATTCAAAGAGAAACAAGCCAGATTGTAAAAGATGTATTGGAAAAGGCCAATTTGAAGCAAGAATCCATCTTTGTTTTGGGCCTTTCTTCTAGTGAAGTGATAGGTGGTCAGATTGGCAAGGAATCCAGCCAAGAAATTGGCGAAATCATTGTGAAGACTATCCTAGATATCCTAGAGGAAAAAGGAATTCATCTAGCTGTTCAAGGTTGTGAACATGTCAATCGGGCCCTCGTTGTTGAACGTCAGGTGGCAGAGCAGTTTGGTCTGGAAATGGTCAGTGTCCTTCCTACCCTTCATGCAGGAGGTTCAGGTCAGTTGGCAGCCTTCAAGTTTATGAAGGATCCAGTTGAGGTTGAATTTATCAAGGCCCATGCTGGATTGGATATCGGAGACACTGCAATTGGCATGCATGTTAAGCATGTTCAGGTTCCGATTCGCCCTCTTTTGAGAGAAATTGGTCATGCCCACGTAACGGCGCTGGCTAGTCGTCCAAAATTAATTGGAGGTGCGCGTGCGCACTATCCACAAGATTCTATTAGAAAGTCGTGAGAATGAGAAAAACAAAACAACAACTAGAAAAAATCACAAAATATTCAATTCGTAAGTTAACTGTTGGGGTAGGTCCTGTAGCTATCGGAGCCTTCCTTTTTGGAGCCAGTACCCTTTCAGTAGATAAGGTTCAAGCCAATGAAGTTGGCAGTGCTCATAGTGTTCATTACCGTTATTTGGCGGAGCAGGAATTGACCGAGTCTGAAAAAGCCCTGATTCACCATGAGGTTCCTACAGAATTTCAAGATGATGATATTCTCTATGTAGTTTATCGTAAGAAGGCAGCTAACAGTCAACAACTTCCATACACGGGAAGTAGGGAGCTAGCCCTAGCAGGTCTTGGCTTGGCAACGGCTTCTCTAGCAGTCTTTTTAGTGTCCAAAAAAGGTCGCAAAGAGGTTCTAGGTGTTCTCTTGATTGGTTCTTTAGGAGCTAGCACCTTTGTGCCTTACGGGACATTTGCATTTGAAAATAAAGAATTGCTTTCTTATAACCAAACTATTTCGGCTACTACACATGAAGGTTTAGCTGAAGGGATTATTCATATTGATGGCTATGAATACATTGGCTACTTCAAGGAAGCAGAACTCCATCCATCAAGACCAGTTTCTGAGAAGCCTCAGTTGCCAGTCGAAAAGCAAAGTTCAAAAGAAATCGAGAAAACAGAAGTCGTTCAAGAAAGACCTGCTGTCACTCCAGAAACTGTCATCGAAAAACCTGTAGTAGAGAATCCAGTTGCTCCTGCTGTTGAAGAAAAACCAGTTTCTGAGAAGCCTCAGGTTAGACAGGAAGAGAGCTTGGTGGAGATTCCTTTTGAAACGGTCACAAGTTCAGATGCGAATCTAGCAGAAGGAAAGACTCGTATCGTCACAGCAGGAGTAAAGGGTCAGCGTCGTCTTGTAACTAAAGTATCGATGGTCAATGGTCAAGAAGTTAGAGAAGTCATTGAAGACCAAGTGGTTCAAAATCCTGTGCCGCAAGTCATTGCAGTCGGAACTAAGAAAGAGGTGCAACCTGCCCCAACTCCAGTACCACAAACTGAACCAAGCCACCAAGTAGCTAAAGGAACCCAAGAGGCAGGCAAAGAAGGTCAAGCACTAACACAGCCAGAATTGCCAGAGGCTCAAGTAGAAGCAAAAGGAACTCAAGAGGAGGGTAAATCAGGCCAAGCCTTAACACAACCGGAATTGCCAGAAGCCCCAGTAGAAGCAAAAGGAACTCAAGAGGCAGGCGAAGAAGGCCAAGCTTTAGTACAGCCAGAACTTTCAGAGGCTACAGTAGAGTCTAAAGGAACTCAAGAAGCAGGTAAGGAAGGTCAATCTTTAACGCAACCGGAACTACCAGAAGCTATAGTAGAGTCTAAAGGAACTCAAGAAGAAGGTAAAGCAGGTCAAGCACTAACACAGCCAGAATTGCCAGAAGCTCCAATCGAAGTAAAAGGTACACAAGAGGAAGGTAAAGCAGGTCAAGCTCTTGTACAAGAACCGTTACCTGAGTACAAAGTAATCGAGGGAACCCTTGTTGAAACATCGACTACAGACCTAGACTACAAAACTGAAACGACTGAGGATCCAACCAAGTATACGGACGAAGAAACTGTCGTAAGAAATGGTGAAAAAGGTAGTCAAGTTACTAAAACAACTTATAAAACAGTAGAAGGTGTTAAAACTGACCAAGTTCTTTCAACTAGCACAGAAGTAACCAAGGAACCTGTAAACCAACAGGTAAGCCGTGGTACAAAACCAATTGAAGGAACTCTTGTAGAGGAAAGCCTTGAAAAGATTCCATTCGAAGAAAAGATTGAAGAAGATGCTCAACTGAAAAAAGGTTTAGAAGTTGTAGCTCAAGAAGGTAAAGAAGGTCAGAAAAAAATCACTAAGACCTTTAATACTATCAAAGGAGTTAAGACTGAGGAAGCACCAAAAGTAACAGAGGAAATCCTTGAGGCCCCTCAAGACCGAATTTTGAAACGTGGTACTAAGACCTTTGAAAAACCAGTATTGACCATCACTGCAGTTGAACCTAAGGATTTGAAACGGACTTCAGATGTTAAATACAGTCTAGAAAATCCAAGCAAGGCGGCCATTAAATCTATCACCTTAACTCTGAAAAAAGGTGATGAGATTGTGAAAACATTGAATGTTTCACCTGACAACTTAACAGCTAGCCTGACAGATTTGCAATACTACAAAGATTATAAGATTGAAACTAAGATGGTTTATGACCGTGGTGAAGGCGATGAGGAAGTAGTTCTGAATGAAGAACCTCTAAGAATTGACCTCAAAAAAGTTGAAATCAAAAATATCAAAGAAACAAGCTTGATGAGTGTGGACGCTGACGGTAATGAAACAGATACTAGTTTGCTTACAGAAAAACCAGCTGATGTTGCCCCACTTTACCTACGAGTTACAACTCACGACAACAAGGTTACACGACTTGCTGTTGACAAGATTGAAGAAGTAGAAAAAGACGGAAAAACTTTATATAAAGTTACTGCCAAAGCACCAGACTTAGTTCAACGTAATGCAGATAACACACTTAGCGAAGAGTATGTTCATTACTTTGAAAAACAAAAAGCACACGAAGGTGATGTATATTATAGCTTTGACGACCTTGTAAAAGCTATGCAAAAAGACCCGACTGGCACATTTAAGCTTGGTAGTAATATCAATGCTGCTAACGTTAAACCAGCAGGAAAATCTTATGTTACTAATGCTTTTAAAGGAACATTAACAAGCACTGACGGTAATAAATTTACCATTAGTAATATGAACAGACCTTTATTCGGTGATATTGTCGGTGGTACTGTTAAAGATTTACTACTTGAAAATGTAAATATCGACATGTCAGGGACTGATAGGATTGCACCGATAGCAAATGTTATCAAAAATAATGCTACTGTAGAAAACATTAAAGTAACAGGTAACGTTGTTGGTAATAATGATGTATCTGGTGTTATCAATAAAATTGATGGTAGTGGAAAATTAAGTAACGTTGCATTTATCGGTAAAGTACACGCTGCTGGAAATCGAGGTGGTTACTTAACAGGTATCGTCGGTGAAAACTGGAAAGGTATTGTAGAAAAAGCTTATGTTGATGCTGAAATTACAGGTAACAAAGCTAAAGCTGCAGGAATCGTATATTCATCTCAAAATGGTGGCAACAACAGCACTTTAGGTAAAGAAGGTACTCTTCGAAACTCTGTAGCAAAAGGATCTATCGAACTGAAGGAAGCCGTTATGTCTGGTGGACTGTTAGGGACTAACTGGGCACTAGGGGCTATAGAAGACAACATCACTATGATGAAAGTTAAGACTGGTGAAATGGTCTTTGGTCACTCTGATATTGATGCTGATGATTACTTTACATACTCTAGAACGAAGCGCAACTACAGTGTTGAGGGTGTAAGTGAAGGTAAAACAACTTATAAAAATTCTAAAAAAATTCCTAGCATAACTAAAGAAAAAGCTGATGAATTAATTGCTAAAATGGGAATCACTGCTGATAAATTCGAAAGCACACTTCCTATTGAAGACAAACTGAACAATATTGTAAGTAAAGCTGATCAATACAAAAACATTGTTGACTATGATGCATCTCGTGAACTTGCTTACCGTAATGTTGAAAAACTTCAACCGTTCTACAACAAAGAATGGATTGTAAATCAAGGGAACAAGATTCCTGCTGGATCAAATTTATTAACTAAAGAAGTATTGTCTGTAACTGCAATGAAAGGCAATGACTTTGTCACAGACCTTACAGCTGCTGACCACATTATGGTTCACTACGCGGATAAGACAAAAGATATCTTTACGATTTCTCCTAAGGACTCTCAAGTTAAGCAAGTAAAAGAGTATAGTGTTGCTGAGCTTGGTGAAGTTGTTTACACACCAAACATGGTTGTTAAAGATCGTGCTGACTTAATCAGTGCTATCGAAAGTAAATTGAGTCCAGTTGAACTGCAATCTGACGATGTTTACAAACTGTTTGGAAGAAATGGTGATGGAAAAGTTAACGCAGTTAAGAATCTTTATCTAGAAGAAAGCTTCAAGTATGTGAAAGATAATCTTACTCAATTTGTTACGAAGTTAGTGGAAAATGAAGATCACCAACTGAACACAGATGAAGCCGCTAAACGTGCCTTGATTAAGAAAATCGATGACAACAAAGCAGCAGTTCTTCTTGGTTTGTCTTACCTCAACCGTTACTACGGAGTTAAATTCGATGACTTTAACATTAAAGAGTTAATGTTATTCAAACCTGACTTCTACGGTAAGAACGTTAGTGTATTAGATAGAATTATTAATATTGGTTCTAAAGAAAACAACGTGAAAGGTAATCGTACTCACGATGCATACCGCGAAATTATTGCTGGTGCTACTGGTAAAGGAAACCTAAACGATTTCTTAAAATACAATATGGAACTCTTCACAAGTGATACTGACTTAAACGATTGGTTCATAAAAGCAACTAAAGATAATGTATATGTTGTTGAACCGAAAACTACAACACCTGAATTTGCTGATAAGAAACACAGAGCCTATGAAGGATTAAATAATGATGTTCACGGTAAAATGATTCTTCCACTATTAAACTTAAAAGATGCTCATATGTTCTTAATCTCAACATATAACACTATGGCTTACAGTTCATTCGAGAAATATGGTAAAAATACTGAAGCAGAACGTGAGGCATTCAAGAAAGAAATCGATAAAGTTGCTAAAGGTCAACAAAATTACCTAGACTTCTGGTCTCGTCTATCATTAGATAAAGTTCGTAACCAACTGCTTAAGAGCAACAATATGGTACCAACTCCTGTGTTAGATAACCAAAACTATAAAGGAATCAGCACAGATAAATACGGACATACGAATAGTGGTAAAGACGTAGCACCTATCCGTGAATTATACGGACCAACTGATCGTTACCACGCAACTGACTGGCGTATGGGAGCTGTAGCTCGTATTTACGGTAACCCTTATAAGGATGATTCAGTCTTCTTTATGGTTACTGATATGATTAGTGACTTTGGTATCTCAGCCTTCACTCACGAAACAACTCACGTAAATGACCGTATGGTTTACTTAGGTGGTTCAAGACACCGTGAAGGTACTGACCTAGAGGCATTCGCACAAGGTATGTTACAATCACCTGCTGAAACAAGTCCAAACGGTGATTTTAAAGCACTAGGATTGAATATGGCCTACGAACGTCCAAATAATGGAAATCAATGGTATAACACGAATCCAAATGACCTTACTACTCGCGATGAAATTGATCATTACATGAAAGGTTTCAACGATACTCTAATGCTTCTTGACTACCTTGAAGGTGAAGCCGTTCTTGATAAAGGCAGTAAAGAACTAAACAACGCTTGGTTCAAGAAAGTAGATAAGAAACTTCGTGGAGCTAATACGAAGAACCAATACGACAACGTTAGAGATTTAAATGCAGAAGAAAAAGAATATAATTTAACATCTGTTAACGACTTAGTAGAGAAAAACTTCATGACCAAGCACGGTCCTGGTAATGGTCAGTATGATCCAACTGGATTCGGTTCTGCTTATGTAACTGTGCCTATCACTGCAGGTATCTACGGAGGTAACACAAGTGAAGGAGCTCCAGGAGCAATGTCATTCAAACATAACACCTTCCGTATGTGGGGTTACTTTGGATATGAAAAAGGCTTCCTAAATTATGCTTCTAACATGTTGAAAAATGAGTCTAAAAAAGCTGGTCATGCTACTCTAGGTGATGACTTTATCATTAAGAAAGTTTCTGATGGTAAATTTAATACTCTAGAAGATTGGAAGAAAGAATACTTCAGAGAAGTTGTTGAGAAAGCTAAAGCAGGATTTAACCCTGTTACAATCGACGGTACTACTTATAATAGTTATGACGATTTAAAACAAGCATTCTCTGCTGCCGTTGATAAAGATAAAGCTACTCTTAAAAATGGATCAGTTAAATTTGATAATACTGTATCACTTAAAGAGAAAATCTTCAAGAAACTTCTTCAACAAACAAACAGCTTTAAAACTTCAATCTTTAAATAATTTAAATCTCTCATCTGCTTTGCGGATGAGGGTTTTCTTATTTTGTGCTATACTTAAGGTATGCATAGAAAAACAGTGATTGATTTTAGGGCTTTTGGGGAGAGATACACCTTTACCCAGCCTATCAAAGAGTTAAAAACGAGAGATTTAGCAGAAGTGGCAGACTTGTTGGCACAAGTGGAAAGCTACCAAGAGCAGGGCTACTATGTGGTGGGCTATGTCAGCTACGAGGCTGCACCTGCTTTTGAGGAGAAATTAGCAGTTCATAAAGCTCCTTTACTGGCAGAGTACCTGCTATATTTTACAGTTCATGATAGCGTAGAAACATCCCCTATTCCTCTGATTTATGATGAGGTTGATTTGCCTTCAAACTGGCAGGAAGTAACGTCTGCAGCAAACTATGAAAAGGCTATTGCACAGATACATCATCATTTGCGGCAGGGAGACACCTATCAGGTCAACTACACCGTCCAACTCAAACAGGACTTAAGTGCCAATCCTTTTGCCATCTACAATCGCATGGTGGTAGAACAGGAGGCGGGCTACAATGCCTATGTTGAACATGACGAGATGGCAGTGATATCCATGAGTCCAGAGCTCTTTTTTGAGCAAAATGACCGTGAGTTGACAACGCGACCAATGAAGGGAACGACTCAGCGTGGCATGACTGACCAAGAAGATTTGGAGCAGGCCAGTTGGTTGGAACAGGATCCCAAAAATCGCTCTGAAAATATGATGATTGTGGACCTCTTGCGCAATGATATGAACCGTATTTCTGAGGTGGGGAGCGAGCATGTGGAGCGTCTGTGTCAAGTGGAGCAGTATTCTACTGTATGGCAGATGACTTCGACCATCAAGAGTCAGTTGCGAGAGGATGTTGACCTTGTTGAAATCTTCCGTTCTCTCTTTCCTTGTGGTTCCATAACGGGTGCACCGAAAATTGCGACTATGGAAATCATTAAGAACTTGGAGCCACAACCTAGAGGAGTCTACTGTGGAACGATTGGTCTCTTGCTTCCAAATAGACGACGGATTTTCAATGTGGCCATTCGGACTATTCAACTCTACAAGGGGCAAGCTATCTATGGAGTTGGCGGAGGCATTACATGGGATAGCACATGGGAATCTGAATACCGCGAGGTTCATCAAAAGGCGGCAGTTCTTTATCGTAAACAAGCTCGTTTCCAACTGATTACTACAGGGAAAATCAGCCAGAAGAACTTATTGTTTGAAGAACAACATCTGGAAAGACTGAGAAAAGCAAGTCGATATTTTGCCTTTCCTTTTGATGCAGAAGACTTAAGACAAAAGATAGAGGAAGAGTGTCAGGCTTGTGATGATAATCAAGACTACCGTTTGCGAATTAGCCTTAGCAAATCTGGAGAGATAGAAGTCGATCGTCAAGTATTGGAACCTCTTAGTCCAACCTTCTGCCATGTCCAACTCTGTCTTCAGGAATCCAATTTGCAGCAAGCATTTACCTACTTTAAAACAACTCATAGACCGCATTTGAACCTAGGGGAACAAGAGAAGATTTACCATAATAAGTCTGGAGAACTTCTTGAAACATCTATTGGAAATTTGGTTTTGAAAATTGCTGGGAAACTCTACACACCACCTATCAGACTTGGTATCTTGCCAGGAATTTATCGCCAGTATTTACTAGAAACAGGACAGGTAGAAGAGAAAGTCTTGACCTTGAAAGACTTAGCCCAAGCAGAAGCTATTTACGGCTGTAATGCAGTGAGAGGTTTGTATGAGTTATTTATTCAAAAACAAAAATAAGAATTGTAATGAAAAGTTATAAGAACTAGGATTGATTTTTCCTTGAATTGAAGAAATAAATCTGATAAAATAAACATGAAATCGATATCATAATTATGGGAGAAAAAGATGAACAAACGTCTATTTTTAAAAATGAGTCTGGCTACATTGCCAGTTTTGGCTTTGTTTTCACAACCAGTTTTAGCGGAAGAAAACATTCATTTTTCTAGTTGTAAGGAAGCTTGGGCTAATGGCTATTCGGATCTTCATGAGGGGGATCCTGGTTATTCTGCCAAGTTAGACCGCGATCATGATGGTGTGGCTTGCGAATTGAAAAATGCTCCTAAGGGTGCCTTTAAAGCAAAACAAGCAACTGCGGCTCAAACCAACACAACTTCATCTACAACAAGTGGTTGGGTTAAGCAGGACGGTGCTTGGTACTACTTTGATGGAAATGGAAATCCAGTGAAAAATACTTGGCAAGGAAGTTATTATCTGAAAGCAGACGGAAAAATGGCCCAGAGCGAATGGATTTATGATGATTCTTATCAAGCTTGGTATTACTTGAAATCAGATGGATCTTATGCTTACAGTACATGGCAAGGAGCTTACTACCTTAAATCAAACGGTAAAATGGCTAAAGGCGAATGGGTTTATGATGCTACCTATCAAGCTTGGTATTACTTGAAATCAGATGGATCTTATGCTCGCAATGCTTGGCAAGGGAACTACTATTTGAAATCGGATGGTAAAATGGCTAAAAATGAGCGAGTTGATGGAGGTCGCTACTATGTAGATGCCTCAGGTCTCTGGAAACCATAAGTCAGGATAAAATCCAGAAAGTTAATGCAAACCTTTGCATAAACGATTAGTTTTTGTTATACTATATCTGTAAGCATTTTCAATTAATTCATAATGAAAAAGGAGAATATGATGAGTCAAAAGATTATTGGGATTGACCTTGGTGGAACTTCTATCAAATTTGCAATCTTGACAATAGCAGGAGAAATCCAAGAAAAATGGTCTATCAAGACCAACATTTTGGATGAGGGAAGTCATATCGTTGATGATATGATTGAGTCTATTCAACATCGTTTGGATTTGCTTGGATTGGTAGCAGCGGACTTCCAAGGTATTGGAATGGGATCACCAGGTGTGGTTGACCGTGAAAAAGGGACTGTTATTGGTGCCTACAACTTGAACTGGAAAACCCTTCAACCAATTAAAGAAAAGATTGAAAAAGCCTTGGGTATTCCATTCTTCATCGATAATGATGCCAACGTAGCAGCTCTTGGTGAGCGCTGGATGGGTGCTGGTGATAACCAACCAGATGTTGTCTTTATGACACTCGGGACTGGTGTTGGTGGCGGTATCGTCGCAGAAGGCAAATTGCTTCACGGTGTTGCTGGTGCAGCAGGTGAGCTTGGCCACATCACTGTTGACTTTGACCAACCAATCGCATGTACCTGTGGTAAAAAAGGCTGTCTTGAGACAGTTGCTTCAGCAACAGGGATTGTCAACTTGACTCGTCGCTATGCTGATGAATACGAAGGCGATGCAGCCTTGAAACGCTTGATTGATAACGGAGAAGAAGTAACCGCTAAGACTGTCTTTGATCTCGCAAAAGAAGGAGACGACCTCGCCTTGATCGTTTATCGTAACTTCTCACGTTACTTGGGAATCGCTTGTGCTAACATCGGTTCGATTCTAAACCCATCAACAATCGTCATCGGTGGTGGTGTGTCAGCTGCGGGAGAATTCCTTCTACAAGGTGTTCAAAAAGTTTACGATGAAAATAGTTTCCCACAAGTACGCACATCAACAAAATTAGCTCTTGCGACTTTAGGAAACGACGCTGGAGTTATCGGAGCAGCATCACTTGTATTGCAATAAAATAAAAAAGGAGAAAATTGCTTTCCAGAAGCGAGTGATTTTCCTCCTTTCTTTTTTTATGCTATACTAGTTAGGACAATAAATGAGGTGAGAGAGAATGACAAAAGCAGATACGATTTTTAAAGAGAATATTGAACGAATACTCAAAGATGGTGTCTTTTCTGAGCAAGCACGTCCCAAGTACAAGGATGGGACAGTTGCCAACTCTAAGTACGTAACTGGTGCCTTTGCCGAGTATGACTTGGCCAAGGGGGAATTCCCCATCACAACCTTGCGTCCTATTGCCATCAAATCAGCTATCAAAGAAGTGCTCTGGATTTACCAAGACCAGTCAAATAGCCTAGAGGTGCTTAATGACAAGTACAATGTTCACTACTGGAATGACTGGGAAGTGGGGGATACAGGAACCATCGGTGAGCGCTATGGGGCAGTTGTTAAGAAACACGACATCATCAATAAGATTCTCAAACAGTTGGAAGCCAACCCTTGGAACCGCCGCAATATTATCTCTCTCTGGGATTATCAAGCTTTTGAGGAGACAGATGGGCTACTCCCATGCGCCTTTCAGACCATGTTTGATGTCCGCCGTGTAGATGGAGAAATCTATCTGGATGCAACCTTGACTCAGCGTTCGAATGATATGTTGGTGGCCCACCATATCAACGCTATGCAGTATGTGGCTTTGCAGATGATGATTGCCAAGCATTTTGGCTGGAAGGTTGGGAAGTTCTTCTACTTTATCAACAACCTCCATATCTATGATAATCAATTTGAACAAGCTCAGGAATTGCTTCGTCGTGAGCCGTCTGACTGCCAACCTCGCTTGGTTTTGAATGTTCCTGATGGGACTAATTTCTTTGATATCAAAGCAGAAGATTTTGACTTGGTGGATTATGACCCCGTTAAGCCACAGTTGAAGTTTGACCTAGCTATTTAATACTCTTCGAAAATCTCTTCAAACCATGTCAGCGTCGCTTCATCCACAACCTCAAAACAGTGTTTTGAGCTGACTTCGTCAGTCTTATCTACAATCTCAAAGCAGTGCTTTGAGCAACCTGTGGCTAGCTTCCTAGTTTGCTCTTTGATTTTCATTGAGTATAAAAGAATAGAAAAAAGAAGTTGAGACAATAAATCCCAACTTCTTTTGTTTCTTAACGTGATACGCGACGACGAGCTGCTTTTTTACGGTTTTCTTCGATGAAAGCTGCTTTTTGCTCTTCTGGTTCGATTACTTTCTTTTTAAATGCGTATACCGCGCCTGCAAGTGCAGCGACAGTTCCTGCGACACCTGTTACAAGACCTTTAGCGAATCCTTTAGCCATGAGTCTTCCTCCTTTATATTCTCAATCAGCCAGCCTCCTCAAGAGGTCACATTTTTCTGACTGACCTTTTTGTGTTATAATAATAGTAACGAAAAAATGGGAATTTTTCAAGGAAAAAAGATGAAAACAAAAATAATTGTGATTGTTGGACCGACTGCTGTTGGAAAAACAGCCCTTGCTATTGAAGTGGCCAAGCGTTTTAATGGCGAAGTGGTTAGTGGAGATAGCCAACAAGTCTATAGAGGTCTAGATATTGGGACGGCTAAGGCTAGTCCAGAAGAGCAGGCAGCTGTTCCCCATCATTTAATCGATGTTAGAGAGGTAACCGAGTCTTACTCGGCTTTTGATTTTGTTTCAGAAGCTAAGATGGCTATTGAGGATATTCACAGCCGTAGCAAGCTAGCCATTATCGCCGGTGGGACTGGACTTTATATCCAGAGCTTGCTTGAAGGCTACCACCTGGGTGGGGAGACTCCCCATGAGGAGATTTTGTCCTATCGGACTAGCTTGGAGCCTTATACGGATGAGGAATTAGCTCATCTTGTGGCGCAAGCAGGCCTTGAGATTCCTCAGTTTAATCGTCGTCGTGCTATGCGTGTCTTGGAAATTGCCCATTTTGGTCAGGATTTGGAAAATCAAGAGAGTCTATATGAACCGCTGATTATCTGCTTGGATGATGAGCGAAGTCAGCTTTATGAACGAATCAATCATCGAGTGGATTTGATGTTTGAGGCTGGGCTTTTGGATGAAGCCAAGTGGCTTTTTGACCATTATCCAGATGTACAGGCTGCTAAAGGCATTGGCTACAAGGAACTCTTTCCTTATTTCCGTGGAGAGCAGACCTTGGAGGAAGCCAGTGAGAATCTCAAACAGGCTACCCGTCGTTTTGCCAAGCGTCAGTTGACCTGGTTCCGTAATCGCATGCAGGTCACCTTTTATCAGATTGGAGAAGCTGGTGTGAAAGACCGCATTTTAAGCCAGATAGAGGAGTTTTTAGATGATTGATACGGAGAAAAAAGAGGAGCGAGTCCTGCTGATTGGTGTGGAATTGCAGGGTATGGACAATTTTGACCTCTCCATGGAAGAATTGGTCAGTTTAGCGAAAACGGCAGGGGCAGTCGTTGTAGATAGCTACAGACAAAAACGTGAAAAATATGATTCCAAGACCTTCGTCGGATCTGGTAAGTTAGAAGAAATTGCGCTCATGGTGGATGCAGAAGAAATCACCACTGTCATTGTCAACAACCGCTTGACTCCAAGGCAAAATGTCAATCTAGAGGAAGTTTTGGGTGTCAAGGTCATTGACCGTATGCAGTTGATTTTGGATATCTTTGCCATGCGGGCTCGAAGCCATGAAGGGAAGCTCCAAGTCCACCTAGCCCAGCTCAAATATCTCTTGCCTCGCTTGGTTGGTCAGGGAATTATGCTCAGCCGTCAGGCAGGGGGAATTGGTTCTCGTGGACCTGGTGAAAGCCAGTTGGAGCTGAACCGTCGTAGCGTTCGCAATCAAATCACAGATATCGAGCGCCAGCTCAAGGTGGTTGAGAAAAATAGGGCGACAGTCAGAGAAAAACGTCTGGAGTCCAGCACCTTTAAGATTGGTTTGATTGGTTATACCAATGCTGGGAAGTCAACTATCATGAACACCTTGACCAGTAAGACCCAGTATGAGGCAGACGAGCTATTTGCGACTCTCGATGCGACGACTAAGAGTATCCATCTGGGGGGAAATCTCCAAGTAACTTTGACAGATACCGTGGGCTTTATCCAAGATTTGCCGACAGAGTTGGTGTCCAGTTTCAAGTCAACCTTGGAAGAAAGCAAGCATGTGGACCTTCTGGTTCATGTTATCGATGCCAGCAATCCTTACCACGAGGAGCATGAAAAAACAGTCTTGTCCATTATGAAAGACTTGGACATGGAAGATATTCCTCGCCTGACCCTTTATAATAAAGCGGATTTGGTGGAGGATTTTACGCCGACCCAAACGCCCTATGCCCTCATTTCTGCCAAGGCTGAGGATAGTCGTGAGAATTTGCAGGCTTTGTTTTTAGAGAAAATCAAGGAGATTTTTGATAGATTTACCCTGCGCGTGCCTTTTTCAAAGTCCTACAAGATTCATGATTTAGAAAGTGTTGCGATTCTTGAAGAACGTGATTATCAAGATGATGGGGAAGTCATTACAGGCTACATTTCCGAGAAAAATAAATGGAGGTTAGAGGAATTTTATGACTGATATTAAAACGTTGGCTCTAAAATATGGGGGCTATACAAGTCTGGATAAGGTCTATCTGGATCAACTTCTAGCTTGTAAAACAAAGCAGGAGCAGTTGGCACTGATCACACCTCCGCCTAGCGTGGTCAATGCTTACTTTGCAGAACTCTACCAGAAAAAGAGTCCTGAGGCTGCGACGGATTATTTTGCGGAACTCAGTCAGGAACTGAATCTTTACAATACTGAGCCAAGTTTCACTCTCGAAAACAAACCTTTTATTCGGCTTAATCTGTCTGGTAAATCCTTTGGTTTTTGTTATGAGAGTGAGGGTCTGGGTCGAATTTTCTCTGAAAATAAAGAGGTTATTTCAGAAGACTTGCTTTTTGAAATTGCGCAAATTTTTCCCCATCAACTAGTCTTTGAAGAGTCTGGCAAGATTTACATGAAGGCTGTCGGGGACGAGGAAGTTGTGAACGTGGAAAATCTCACAGCTTTGACAGATTTAGAAAGCTTGGCTGATGGTCGTAAGCGTCTCAAAGGCTACAGCCAAGAGGATTTACTGCAAGAAGCTACAGCTTTTTCTGGCAAACGCTATTTCCGATCGGAAAACCGCACAGCCATGTTATATATTGATTAATTAGAAAGTATCGAATGGATATTCAATTTTTAGGAACGGGGGCTGGTCAGCCCTCTAAAGCCCGCAACGTTTCAAGTCTCGCCCTGAAACTCTTGGACGAGATTAACGAAGTTTGGCTCTTTGACTGTGGAGAAGGTACGCAAAATCGCATTCTGGAAACCACGATTCGACCACGTAAGGTCAGCAAAATCTTTATCACCCACTTGCATGGAGACCACATCTTTGGCTTGCCAGGTTTCCTATCTAGTCGTGCCTTTCAGGCCAATGAAGAGCAGACAGATTTGGAAATCTATGGACCTCAAGGGATCAAGTCTTTTGTCTTAACCAGTCTTCGTGTGTCGGGTTCTCGCCTGCCTTACCGTATTCATTTTCATGAGTTTGACCAAGATTCTCTAGGAAAAATCCTTGAGACCGATAAATTCACGGTGTATGCAGAGGAGCTGGATCATACTATTTTCTGTGTTGGCTATCGTGTCATGCAAAAGGATCTAGAAGGGACCTTGGACGCTGAAAAACTCAAGGCGGCAGGTGTCCCATTTGGCCCACTTTTTGGGAAAATCAAAAACGGCCAGGATGTTGTTTTGGAAGACGGAACTGAAATCAAGGCAGCAGACTATATCTCAGCTCCACGTCCAGGTAAAATTATCACTATTTTAGGAGACACTCGAAAAACGGATGCCAGTGTGCGTCTGGCTGTCAATGCCGATGTCCTTGTCCATGAATCGACTTATGGCAAGGGTGATGAAAAAATTGCTCGTAACCATGGCCACTCTACTAACATGCAAGCTGCACAAGTAGCAGTAGAAGCAGGTGCTAAACGACTCCTGCTCAACCATATCAGTGCTCGTTTCCTCTCAAAAGATATCAGCAAGCTCAAAAAAGACGCTGCTAGTGTCTTTGAAAATGTCCATGTGGTCAAAGACTTGGAAGAAGTGGAAATCTAAAAGATTGAGAAAGGAACAGTATGTCTACTATTCTCATTACCGGAGCTAGCGGTGGCCTAGCCCAAGAAATGGTCAAACTCTTGCAAAATGACCAACTCATCTTGCTTGGTAGAAATAAGGAAAAATTAGCCCAACTCTACGGAGACCATCCCCATGCAGAATTGATTGAAATCGATATTACCGATGATTCAGCCTTAGAAACTCTGGTAGCAGACCTCTATCTCCGTTATGGCAAGATTGATGTCTTGATAAACAACGCTGGTTACGGGATCTTTGAGGAATTTGACCAGATTTCCGACCAAGATATTCATCAGATGTTTGAGGTCAATACCTTTGCCCTGATGAATCTGTCTCGTCGTCTTGCGGCTCGAATGAAGGAAAGTCGAAAAGGCCATATCATCAATATTGTTAGCATGGCTGGTTTGATTGCTACTGGCAAGTCTAGTCTCTACTCAGCGACCAAGTTTGCGGCCATTGGTTTTTCAAATGCGTTACGTCTCGAACTTATGCCCTATGGAGTCTATGTGACAACAGTCAATCCAGGACCAATTCGTACAGGATTTTTTGACCAGGCCGACCCAGATGGAACCTATCTCAAGTCGGTTGACCGTTTTCTATTGGAACCAGATGCTGTCTCGCAAAAAATTGTTAAGACCATAGGAAAAAACAAACGAGAACTCAATCTACCGATGTTGTTGAACCTAGCCCATAAGTTTTATACCCTCTTTCCCAAGCTAGCTGATAAGTTGGCAGGGGAAACTTTTAATTATAAGTAAAAAGAACCAATATGCAGGTTGTTGCTAGCCTACATATTGGTTCTTATTATTTCTCAACTATCAAACTGGACTTCTTCTAGGAGATAGTCGATAAAGCGTTCGCCCATCTTAGATAGGCTGGTTTTTTCATGCTGGATATAGACCAGCTCAATTGGGTCATCAATATCTAGTGGGATAGAAACGATATTGTCTCCGTTGAGGTTGCTGTTCAAAATCCCTGTTGCAATGGTATATCCATCCAAACCAATCAAGAGATTAAAGAGGGTGGCACGGTCACTAACCACGATGGATTTCTTGTGGTGCTCTTGAGAAAGAATCTCTTCTGAAAAGTAGAAGGAGTTGTGAGTTCCTTGGTCATAGCTGAGATAAGGGAAGTTTTCCAAATCAGACAGTCTCACCTTGTCTTTCTTTGCCAGAGGATTGGTCTTGCTGACAAAGATATGCGGTTGAGCGGTAAAAAGATGGTGAGCCAGCAGGTGGTTGTCATCCAGCATCTTGGTTAAAACATCTCGGTTATAACTGTTTAAAAAGAGGACACCGACCTCACTACGGAAGTTCTTGACGTCGTCGATAATTTCCCAAGTACGAGTTTCACGAAGGAAGAGCTCGTATTTCTCCATATCGCTTTTCTTGAGTAGAGAAACAAAGGCATTGACCACAAAGGCATAGTGCTGAGACGAAACGCTAAAGAGTTCACGGTGGGCGACAGGATTTTTATAGCGTTCCTCCAGAAGCTGAGTTTGCTCGACAACCTGACGGGCATAAGAGAGAAACTCCATCCCATCACGGGTCAAGGTGATTCCCTTAGGATTACGAATAAAGATTTCAATGCCCATTTCATTTTCCAAATCTCTCACAGCATTGGAAAGACTCGGCTGGGTGATAAAGAGTTGCTTGGCTGCCTCATTCATGGAGCCAGTTTCGACGATTTTGATAATATAGTGTAATTGTTGAATTCTCATGTTTTTATTGTACCACACTTGTGTCAGAATCGCCAAAGAAGATAGGAAAATCAGGAGCATTGTGTGAGTCTCTGTAAAGTAGTTAAGAAGAAACTTCTAAATCATTTAGTAAATAAGATTAAAAATTTTCCTCGAAAATAAGAAACTTGCACGATTTACTCATTACTTAGCCAATACTAGAGTTTATACTAGTTATTGTAAAGATGATCATCCAAAAGAAGGAAGGAGGCAACCTTATGGCTAAAAATACAAGTCGTTCAGAGATTGATTCTCTAAGTTTTGAGGTTGAAAACCAAGAACTTTCTACTAAATTAGAAGCTAGTGGTACACAGCTTTTAAAATGACACTAGCAGGTCTCTGTGGATTGTATTTCACCTATTCCTATGAGTGTACGAGAAATAATGTTCGTTGTTAGATAAAACAAAAGGAGAATTCTAGTGTTTTATTACAAAACATTGACAACATTTTGATTTGGTGTTATATTTACGGGGAGAAATACAAATAAAACAAGACAACTTTGAGATTGATTCTTTGGATTATGGAAATTAATAGCCAAGAATTGGATGGAAAATCTGCTGCTGGGTAGGATACGGCTGTTAGATTAACAGCACAGGGGTGCTGTGCTTGGTGGTTTGCATATTCTTATGAATGTATTTCGCCAAACGTGCGCTGTGGATAAAACCACCTCTATTCTTTGACAGGAGGATAAAATGGAAGGAATTATTGGAACACTAGAATTCTATGCACCTGTACTGGTCTTAGGAGTTGTTGTCATAGGGATTGTTTACTTTATGAAAAAAAGAAACGATCGCAAATAATCAACATCAACCGATACCTGAAAAAGGCATCGGTTTTTTATAACTTGAATATATTGCACAAAATACTCATGGCAAACCTTGAAAGAAACCGTATAATGAGAGCGTAATAAAGAAACGGAGGAATGAAATGATGAAACAGCTTATCGTGACAGGATTAACGAAAACATTTGGTCAAGGGGATAATATCGTTTATGCTTTATTAGATGTGAACTTATCCGTTGAAAAAGGTGAATTTCTGGCAATTATGGGAGCCAGTGGTAGTGGAAAAACAACACTCCTCAACTGTATTTCAACGATTGATAAACCAACATCAGGTGAGATTCGATTTGAAGATTTTGACATCATAAATGCTAAGGAAAATGAACTAGCTGACTATCGTGCTAAAAACATTTCCTATATTTTCCAAGCCTACAACTTGGTGGAAACCTTGACGGTCTATGAAAATATCGTTCTACCTCTTCAAATTCAGGGGAAAAATATCAAAAAACATCAGGATAAGATTGAGGAAATTTTGGATAAGTTGGCCATCCAAAACTTAAAAGATAAGTTTCCTAATCAGTTATCAGGTGGTCAGCGACAACGTGTGGCAACTGCTAGAGCCTTGATTGATGATTCTAAACTGATTATCGCAGATGAGCCGACAGGAGCCTTGGACTCTGCCAATTCTGAAAAACTGATGGCGCTTTTGCAGGAAATCAATAAAAGTTTTGGTATTACCATTTTACTGGTTACGCATGACCCTGCTGCAGCAAAGTATTCCTCACGGATGGTGCTACTTAGCGATGGAAAGATTATGGATGATTTGGAACGTAACAGCTTATCTAATGAACAGTATTTGCAAGAGATTTACAGCCGTACCAGATAGGAGGGGGAGAGTATGTATCCAAAATTGATTTTACGAAATGTATTTCGAAATTTACAGACCTATACCATCTATTTTTTCAGTCTGACCTTGATTTATAGCTTGCTCTACGCTTTTAATGCTTTACCAAGCCATCCAGTGATGCAAAGTTTATCAGGAGCAAAGGAAACGTTGACGACGGTGATGAGCCAGTACATTGGTTTGCTTTCCTATCTGATTCTATCGGCGATTGCCTTTCTCATCGTTTACGCCACAAATTTTGTGCTGGGACGGCGCAAGAAAGAGTTGGGACTTTATGCAACGCTGGGAATGAAGAAGAAGCAGATTATCCGTACCCTGTTCTTTGAAACCATGCTGGTCAATATCTTTTCCTTGATTCTAGGTTTCTTGCTTGGAGTGATCTTACTGGTCATTCTAGCTAAGATTGCATCTGAGTTTTTCATGGCCAATTACTTTGGTAGTATTCTTTTCTTTGATAGTAAGTCTGTCATCTTACTAGTTTATTCCTATTTGGTAACCAGTTTTATTGTTGGTGTCATGGACATTATCACTTTTAGAAAGCAAAATATCATTGCACTCATTCAAGAAAATGGGGTCAAGAAATCTGTCTTGGCAAAAGGCAAGCCAGTTCTTCAAGCACTTCTCTTTATTCTTTCGACAGCTGTTATCGGTTTTGGTGCTCTCTATTTTTCAGACTATCACCATCTATCACTCTTGAAAAGTTGGGGTATCTTGCTGGTATCTGTCTTCGTGATTTTTGTGATTTTGTTTTACAATACCTTGAGCCATTTTATCTTGGTCTCTCTTAGAAAACTGCCTCAAACCTACTATAACAAACTAAACACTTTTAAAATTCGTCAATTTTCAAAACAAGCTGATAGTAATTCGGTCACGTTGGCTGTCTTATCCTTGACTCTGACCTTGGCACTCAGCTTGCTCGTTTTTAGTGGTAGTGCTTATACGACTATGAATCGAGAGCTGAACAAATACTCACCTTATGACGTAACTGTCAATCTCTACCGTGGTAAAGAGTTTCAATTTTCTCAGGAATCTGTCAAAGACAGATTGAAAGCCGATGGCTTTGACTTTAATGTCATCAAAGAGGAGTACAGCTGTCCTATCTATTCTAGTGATTTAACCTATAAAGATTTGATTGATACTAGCAATCTCTGGGAGCATGATAAGAAACTTCCTGAATCAAAAGTACCGATTTTAGGAATTTCTGCCTACAATCATCTCCGCAAACTGCAAGGGAAAAAAGCGGTTGACTTGGCAGAAAACCAATTTCTAGTCAATGCCAATTATAAAGGAACTGCCAAGCAGATCCAGGACTTTCTATCAACGACAAAAATCCTCATGATTAACGGTCATTCTCTCAACCTTGCCTCTTCAAAGCCACTTGAAACAGTTTATTTTTTATCTTCAGTAACTACAAATGACTCAGGAACCTTGATTGTACCAGATACGGTAGTAGTTGGATTGACGGAAGACCACACGACCTATGTTGCCAATTTCAAAGAAAACATTGACAAACGGGAAGTAGAAACATTCTTGAGTCAGTGGATTGAAAAATACTACTTCACTCGTGATGGAGCAGAGTTGAATCCGTTCGTCTATCAAACGAAAGGAAGAATTTCTGAGATTTACCTTGGGTTTATGGGCGTCATTGTCTTTGTCATGATTTTTGTCAGTGTTATTTTTATCATTATTTCCCTCAGTATCTTGTCTCTTCAAACTTCTACAAGTGCTTTGGATAGTGTTAATGATTATCAAATCTTATATCTTCTTGGGAACAAGAGAAAGCAAAATCGCTCTATTCTTTTGCAACAGATTCTAAGTTATTTCTTGGTTCCGCTGGTCATCGCAGGCCCGCTAGCATTTGCCTTGAGCACCGCTCTTTTGGGCTATTTTGAAAATTTCGCTAATACTAGCATTTCTATTGATATCACCTATCTGGGAGTAGCGGTTTTACTCTTTGTTCTTTACTTGCTAGTGACTTACAGAGTAAGTTGGCAAATTATTGAAAATTAAGTCAAATACCAGAGTTGCCTATCCTGCAATTCTGGTATTGTGTTATAATAATATTAAAGTAGTTCAGAAAGTGGATACATATGAAACAGTTAGTCAAATCGCTCTCGAAAAACTCACTTTTATTGTGGTGGTTGACGATTTTGAATTATCTAGCTTTAATGATTTATATTTATTATAGGACCCCTCTGGACTTTTCGACAGATTTTTCCTTGCAGATGGTTTTATTGCTGATTATTGCTTTAATTGTATTTAGCTATATTTGTAATATTGTGACCTTTCGGTATAGTGAGTTGAAACTCTGGTTGCTCCTGATGATGTTTCTCATTAGCTGGCAATCCATATTTAATCAAGGAGTTGCGAGCACCCTGTTGCACTTTTTTGATATTCTTCATCCGCTCAACTCTTTTTTATTGGTGTATAGTTCTCTGTCTATTATCTTTCTGGGAGAGAAAATAGGAGAAGAACTGTTGAGTGTGTCCTTTGTGTTGACACTAATCACCATTAGTTCGTATCTGTTAGGTCCTTCAATTTTTCTATTTCTGTCCTTGTTTGCGTCTTTCTTTTTAAATCTTGTTCCCTTGATTTTACTGATTTTATATCATAAAGAGTTGAAAAGTAAACTCAAGTATCAGAGACGAAATTTGTGGATATTAGCTTTGATATTGCCTCTTTCTTATTTCTTTTTGTATATCAAGACGACGGGCTCAGGAGTGATGAACCTAGTCTGGTATCTGGAAATTGTTGGCATTTTAGCTTTTTTACACTTCAAAACAATTATCAGCTCTCTTCAAAAAAAGGTATCAGAGTTAAAATTGTCCTATATAAAAGCTTTTTCACGCTTGTTTTTACTGGTTATGTTTTTGTTAGTAGGCATTTTCATCATCTTTCGTCTAGATTTAAACACGAGCTTTTTGGTCTTGAATATCATGTTACTATTGTTCGGGATTTGTTCGGAAGAATTGATTCGCCTCTTTCGTTCTGCTGAAATGCTAGATGCTAGGGATTATGTAAAAGTTCTCTTTTTAAAGCGTAACCGTATGGTGAAAAGTCTGCTGGCAAATGAAGACACAGAACAACAGTTCTCCGAATTTCTTCACAATGAAATCCTGCAAAATGTGATGGCGATAAAAAATTTCAATAAATATAGTAGCAATCAAGCTTTTGGTGAACAGATCAATCTGGTGACAGAGGAGTTGGTTCAGCGGATTCGCGAGCGGATGGATTATTATCAGCCAATTGTAGAAACAGATGAGCAGTTAGACATCCAGTATCAAGGGCTGATTAATCGGATTGTCAAGCGCTATCACGCAGAAAATGAAGTCGTCACACAGTTTCCTGCACACTTTAGGCTTTTATCTCCTTACGATAAAATTGCCTATCGTCTGGTTGAGGAGTTGGCGACCAATGCCGTTAAGTACGCTAGTGGTGGAAGGATTTCTTTGAAGATTGATGTGCATGATGACGCTATTTTTATCATTTCTGAAAATAACTGCCTTCAAACAGAAAAATCCTTAGGTTATGGCTTGAAAAATATGTCTAATAAAATTAGTGTTTTAGGTGGTCAAATGCAGATTTTTGAAAATAATAAGAGATTTCGTGTAGAAATTACTCTCCCGATTGATAAGGAGTTGTGTTATGAAAATTTTGTTAATTGATGATCATAAATTATTTAGCCAAAGTATCAAGATGATTTTAGAGTTATCGGAAAACATTAAAAAGGTCCAGTTAGTGGATAATTTTTCGACTATTTCGGAGATTGCTTTTAATGACTACGACATTATTTTGATTGATATCAACCTGACGAGTCTGTATCAAGATGATGGGCTGACCTTGGCACAAGAGATTATCGACAATGGTTGTTCTAGTAAGGTTGTGATTTTGACAGGTTACAGTAAAAAAATGTATGAACACCGAGCTAAAGCTATGGGAGCTTATGGCTTTCTAGATAAAAGTATGGATCCAGATGAGTTGGTGAAAAAACTGGAAAAGATTTATCTAGGTGGTAAGGTCTTTTCAGATGAAGTGATGGTAGAGGTGCTAACACCACGAGAAATCGAGATACTAGAACTGGTTAGAAATGGCTTGACCATTGATGATGTCTGTGACAAGGTCTATGTGAGTAAACGTACAGTTTCCAATCACTTGGCCAATATCTTTTCAAAATTAGGAGTGGCTAACAGGCAGGAGGCGATTCATATCGCTGAGCAGTTGGGCTATTTTCCACCAGATTAAAAAGTTGCAGAAGATGCAGCTTTTTTAATTTCTGTGCTACTTCTTGTGTGGTCTCTTCTTGAAAAAAACACAAAATTTTGCTAGAATGAGTCTTATGAAAACATTCTATGATGTGCAGCAATTCCTCAAACGATTTGGTATTATTGTTTACATGGGAAAACGCTTATATGATATTGAACTGATGAAGTTGGAGCTCTCTCGAATTTACGATGCAGGGTTGATGGACAAATTAGACTATCTAGAAGCAGAAGCGGTTCTTCGCAGAGAGCACAAGGTGGAATTGGATTATATTGAGAAAAATGGAGAAAAGAACTAATGGTTACTTGGATTTTGTGGGCACTTATACTAGCAATGTTGGCATGGATGGGCTTTAACTATCTTCGTATTCGACGTGCGGCTAAAATTGTGGACAATGAGGAGTTTGAAGCCTTGATTCGTACGGGTCAATTGATTGATTTGCGAGACCCAGCTGAATTCCACAGAAAACATATCCTTGGTGCCCGCAATATTCCTTCAAGTCAGTTGAAGACTAGTCTTGCAGCTCTTCGTAAGGATAAACCAGTCCTTCTTTACGAAAACCAACGTGCGCAACGTGTCACAAATGCGGCCCTTTACTTGAAAAAACAAGGTTTTACTGAGATTTATATCCTTTCTTATGGACTGGATTCTTGGAAAGGGAAAGTCAAAGTTGAGAAATAAGAAAACGAGCTTGGATGTTTCCGAGCTCATTTTTTAACCACTTTTTCTGAGAAAGTCACGAATGCTTGCTAATTCTTGGGAGTTTAGGGGACGATAGTCTCCTGCTTGAAGATTCTCATCCAAGCTCCAAGGCCCGAAATGGGTGCGTTTGAGGGAGGTTACCTTGACACCAACTGAGAGGAACATTTTTTTTACCTGATGAAATTTCCCCTCTGAAATGGTAATAGAGGCTTGACTGTGGGAAGGACTTGCAGATAGAATCTCTAGTCTTGCAGGTTTACAGATAGTGCCATCTAAAAAGACAATTCCCTTTTGAAAGGCTTGGATATGGTCAGGTGTCAGAAGTCCATTAACCTCAACTTGATAAGTTTTATCTACATGATATTGGGGATGGAGGAGCTGAAAGCCCAAAGGACCGTTGTCAGTCAAGAGGAGGAGTCCCGTCGTATCTCGATCCAGTCGACCGACAGCATAGAGCTTGTCAGACTGGATGTCAGGCGGAAGGAGGTCCATGACGGTTGGAAGCTCCTTGTCTTTGTTGGCTGTGACGACACTAGCAGGCTTGTGAAGCATAAGATAGGTGTGATCATAGCCTCGAATGATACGGTCCTGAAAAAGGAGTTCCTGTAGTCCTGTATCGATATTTTGGGCTAGGGAGCGGGCTGGGCAACCATCGACGAGAATTTCCTCTTTGAGTAAGGCTTGTTTCATGGCCTTTCGGCTGATTTTTTCTTGGGCTAATAAATTATCTAAACGCATACTGTGCCTATCTTATCATAAGTCGCTTGCTTTGAAAAGGCTTGACGTGAAAAGAAAAGCGGAGTGAAAACATTTACACTTGCTTGAATTATGTTATTTACTTGAAATTATGGTATAATCGTTCAGTTAGAAAATAAATTTTGAATATTATAGAGGAAATCATGACAAAATTAAGAGAAGATATCCGTAACATTGCGATTATCGCCCACGTTGACCACGGTAAAACAACCCTCGTTGACGAATTATTGAAACAATCAGAAACGCTTGATGCACGTACTGAATTGGCTGAGCGTGCTATGGACTCAAACGATATCGAAAAAGAGCGTGGAATTACCATCCTTGCTAAAAATACAGCCGTTGCCTACAACGGAACTCGTATCAACATCATGGACACACCAGGACACGCGGACTTCGGTGGAGAAGTTGAGCGTATCATGAAAATGGTTGACGGTGTTGTTTTGGTCGTAGATGCCTACGAAGGAACAATGCCACAGACTCGTTTCGTATTGAAAAAAGCCTTGGAACAAGACCTTGTCCCAATCGTGGTTGTCAATAAAATCGATAAACCATCAGCTCGTCCAGCAGAAGTAGTGGACGAAGTATTGGAACTTTTCATCGAGCTTGGTGCAGATGACGACCAGCTTGACTTCCCAGTGGTGTATGCTTCAGCAATCAACGGAACTTCTTCATTGTCAGATGACCCAGCTGACCAAGAAGCTACTATGGCACCAATCTTTGACACGATTATCGACCACATCCCAGCTCCAGTAGATAACTCAGATGAGCCTTTGCAGTTCCAAGTGTCACTTTTGGACTACAATGACTTCGTTGGACGTATTGGTATCGGTCGTGTCTTCCGTGGTACTGTTAAGGTTGGGGACCAAGTTACCCTTTCTAAACTAGATGGTACAACTAAAAACTTCCGTGTTACAAAACTCTTCGGTTTCTTTGGTTTGGAACGTCGTGAAATCCAAGAAGCCAAAGCAGGTGACTTGATTGCCGTTTCAGGTATGGAAGATATCTTTGTCGGTGAAACCATTACTCCGACAGATGCAGTAGAAGCTCTTCCAATCCTACATATCGATGAGCCAACTCTTCAAATGACTTTCTTGGTCAACAACTCACCATTTGCTGGTAAAGAAGGTAAATGGGTAACTTCTCGTAAGGTAGAAGAACGCTTGCAGGCAGAATTGCAAACAGACGTTTCCCTTCGTGTTGATCCAACGGATTCACCAGATAAATGGACTGTTTCAGGACGTGGAGAATTGCACTTGTCAATCCTTATCGAAACAATGCGTCGTGAGGGATATGAACTTCAAGTATCTCGTCCAGAGGTTATCGTAAAAGAAATCGACGGTGTTAAATGCGAACCATTTGAACGTGTACAAATCGACACTCCAGAAGAATACCAAGGGTCTGTTATCCAAAGCCTTTCTGAACGTAAGGGTGAAATGTTGGATATGATTTCAACTGGTAATGGTCAAACTCGTTTGGTCTTCCTTGTTCCAGCGCGTGGTTTGATTGGATACTCAACTGAGTTCTTGTCAATGACTCGTGGTTACGGTATCATGAACCATACCTTCGACCAATACTTGCCATTGATTCCAGGGGAAATTGGTGGTCGTCACCGTGGTGCCCTTGTTTCTATCGATGCTGGTAAGGCTACAACTTACTCAATCATGTCTATCGAAGAACGTGGTACGATCTTTGTCAACCCAGGTACTGAGGTTTATGAAGGCATGATCATCGGTGAAAACTCTCGTGAAAATGACTTGACAGTTAACATCACTAAGGCTAAACAAATGACTAACGTTCGTTCAGCTACTAAGGACCAAACAGCGGTTATCAAGACGCCTCGTATCTTGACACTTGAAGAGTCTCTTGAGTTCTTGAACGATGATGAGTATATGGAAGTAACGCCTGAGTCTATCCGTTTGCGTAAACAAATCCTTAACAAGGCAGAGCGTGAGAAAGCTAACAAGAAGAAAAAATCAGCTGAATAAGAGCTAGAAAGAGATAAAGATGGTTTATTTAATCATAGGACTCCTCTTATTACTACTCTATGTATTTGCGACACCACAAAGCATTAAAGGGACAGTCAATATCGTCCTTGTCGTCTTTGCTTTCGTAGCACTTTTGATTTTGCTCATGTTGTCTGTTCTGCAAATCTTTCAGCTACCGACAGAATTCTTTATCGCAATCGCCATGCTCTTCCTAGCATACTTTAGCTTGCGAGATATTACCCTCATGTCGGTTTATAAAAGTAAAAAAAGATAAAGAAGAGAGTTTCAGCTCTCTTTTTTTGTAGAAATTTTACAATAGTTTGAATTGCCTTTTACTATAACATCATCTCTTTTGCTTGTAAAGTATAAAGGCGGAAACTGGAATAAAATCCGCTAATGTCATCTATTTTTTAAGAAATTATAAAACTTCATTACTAATGATATCTTAGTAAAACATGTTGATAGATTATATAGAAAGTGATATACTTAAGTTATAAGAAACCGTTTTCGAAACGAGGAAGGATTAAATTTATACTCAATGAAAATCAAAGAGCAAACTAGGAAACTAGCCGCAGGCTGTACTTGAGTACGGCAAGGCGACGTTGACGCGGTTTGAATTTGATTTTTGAAGAGTATTATTGTCTTGTTGTTCAGGGTGTGATTGATTAAACTAGGAAAATAATTCTAAGAATTTATAAAAGATAAAATCTTTATTCTATAGGGTTATTCTCTTTTACAAGGAGTCTACTATGAAGAAACTATTCATATTATTATCAACTTTTTTTCTCAGCTTCTTCCTTGCTTGGATTATTGTCTTACGTGCGCCACAATATTTGTATGCAAGCTATGATTCCGTCTCCTTACTTCGTGTCAAAAAAGATACTCAGGAACCGACGCGTGAGGTATTTGAAAAGGAATTAGAGAATTTTGTAAACTCAGAACAGAGTTTAATAGCTAGAAGAATCGTAGAGCCGAGTAAGGATGGGACAACTCACTTTACTTATGCAACTTATGGTCAGGGAACTTTACCAAAAGAATTCCAAGAAGCTAGCCAAGAAAGTCGTGAACGTAGTGATCCGCTAAATAGTTATCTCCTTTTGTCAGGCTCCTTGACGAAAGAAAAGCTTGCCGATAAATTAGGAGATTTGGGTTATAAAGCAATTCCTGACCGAAAGACACCGCCCTATACTCTTGCTTTTAGAATGTTACTAATTCCCCTTATTTTAATTAGTTTAGCAATATTTGGCTTATCTTTCTTTGCTCTAGTGATTATTACTCGGATTAAGGAAATGAGAGCAGCAGGTATAAAACTCTTTTCTGGTCAGACTCTCTTATCCATCATGGGGCATTCTTTATCTACTGATATCAAATGGCTCCTTCTATCAGCCCTCCTTTCCTTCCTAGGTGGGGGAGTCGTTCTTTTTAGTCAAGGTTTGTTTTATCCTATCTTGTTAGCCACCTATGGTTTTGGGATTAGTTTCTATCTGTTGTTTTTATTGGCGATTTCAATTTTACTAATGCTTCTTTATCTAATGAGTTTGAGTTACAAAGCATTAGTTCCCGTTATTAAGGGGAGATTACCCCTTAAACGCTTGATGGCTTTAACCCTATTGTGTCAGTTAGTAGCTGTTTTTACAGTAGGCTACGCCGTTAAGACAGGTTTGACGTCTTACCAACGATTGAAAGAACTTGAAATTTCAAAACAAGCATGGCAGGACAGAGCAGACTATTACCAGATTTCCTTTGGCTTAGGTGATAGAGTAAAAGATACAGAAAATCAGAATAAGTGGTATGCCTTTGCCAAGGAAGCAATCGAAGAAGAACAGGCTCTATTTGTAAAAGATAATCTCATTCATTTTGCCAATCCTCAAGGAAAAAATGAACAAGGAGAGACACTGGATACCTATAGTCCAGATGCTAATACGCTCTATGTTAGTCCCAGTTATTTGGACAAGGAAAAGGTCGTGGTAGATGCTGAGACCAAACAGAAGTTAGCCCATCTCCAAAAAGGTGAGTTTATCCTCTTGCTCCCAGAACATTTGCGCTCTCGAGAAGCAGAACTTAAGAAAGTTTTTGAAGAAAAATTGAGTGATTATGGAAAATCTGGTGAGGAGGAAAGTGCTCCTTTAGAGTATGAAATGAGAGCGATTGTTAGTTATCTTCCAACTGGAGAAAAGCGGTTTGTTTATAATAACGGTGAAAGTCCAGTATCTATTCAGTACTTAACCGATCCGATTTTAGTTGTATTTACTCCAACATCTACAGGTGATAGTTTCATTTCAAAATATGTTTGGTCTATCAATGCTGGAAAACAACTCTTTATCAAAGGATATGAGAGTGGGCTAGAACTCTTAAAGAAAGCTGGAATTTATGAGCAAGTATCCTATCTTAAAGAAGGAAGAAGTGTTTATCTAACTCGTTATAATGAAGTTCAAACTGAAACAGCAACTTTAATCTTAGGAGCTATTGTTGGGATAGCCAGTTCCTTGTTACTCTTTTATTCTGTCAATCTTCTATATTTCGAGCAATTCCGCCGAGATATCTTGATTAAACGAATTTCAGGCTTACGATTTTTTGAAACACATGCTCAGTATATGGTTAGCCAATTTGCCAGTTTTGTATTTGGTGCTAGTCTCTTTATTTTAAGCAGTCGAGACTTGGTGATTGGCTTGCTCACTTTATTAGTCTTTCTAGCTAGTGCAGTTCTGACGCTTTACCGTCAAGCGCAGAAAGAATCTCGTGTTTCTATGACAATTATGAAAGGAAAATAGGATGATTGAACTAAAGAATATATCTAAAAAATTTGGAAGCCGTCAGCTATTTTCAGATACGAATCTTCATTTTGAAGGTGGGAAAATTTATGCCTTAATCGGTACAAGTGGCTGTGGTAAGACAACACTCTTGAATATGATTGGACGATTAGAGCCATATGACAAAGGACAAATCATCTATGATGGCACCTCTCTTAAAGACATTAAGCCCTCTGTTTTCTTTAGAGATTACTTGGGATACTTATTTCAAGATTTTGGCTTAATTGAAAGCCAAACCGTCAAAGAGAATCTCAATCTGGGTTTAGTTGGTCAAAAGTTGAAGGAAAAAGAGAAAATCTCTTTGATGAAACAAGCTCTAAATCGTGTAAACCTCTCTTATTTAGATTTAAAGCAACCTATATTTGAGTTATCAGGAGGAGAAGCACAACGTGTTGCACTAGCGAAGATAATTTTAAAGGATCCACCTTTGATTCTCGCAGATGAACCAACCGCTTCACTAGACCCCAAAAACTCTGAGGAATTACTTTCTATCCTAGAATCTTTAAAAAATCCGAATCGGACCATCATTATTGCGACCCACAATCCTCTGATTTGGGAGCAAGTGGACCAAGTCATTCGAGTTACCGATTTATCACATAGATGATATGGCAAGATTCAGTTAGAAGAAAGAGTCACAAACACACTTTGTGGCTTTTTTATTTCCATAAAAATGGTAAAATAGTAAGAGTAGAAATGGAGTTCGAGACATGAAAGTAATAGATCAATTTAAAAATAAGAAAGTCCTTGTTTTAGGTTTGGCCAAGTCTGGTGAATCTGCAGCTCGTTTGTTGGATAAGCTAGGTGCCATTGTGACAGTAAATGACGGGAAACCTTTCGAGGACAATCCAGCTGCCCAAAGTTTGCTGGAAGAAGGGATCAAGGTTATCACAGGTAGCCATCCTTTGGAACTTTTGGATGAAGAGTTTGCCCTTATGGTGAAAAATCCAGGTATCCCCTACAGCAATCCCATGATTGAAAAGGCTTTGGCCAAAGGTATCCCTGTTTTGACTGAGGTGGAATTGGCTTACTTGATTTCAGAAGCACCGATTGTTGGTATTACTGGTTCAAATGGTAAAACAACCACAACGACTATGATTGGGGAAGTTTTGACTGCTGCTGGGCAACATGGTCTCTTATCAGGGAATATTGGCTATCCAGCCAGTCAAGTGGCCCAAACAGCGACAGACAAGGATACGCTTGTTATGGAACTTTCTTCTTTCCAACTCATGGGTGTTCAAGAATTCCATCCTGAGATTGCGGTTATTACCAACCTCATGCCAACTCATATCGATTATCATGGTTCTTTTGAGGAATATGTGGCAGCCAAGTGGAATATTCAGAACAAGATGACAGCAGCTGATTTCCTTGTCTTGAACTTTAACCAAGACTTGGCAAAAGAATTGGCTAGCAAAACACAGGCTACTGTAGTTCCATTTTCAACACTTGAAAAGGTTGATGGAGCTTATTTGGAAGATGGTCAACTCTACTTCCGTGGAGAAGTGGTCATGGCAGCGAGTGAAATCGGAGTTCCAGGTAGCCACAATGTAGAAAATGCGCTTGCGACGATTGCTGTTGCCAAGCTTCGTGGTGTTGATAACCAAACCATCAAAGAAACTCTTTCAGCCTTTGGTGGTGTCAAACACCGTCTCCAATTTGTGGATGAAATCAAGGGTGTTAAGTTCTATAATGATAGCAAATCAACCAATATCTTGGCTACTCAAAAAGCCTTGTCAGGATTTGACAACAGCAAGGTCATTTTGATTGCAGGTGGTTTGGACCGTGGCAATGAGTTTGACGAATTGGTTCCAGACATTACTGGACTCAAGAATATGGTCATCCTCGGTCAGTCTGCAGAACGTGTCAAACGGGCAGCAGACAAGGCTGGTGTGGCATATGTGGATGCGACTGATATTGCAGATGCAACCCGCAAGGCCTACGAGCTTGCGACCCAAGGAGACGTGGTTCTTCTCAGTCCTGCCAATGCCAGCTGGGATATGTATGCTAACTTTGAAGTACGTGGCGACCTCTTTATCGACACAGTAGCGGAGTTAAAGGAATAATATGAAAAAAATTGTCTTTACAGGTGGGGGGACGGTTGGACACGTTACCCTCAATCTTTTGTTAATGCCCAAGTTCATCGAAGATGACTGGGAAGTCCACTATATCGGGGACAAGCGTGGCATCGAACACCAAGAAATCCTCAAGTCAGGTTTGGATGTCACCTTCCACTCCATTGCGACTGGCAAATTACGTCGTTATTTCTCTTGGCAAAATATGCTGGATGTATTTAAAGTTGGCTGGGGAATTGTCCAATCGCTCTTTATCATGTTGCGACTTCGTCCACAAGCACTTTTTTCAAAGGGAGGCTTTGTCTCTGTGCCACCTGTTATCGCAGCACGTGTTTCAGGAGTGCCAGTCTTTATTCACGAATCTGACCTGTCTATGGGCTTGGCCAATAAAATAGCTTATAAATTTGCGACGAAGATGTATTCAACCTTTGAGCAAGCTTCAAGTTTGTCTAAGGTTGAGCATGTGGGAGCAGTGACCAAGGTTTCAGATCAAAAAAATCCAGAACCAGATGAATTGGTAGATATTCAAACCCACTTTAATCCTAAATTGCCAACTGTATTGTTTGTCGGTGGTTCTGCAGGTGCTCGTGTCTTTAACCAATTGGTGACAGACCATAAGAAAGAGCTGACAGAGCGCTACAATATTATCAATCTAACTGGAGATTCTAGCCTGAACGAGTTGAGCCAAAATCTTTTTCGTGTTGACTATGTGACCAATCTCTATCAACCCTTGATGGAATTGGCTGATATTGTTGTGACACGAGGTGGCGCCAATACGATTTTTGAGCTCTTGGCCATGGCAAAATTACATGTCATTGTGCCACTTGGTCGTGAAGCTAGTCGTGGTGACCAGATTGAAAATGCAGCCTACTTTGTAAAAAAAGGCTATGCAGAAGAGCTTCAAGAAAGCGATTTGACCTTGGACAGTTTAGAAGAGAAGCTTTCTCACTTACTAAGCCACAAGGAAGATTACCAAGCCAAGATGAAGGCTTCTAAGGAATTGAAATCTCTAGCAGATTTTTATCAACTATTGAAAAACGATTTATCATAAGGAAAGTAAATGTCAAAAGATAAGAAAAATGAGGGCAAAGAAATCCTCGAAGAATTGAAAGAGTTATCAGAATGGCAGAAACGAAACAAAGAATATCTAAAAAAGAAGGCTGAAGAAGAGGCAGCCCTAGCTGAGGAGAAGGAAAAGGAAAGACAAGCTCGAATGGCTTCAAAATCCGAAGAGTCAGATGAAACTGAGAACCAGAAGAGTGAATCTAATGCAAAGGACCCAGAATCAGCTAAGGAAGAGTCTGAAGAAAAAGTAGAATCCTTAGAGACTGATAAAGAGGAAGAAGAGATAGAAGAATCAGGGTCTAAAGAGAAGGAGGAACAGGATAAAAATCTTGCTAAAAAGGAAAAACCAACCAAAGCAAAGATTCCTGGCCTCCATATCTTGCGAGCTCTAACGATTTTATTTCCAAGTCTGCTTTTATTGATTATCTCTGCCTACCTACTCAGTCCTTATGCGACCATGAAGGATATCCGTGTTGAGGGAACGATGCACACTACGGCTGATGATATCCGACAGGCTTCAGGCATTCAGGATTCGGATTATACGATTAACCTTCTGCTAGACAGGGCAAAATATGAAGAGCAGATTAAGTCTAACTATTGGGTTGAATCAGCTCAGCTTGTTTATCAATTTCCAACCAAGTTTACTATCAAGGTCAAGGAATACGATATTGTTGCCTACTATGTTTCTGGTGAAAATCATTATCCTATTCTTTCCAGCGGTCAGCTTGAGACCAGTGCGGTAAGTTTGGTGAGTCTGCCAGAAACTTATATATCAGTTCTCTTTAATGATAGTGAACAAATCAAGGCTTTTGTCTCAGAACTTTCTCAAATTAGCCCCGAACTCAAATTTGCTATCCAAAAGGTGGAACTAGCCCCAAGCAAGGTGACTTCAGATTTAATTCGATTGACCATGAATGATTCGGACGAAATCTTGGTTCCCCTTTCTGAAATGAGTAAGAAATTGCCTTACTACAGCAAGATTAAACCTCAATTGTCAGAGCCGAGTGTGATTGACATGGAAGCTGGAATCTACAGCTACACTGTGGCGGATAAATTAATTATGGAGGCTGAGGAAAAAGCCAAACAAGAGGCTAAGGAAGCTGAGAAGAAGCAGGAAGAAGAACGTAAACGTTTAGAAGAAGAAAAGAAAAAACAAGAGGAAGAGAGCAATCGAAACCAAACAAGTCAGCGTTCATCACGTCGCTAGGTTTACCTTTTCTTTCATAGCTCTTTAGTTGCCATGTTTTTACTTGACAAGTGCTAGTAGAAATAATAGAATAGTAAAAAACCTTTAAAGCAGTCCAGAGAGGCAGCTAAGGTTAGACGGTGAAAGGGTGGAGACTACCCATTTTTCGTGGAACCTTGCTGTTGGCAGGTTCCTTTTTTCGTGGCTTCTGTTGCCCAGACTCTCTCACTAGCAAAGGTAAAAGGAGAAACCTATGCGAGAACATCGTCCAGTCATTGCTCTTGATTTTCCTAGTTTTGAGGCGGTCAAGGAATTTTTAGCTCTTTTCCCAGCAGAAGAAAGCCTTTATCTAAAGGTAGGGATGGAGCTTTATTACGCAACAGGGCCTGAGATTGTGTCCTATTTAAAAGGTTTGGGTCATAGTGTCTTTTTGGATCTTAAGCTGCATGACATTCCCAATACAGTCAAGTCAGCCATGAAGGTCTTGTCTCAGCTTGGAGTGGATATGACTAATGTTCATGCTGCTGGCGGTGTAGAGATGATGAAGGCGGCGCGTGAAGGTCTTGGAAGTCAAGCAAAATTGATTGCAGTGACTCAGCTGACCTCAACCTCAGAAGCTCAGATGCAGGAGTTTCAAAATATCCAAACAAGCCTGCAAGAGTCTGTGATCCACTATGCCAAGAAGACAGCTGAAGCGGGCTTGGATGGTGTCGTTTGCTCGGCACAGGAAGTTCAACTCATCAAGCAGGCTACCAATCCAGATTTTATCTGTCTGACACCGGGCATTCGCCCTCAGGGAGCTGCTGTTGGAGACCAAAAACGCGTGATGACGCCAGCTGATGCCTATCAAATCGGCAGTGACTATATCGTAGTGGGACGTCCCATTACCCAAGCTGAGGATCCTGTTGCAGCTTATCATGCCATCAAGGATGAATGGACACAGGACTGGGATTAAAGAACTAGATTATAAAAATAAAAGGAGAATACCATGACACTTGCTAAAGATATCGCTAGCCACCTCTTGAAAATTCAAGCCGTTTACCTCAAACCAGAGGAGCCTTTCACTTGGGCATCTGGTATCAAGTCGCCGATTTACACTGATAATCGTGTGACACTAGCCTATCCAGAAACTCGTACTCTCATTGAAAATGGTTTTGTGGATGCTATCAAAGAAGCCTTTCCTGAGGTTGAGGTGATTGCAGGAACTGCGACAGCAGGGATTCCTCACGGAGCCATCATTGCTGATAAGATGAATCTGCCATTTGCCTACATCCGTAGCAAACCAAAAGACCACGGTGCTGGTAATCAAATCGAAGGTCGCGTAGCTCAAGGTCAAAAAATGGTAGTGGTTGAAGACCTCATTTCAACTGGTGGTTCTGTTCTTGAAGCCGTAGCAGCCGCTAAGCGAGAAGGAGCAGATGTGCTTGGAGTTGTAGCGATTTTCAGTTACCAATTGCCAAAAGCAGATAAGAACTTTGCGGATGCTGGTGTGAAATTGGTGACACTTTCAAACTATAGCGAGCTTATCCATCTAGCCCAAGAAGAAGGTTACATCACGCCAGAAGGACTCGACCTTCTAAAACGATTTAAAGAAGACCAAGAAAATTGGCAAAATACTTAAAACATAGAAAATCAGGTAGTCACTAGGATTACCTGATTTCTTTTTGTGATTTCATTGAGTATTAGTCAACTTTTCCTCCCTCAACAACTAGGTCATCTGCTTTAGCAGCGTCACCGTAGGTTGGGTGAAGTGTTTTTTCATAGGCCTTATGGAAGAAGTTTTCTTTGCCTAATTTTTCAATATCTTTATTGATGAAGTCTAGCAATTCTTGGTTGCCTTTTTGAACTGCTGCCGCAATGGTATCTGGATTACCGAGGGAAGTAATGCCTACTTCAAATCCTTTGTTTTCAAGCGCCCAAGCTAGAACTTCCGTATTGTCAGTAGAGAAGGCATCTCCACGTCCATCAAGAAGAGCTTGGTAAGAGTCACTGTATTGGTCGTATTTTTGGAGTTTGATTTCTGGATGATTCTTTTCAAAATAAGTTTCAGCGGTCGTTCCTTTTGTAACAATCAAGGTTTTGCCTTCTAATTGTTTGACATCTGTAATAAGACCGGTCTTAGGTGATACGACACCCAGAGAAACTTTCATATATGGAAGGGCAAAATCAACTTGTTTCTTGCGTTCGTCAGTCACTGTAAAGTTGGCAAGAGTAATATCTACCTTGTTTGAAATCAAGTATTCAGCACGGTTGGCAGCGTCGACTGAAACGTATTTAACCTTGACACCAAGGTCTTGAGCCAGTTGGTTTCCTAGTTCAATATCGTAACCTTGGTAAGAACCGTCATTGTCAACGTAACCAAAAGGTTTCTTATCTCCAAACACGGCGATTCGTAGCTCACCGCTTTTTTTGATTTCATCGATTGTGCGAGCCTTGGCAGTGGTTTTACCTGACGATGCACCACCATTTCCACCTGAGTTACAAGCTGTGACAAAGATTAGGGCAAAGGCAAGAGCCAAAACAGTTAAGAGTGGTTTGAATAGTTTCATAAGAATCTCCTTTATAGATATGAGCCAAATTGGCTAAAGTCAAAGACGTTTAAAAATTCCTGAGCTCGTTTGGTTTGCGGATTGGTAAAGAAGGCTTGAGCCGTTCCCTCTTCAGCAATTTTCCCTTGGTCTAGGAAGATAATCCGATCGGCAATGGCTTGAGCAAACTGCATTTCATGGGTTACTAAAATCATGGTGCGGCCTTCTTGGGCTAAGTCATTGATGAGTTCCAGAACCTCACGCACCATTTCTGGATCCAGCGAAGCAGTCACTTCGTCAAAAAGGATGATTTCTGGATGCATGAGGAGGGCACGGACAATTGCAACCCGTTGCTTCTGTCCACCAGATAATTGACGCGCAAAGCTATGTTTTTTATCTAGCAAACCAACACGTTCCAGTAGTTGCAGAGCTTCTTCCGTTACTTCTTTCTTGTCTCTTCCCTGAGCCTTGATAGGGCCTAGGATGAGGTTTTGAAGGACATCCAGATGGGGAAAGAGTTCATAGCTTTGAAAGACCATGCCAATCTTTTTGCGAACTAGATGAAAATCTTTTTTATTTTCAACAATAGACTGACCGTCCAGAAGAATATCTCCACCTTGAATACTTTCTAAGCCATTGAGACAACGAAGGAGAGTACTTTTCCCACAACCAGAGGGTCCTAGAATGACGACAACTTCCCCTTTATTGATTTGTAGGGATAGACCTTGGAGGATGGGATTGTCTCCGAAGGATTTTTTGAGTTCCTTGATTTCTAAAATAGTTTCCGACATTTAGTTCCTCCAATGTTTTTCTAAGTGTGTGGATAGTTTGGAAATAGGGAAGCAGACTGCGAAATACAAGACTAAAATAGTTCCATAAATCCAAAAGGAAGTAGTTGGGATGGTTAAGCGATTGCTATCGATGATTTGTTGTCCAACTTTGGTCACTTCCACAACCCCAATCAAAACAACTAATGAAGTGGTTTTAATCATCCGAGTGACAAGGTTAATGGCTTGTGGCAGTAATCTTCTCAAGACTTGTGGGATGATGATGTGGTAGTAAAGTTGAACATTAGTCAAGCCGAGTGCCTGTCCACTTTCAAACTGATGCTTAGGGAGGGAAGTGATAGCTCCACGGACCAAGTCCCCCATCTCAGCTGTTCCCCAGAGGGTAAAAACGATAATAGCTGAAGTCTCACCTGAGATATTGATATTAAAGTTTCGAGCCAAGCCAAAGTAAACGATGAAGAGTAGCACCAGCTGGGGCATGATACGGATGAATTCCAGATACAATCGTGTTAAAAATCGTACGATTCTAGAATGTGAGGTCATGATAATTCCCATGACTGTTCCGAACATCATGGATAAGAGGACAGACAGGATGGATATTCCAATCGTGACACCCAGTCCCTGTAAGATTCTCAGGAGATTATTTCCCTGAAAGAGTACTTGGATTCCCGAATCCTGCATGGCGGAGCCTCCTTTCTATCCAGTTAAAGACCAGTGAGATGGGTAGAAGCATTATCAGATAAGCAACTACCAACATAGCTAGCGCAATGTCTGTCTCATAGTAGAGACCAATCAAGTCCTTGGCGACGTACATGAGGTCGGCCAAAGCCACTGCTGAGAAAACAGAGGTTTCCTTGATGAGGAAAATGACATTGGCACTAAAGGATGGGAGTGCCACCGCTGTTGCTTGCGGAAGAACCACATAGCGAAAGACCTGTAGAGGTGTCAGACCGATAGCTAATCCAATCTCCTGCTGGGTTTGACTGACAGCTTCCAGCCCACTTCGGAAAGATTCTGCCATATAGGAGCCTCCTAAAAAGACCAGTCCTAAAGTGGCACAGACTTCTGAAGATAGGACAATCCCGATTCGGGGAAGACCGAAATAGAGAAAGAAGAGTTGAATCAAAAGGGGCGTATTGCGTGACAATTCGATATAGGCTGTCGCTACTTGCGCCAAAATAGGAATTCGATAATGCCGGATGATACTAACGATTAAACCGAGCAGAAAGGATCCCAGAATTCCCCAAACTGCAATATGCAAGGTTAGAAAGAATGCCTTTTGATATAGTGGTAGATATTGTTCAACAATGGACCAATCCAAAAATAGAACCTCCTATCTAGAAAGATTACAGTTATTGTAGCACTTAAAATCTTCTTTGGATAATATCTATTTTTTATTGCTGTTATAAGGATTTTTTATCATAGACATAAAATTTCTGAAATTTCCAAACAAAATATTTGAAAAGTTTTGAAAAAAGAGTTAAGATATTTTTGTAATATACAAAGTAAACGCTTACTTATTAAGGAGGGCATTTTATGTCATACAAAACAAGCAATGCAGAAGGTCATGTAGATTTCATCAATACCTATGATTTGGAGCCAATGGCGCAACAAGTCATTCCTAAAGCAGCATTTGGATATATCGCTAGTGGGGCGGAAGATACTTTCACTTTGCGTGAGAATATTCGCGCCTTTAACCACAAACTCATCATTCCTCATACACTTTGCAATGTAGAAAATCCAAGTACAGAGATTGAATTTGCAGGCGAAAAATTGTCTTCACCAATCATTATGGCGCCTGTTGCGGCTCATAAATTGGCAAATGAACAAGGTGAAGTAGCGACTGCGCGTGGTGTGCATGAGTTTGGTTCCCTCTATACAACCAGTTCTTACTCTACTGTCGATCTTCCAGAAATTACGGAAGCCCTTCAAGGGACACCACATTGGTTCCAGTTTTATTTTAGTAAAGATGATGGAATCAATCGCCATATCATGGACCGTGTGAAGGCTGAAGGTTATAAAGCGATTGTCTTGACAGCAGATGCTACTGTAGGGGGGAATCGTGAGGTGGACAAGCGTAATGGCTTTGTCTTCCCAGTTGGCATGCCGATTGTTGAAGAATACCTGCCAGAAGGTGCTGGTAAATCAATGGACTTTGTTTACAAATCAGCTAAACAACGCTTGTCTCCACGCGATGTAGAATTTATCGCTGAATACTCAGGACTTCCTGTGTATGTCAAGGGACCACAATGCCGTGAGGACGTTGAACGTTCGCTTGCTGCAGGTGCTTCTGGTATCTGGGTAACCAACCACGGTGGTCGCCAAATCGACGGTGGACCAGCTGCCTTCGACTCACTTCAAGAAGTAGCTGAAGCAGTTGATAAACGTGTACCAATCGTCTTTGACTCAGGTATTCGTCGTGGTCAACACGTCTTTAAAGCCTTGGCTTCTGGAGCAGACTTGGTAGCTATTGGTCGCCCTGTTATCTATGGCTTGGCCCTTGGTGGTAGTGTCGGTGTGCGTCAAGTCTTTGAACACTTGAATGCGGAATTGAAGACAGTTATGCAATTGTCTGGAACTCAGACTATTGAAGATGTCAAACACTTCAAGCTTCGTCACAATCCATACAACCCAACCTTCCCAGTTGACCCACGTGACTTAAAATTGTATTGATAAAAGAGATTGCCTCCACTGAAAGTGGAGGTTTTTGTTTGTGTTTTATAAGTTTAAATAAGGTCAATTTGTATCAAAAAACCATATAGATATATTTTTCGAACAAATATCTTGCTAGGGCTTTCATTTTTTGCTATACTGGTGCAGTAATTAAATAATAAAGACATTTGGGGTGCTTTAGGCTGAGATGATACCCATTGAACCTGATACAGTTAATACTGGCGAAGGGAAATGTGAACAGTTTTTTTCGTATGGCGAAATGAACGATTTAATCTTGTAAGTCAACTCTAATTCTTGATTGTAATTGGAGTTTTTTTGTTTATATAAACTGGAGAGGCTTATTTAGGTAGCTCTCTGCAAATGCCCTCGATGTTCTTTAAAAGTATCAAGTGAAACTTCGATTTTGCTTGATATCTCTTGGTGTTTAGTGTAAAGAGAGGAAAAGTAAATATGGAAACACAAGACTATGCATTTCAGCCAAGTTTGACTGTTGGAGAATTATTAAAAAGCAGTCAGAAGGATTGGCAGGCTGCAATAAATCATCGTTTTGTTAAGGAACTTTTTGCGGGGACAATTGAGAATAAGGTCTTAAAAGAATACCTGATTCAAGATTATCACTTCTTTGATGCCTTCTTATCCATGCTGGGTGCTTGCGTAGCCCACGCAGACCAGCTTGAATCCAAACTTCGTTTTGCTAAGCAACTAGGCTTTCTTGAAGCAGATGAAGACGGTTATTTCCAAAAGGCTTTCAAAGAGTTAAAAGTATCTGAGAATGACTATCTGGAAGTGACCTTGCACCCTGTAACAAAAGCCTTTCAGGATTTAATGTATTCTGCTGTTTCATCATCAGACTATGCCCATCTTTTGGTCATGTTGGTCATTGCAGAAGGTCTCTATTTAGACTGGGGTTCTGAAGATTTGGCTCTACCTGAAGCCTATATTCATTCGGAATGGATCCATCTCCACAGAGGTCCTTTCTTTACAGAGTGGGTTCAATTTTTGGTTGACGAACTCAATCGTGTCGGGAAAGGGCGAGAAGATTTGACAGAACTTCAGCAACGCTGGAATCAAGCAGTTGATTTAGAATTAGCCTTTTTTGATATTGGTTATGAATTATAGGACAGATTTAATTCTTTTATGTATTTTAAAATAATTAACAAACAAAATATGTAAATATATTTTCTAGTCAAATATCTTGCTAGGGCTTTCAAATTCTGTTATACTAGTCCAGTAATAAAATAATAAAGACATTTGGGGTGCTTTAGGCTGAGATAATACCCATTGAACCTGATACAGTTAAGACTGGCGAAGGGAAATGTGAAAAGGTTTTTTTCGTATGTCGAAAAGAACTGTCTAATCTTGTAAGCTAAACTCTAATTCTCGTTCGTAATTGGAGTTTTTTTGTTTATCAAAAGAGGATAGGCTTGACGGTAAGTCTTTCGGTAGCTCACCTTGAATGCCCCACTTTTCTTTAAAAAAGGAGTTTTTTATGTTGAAAAAATGGCAGTTAAAAGATGTTATCTTACTTGCTTTCTTGTCTATCTTTTTTGGTGGCGTTTTTGTGGGATCCGGCTATCTGTTTGATATCCTTACACTGATTTTAGCGCCTCTTGGTTTGCAGGCCTTTGCCAATGAAATCCTCTTTGGTCTTTGGTGTATGGCTGCGCCCATCGCTGCCATCTTTGTTCCAAGAGTGGGAAGCGCAACGATTGGAGAAGTACTAGCTGCGCTTGCTGAAGTCCTTTATGGTAGCCAATTCGGTCTAGGCGCTCTTTTGTCTGGCTTGGTTCAAGGTTTGGGAAGTGAACTTGGTTTTATCGTAACCAAGAATCGCTATGAAAGTTGGCTCTCTCTAACTGCCAATAGTATTGGGATTACGCTTGTTAGCTTTGTCTATGAATACATTAAGTTAGGTTACTACGCCTTCTCCCTTCCTTTTGTCCTTTCCTTGTTTGTAGTACGTTTTATTTCCGTCTTTTTCTTCTGTACCATCTTGGTTCGTGCCATTGTCAAACTTTATCATCAGTTTGCAACTGGGGGCAAGGCATAGATGGGCCTGGAATTACGGGAGTTTCAGTCCCCAATCTTCTCTGAGCCGATTGATTTTACTTTTCATGCGCAAGCCTTTACCTTGTTAGTTGGGAGCAGTGGTTCAGGAAAATCTAGCCTCTTTCAAATGATCGCCCAAGTCAGTTCTCTTCCCTATAGCGGTCAAGTCCTGATAAATGGGAACGAGGTTAGTCAGCTTTCTATCATCGAACGTGTCCAGACGGTTGGCATTCTCTTTCAAAATCCCAATCATCAATTTACCATGGAGAACTTGTTTGAGGAGCTGATTTTTACCTTGGAAAATATTGGGCATCCCGTTCAGGAAATTGATTCTAAAATAGCAGAGGTTGTCCAGCAATGTCGCTGCGAGAATATCTTGCACCGTCCCATCCATCACTTATCAGGTGGAGAAAAGCAAAAGGCTGCACTGGCAGTTCTCTTTGCTATGAATCCTAGGGTCTATCTTTTGGATGAGCCTTTTGCTTCTATTGACCGCAAGAGCAGGATAGAGATATTGGAGATTCTAAAAGAGTTGGTCTCTGATGGTAAGACAGTTATTTTGTGCGACCATGATTTAACGGACTATGAAGCCTATATCGACCACATGGTGGAGCTAAGAGACGGACAACTAAGGGAAGTATTTCAAATCCCTTCCTCTGAGATGATACAGGTTTCTTCAAAGAATGTTGCTTCTAGTCCAGAACTATTCTATATGGACCGAATCACTTGTGAACTGGATAAGCGTCCCCTCTTTTCGATTGTGAATTTTACATTTTACCAAGGAATTTCCTGTATCTTGGGTGATAATGGTGTCGGGAAATCAACCCTCTTTCGGTCTATTCTTCAATTTCAAAAGTATAAAGGACGAATTATCTGGAAGGGGACAGTCCTGAAAAAGAAAAAGGGTTTGTATCGTGACCTGACGGGTGTTGTTCAGGAAGCTGAGAAACAGTTTATCCGAGTCAGTCTGCGAGAGGAACTTCAATTAAATGGACCTGATTCTGAAAGAAATCAGCGGATTCTTCAAGCTTTACGATATTTTGACTTAGAGAAGGCTCTTGATAAGAGCCCCTATCAATTAAGTGGTGGTCAGCAAAAGATTCTTCAGCTCTTGACTATCTTGACTAGCAAGGCTTCTGTGATCTTGCTGGATGAACCTTTTGCAGGTTTGGATGATAGAGCTTGCCATTATTTTTGTCAGTGGATTCTGGAGGAGAGAAATCAAGGAAGAAGTTTTTTGATGATTACACATCGTTTAGATCCCTTAATCCCTGTGGTTGATTATTGGATTGAGATGACTAGTCAGGGTTTCGGTCATGTGAAAGAAGTGACTATCACCAAACCGCTCACATCTCAAAGTAGCAATACTCAAGGGGAGGTGAGATAGTATGGTCAAAGTAGCAACCCAGACACCGATTATCAGTCTCTTCTTGCTGTTTTTATCACTGGAAACATCTTTCATTCCTTCGATTGCTCTGAATCTTTCGGTAGTCGCATTTTGCATTCTCTTTATGCTTTATTACCGTCGATTTAAAATGTTAGCTTGGATGATTCTGCTCGCCATTTTGCCATCTTTGGCCAACTACTGGGCAGTTCAGTTACATGGGGATGCTTCGCAGGCAGTCATGCTTGGAACGAGGGCCTTTGTGACCGTTTGTATTGGTCTTGTCTTTGTTTCCTCTATTTCCCTAAAAGAGCTTCTCTTGTACTTGGCTCAAAAGGGGTTATCACGCTCTTGGGCCTATGCCTTGATTGTGGTATTCAATTCCTTCCCCCTTATCCAGCAAGAAATCAAGTCCCTCAAGGAAGCTTGCTTATTACGCGGTCAAGAACTACATTTTTGGTCGCCCTTGATTTACAGCAAGGTTCTGATGACAGTCTTTAGGTGGCGCCATCTTTACCTGAGAGCCCTATCGGCGCATGGATATGACGAACATGCACAGGCGGAGAATCGCTATCGGACTTTTTATATTCCTCAAAGGACACTATTCATCTACCTGCTTTTCTTTTTATTGCTTCAAACCAGTCTATTTTTATAAAGGAGTTATTATGGAATTTACAGATATTGCGATGGAATTATCCAAGGAAGCTTGGCAGGCTTCCTTTCATCACCCCTTTGTATTACAGTTACAAGAGGGAAATTTAGAACCGTCCATCTTTCGCTATTACTTGATTCAGGATGCCTACTATTTGAAGGCCTTCTCAGAAGCCTATCACCTCTTGGCTGGTAAGACTTCAAACCAAGAGATGAAAAGACTCTTGAAACAAAATGCTCAGAGTCTAGTGGAAGGTGAGTTGTTTATCCGCCAACAATTTTTCAAGGAATTGGAAATCAGCGACCAGGAAATGGAGCAACATCCAATCGCTCCAACCTGCTATCATTATATCTCTCACATTTATCGTCAATTTGAAGAAGCAAATCTAGCCATTGCCTTTGCAAGCTTGCTGCCTTGTCCTTGGTTATACCATGATATAGGCAAATCACTTAATCTTAAACCATCACCAAATCCTCTCTACCAACAATGGATTGAAACTTATATTACGGATGAGTTGGAGCAGCAGATCAGAGAGGAAGAAGTTTTGGTCAATCAGCTCTATCGAGAAAGTGACGAGACAGACAAGAAAAAAATGCTAGATGCCTTCCACATTAGTGTTCATATGGAAGCTAAGTTTTGGGAAATGGCCTACCAACACCAGACATGGAAGAGCGATTTACAGTCTTTAGAAACAGGAGAAGAATAGAAATATGAGAAAGCACCAATTACAAGTTCACAAATTAACCATTTTATCCATGATGATTGCCCTTGATGTAGTCCTTACGCCTATCTTTCGGATTGAGGGAATGGCACCGATGTCCAGTGTAGTCAATATTCTAGCAGGAATCATGATGGGACCTGTTTATGCTTTGGTTATGGCTACAGTGACAGCCTTTATCCGTATGACGACTCAAGGGATTCCGCCTTTGGCTCTCACAGGAGCGACTTTTGGAGCCCTTCTAGCAGGTCTCTTTTATAAGTATGGTCGAAAATTTCACTTTTCTGCCTTGGGAGAAATTGTGGGAACAGGTATTATTGGTTCAATTGTTTCCTATCCTGTTATGGTACTCTTTACAGGATCAGCTGCAAAGCTTAGCTGGTTTATCTATACTCCTCGATTTTTCGGAGCAACCTTGATTGGTACAGCGATTTCCTTTATTGCCTTTCGATTTTTAATCAAGCAGGAATTCTTTAAAAAAGTGCAGGGATATTTCTTTGATGAAAGGATAGACTGATGCAGGAATTGACAAATCCTTTTCCTATAGGCTCTAGTTCCCTCATTCACTGTATTACCAATGAGATTTCTTGTGAGATGCTAGCAAATGGGATTTTGGCTCTGGGATGCAAACCTGTCATGGCAGATGATTCCCGTGAGGTTCTTGATTTTACTAAGCAAAGCCAGGCACTCTTCATCAATTTGGGGCATTTGTCAGCTGAGAAGGAAAAAGCAATCCGTATGGCAGCTTCTTATGCAGCTCAAGCTGGTCTCCCAATGGTAGTAGATGCGGTTGGCGTAACAGCTTCATCCATTCGTAAGAGCTTAGTTAAAGACCTTTTAGACTATAGACCTACGGTCCTTAAAGGAAACATGTCGGAAATTCGAAGTCTTGTTGGCTTAAAACACCACGGCGTTGGGGTCGATGCGAGTGCTAAAGATCAAGAAACTGAGGATTTACTTCAAGTCTTGAAAGACTGGTGTCAGACCTATCCTGGTATGTCATTCTTAGTTACTGGCCCTAAGGATCTCATCGTTTCCAAGAATCAAGTTGCTGTATTGGAGAATGGCTGTGCAGAATTGGATTGGATAACAGGGACAGGAGACTTGGTTGGAGCCTTGACAGCCGTTTTTCTCAGCCAAGGAATGACTGGCTTTGAAGCTTCTTGCCTAGCGGTCTCTTATCTCAATATCTCTGCTGAGAGAATAGTTGTCCAAGGAATGGGATTGGAAGATTTTCGATACCAAGTTCTCAATCAGCTTTCGCTCCTCAAAAGAGATGAAAACTGGCTAGCCGCTATCAAAGGAGATATTTATGAATAGAGAGGCGCTTAGACTGTATCTGGTAACCAACCGCTACCAAGATTCCTTGGAAAGCTTTCTTGAAAAGATTGAGACGGCTTGCCGTTCAGGGGTTACCATAGTCCAATTACGAGAAAAAAATCTCACAACCAATCAATATTATCAACTGGCAAAAAAAGTCAAGGAAATAACAGATGCCTATCAGGTACCCTTGATAATCGATGATCGTTTGGATGTTTGTCTTGCAGTTGATGCTGCTGGTCTGCATATTGGAGACGATGAACTACCAGTTTCGGTTGCCAGACAAGTCTTGGGCCCTGACAAAATACTTGGTGTCACAGCTAAAACTGTAAAAAGAGCCCTCGAGGCAGAAGAAGGAGGGGCGAATTACTTGGGGACAGGAGCCATTTTCCCGACTACGACCAAGGAAAATGCACCCATCACTCTGATTTCAACCTTGAAGACAATTTGCCAAAGGGTTGCCATTCCAGTAGTTGCTATTGGCGGCTTGACATCAGAGAATATTGACCAACTTGCCGCAACTGGCATAGCTGGAGTAGCTGTAGTGCGTGATTTGATGCAGGCAGAAGATATAGAGGCAAAAGCGCAATCCTTTTTGACAAAGTTGGATGACATTATTTTCTAATTAATAATCAATGAAAATCAAAGAGCAAACTAGGAAGCTAGCTGCAGGTTGCTCAAAACACAGCTTTGAGATTGCAGATAAAACTGACGTAGTTTGAAGAGATTTTCGAAGACTATAAAAACTCTCTAATTCCCTTAAAGTGGGAACTAGAGAGTTTTTTTAATCTTTAAAGCTTGTATGGTTGACTGGGCCAGAACCATGACCGAGTTGAGGGGCGTCTTGGATGGCTTTCGTGATAAAGGCCTTGGCCTTATCAACTGCCTGATAAAGGCTTTTTCCCTTGGCTAGTTCAGCAGTAATCACTGCAGCAAAGGTACATCCAGTACCATGTGTATGACAGGTTTGAATTCGTGGACTTTCCCAGACAAATTGGTCATCCTTGGTAAAGAGGAAATCCTTAGCACCGCCTTCGAGATGCCCACCTTTAATAACAACAGACTGAGGACCAAATTCTTTTAAAATCAGGCGACCAGCACGCTGCATGTCTTCAGGATCATGGATTGAAAAACCGACAATTTCTTCTGCCTCAGGAAGATTGGGAGTGATAATACTTGCAAGGGGAAGTAGGTTTGTTTTTAGGTAAGTTCTGGCACTAGTATCAATCAGGGTATCACCGCTTGTTGCGACCATAACAGGATCAAGGACGTAGGGGCAGTCCAGCATTTTAAGATAGGGTTGGATGATTTCCATGATTTCAGTAGTTGCCAACATTCCAGTTTTTACAGCCTGAGGTGGAATATCCGAAAAGACATTCTCCAATTGGGCTTTTAACATTTGAGGAGAAACGTGCTCGATTAATTGAACACCTCTGGTATTTTGAGCGACAAGACTGGTCACAACGGCCATTCCATAGACATCTCTAGCTTGGAACGACTTTAAATCAGCCATAATGCCAGCACCGCCACTAGGGTCAGTCCCTGCAATGGTCAGAGCAACGGGTAAATAAGTCATCTAAAACCTCCCAACCAACTGAAGTTTGTATTCTTAAGGACAAGCTAGTCTGTTTTAGAAAGGTAATAGAAGACTGTTAGTCCCCATTATCATGTCCACTTCCATCAGCTAGCATTACCTAGATTGAGTCAAAGGGTCTAACAGTCGTTAATCTCAGCTTTACGCACCCCTAGTGGTTGTTTTCTTTTTTCTTTAGTATAGCATATTTTTATAATTTATATAGTAAGATTTGACTGAAAATCTTTTATCAAATGATTAAAATTCTATTTTTCAAAAAAAAGACTAATTTCATAGTTGATAAATGTAGATTTTCGAAGTATACTAATAACTGTAATCGACAAATGTAGATTTTGGAGGTGTGCTAATGCAGATTTCAGATGCGGAATGGCAAGTGATGAAGATTATTTGGATGCAAGGAGAGCAGACTAGTACGGATTTAATCAGGGTTCTGGCTGAGCGGTTCGACTGGTCCAAGTCAACCATTCAAACTCTTTTGGCTCGTCTGGTTGAGAAAGAGTGTCTGACTCGGAAAAAAGAAGGCAAGTCCTTTGTCTATTCAGCCCTTTTAACTTTGGATCAAAGTCGAGACTTGCTTGTCCAAGATATTAAAGATAAGGTTTGTTCCCGTAGGATTAAGAATTTGTTGGCTGATTTGATTGCTGAATGTGATTTTACTCAGGCTGACTTGGAATACTTGGAAGCTGTGATTTCTGAGAAGAAATCAAGCGCTGTGACAGAAGTAAAATGTAATTGTATGTAAAGGAGACGTCATGTTAAATAGTATTGTAACCATTGTTTGTATTGCCCTTATCGCGTTTATCTTGTTTTGGTTTTTCAAAAAGCCTGAAAAATCTGGACAAAAGGCCCAGCAAAAAAACGGCTACCAAGAGATTCGAGTGGAGGTCATGGGGGGCTATACGCCTGAGTTGATTATCCTCAAGAAATCAGTGCCAGCCCGCATTGTCTTTGATCGCAAGGATCCTTCACCTTGTTTGGATCAGATTGTTTTTCCAGATTTTGGTGTACATGCAGATTTGCCTATGGGTGAAGAGTATGTAGTGGAAATCACACCTGAGCAGGCTGGAGAATTTGGCTTTGCTTGTGGTATGAACATGATGCACGGTAAGATGATTGTAGAGTAGGTGGAGACTATGACAGAAATTGTGAAAGCAAGCCTAGAAAATGGCATTCAAAAAATCCGTATCACGGCAGACAAAGGCTACCATCCAGCCCATATACAGCTTCAAAAAGGGATTCCAGCTGAGATTACCTTTCATCGAGCAACTCCTTCAAACTGTTACAAGGAAATTCTGTTTGAAGAAGAAGGCATCTTGGAACCAATTGGCTTAGATGAGGAGAAAGTCATTCGTTTTACACCTCAAGAATTAGGTAAACATGAATTTTCTTGTGGTATGAAGATGCAAAAGGGAAGTTATACAGTTGTTGAGAAGACTCGAAAATCTCTATCACTTTTACAGCGTTTTTGGATTACTAGTATCTTTACTGTGCCTCTTGTGATCCTCATGATTGGGATGTCGACAGGAGGAATTAGTCACCAAGTCATGCGTTGGGGCACCTTTTTAGCCACAACACCGATTATGCTAGTAGCAGGTGGTCCTTATATCCAAAGTGCTTGGGCTAGTTTTAAAAAGCACAATGCCAACATGGATACCTTGGTTGCTCTGGGAACCCTAGTGGCCTATTTCTATAGCTTAGTTGCCCTCTTCGCTGGCCTCCCCGTTTACTTTGAAAGTGCTGCCTTTATCTTCTTCTTCGTTCTTATGGGAGCCGTTTTTGAGGAGAAAATGCGGAAAAATACTTCCCAAGCTGTGGAGAAATTACTTGACTTGCAGGCTAAAACTGCAGAAGTCTTGCGTGAGGATAACTATGTTCAAGTCCCTTTGGAGCAAGTCAAGGTAGGTGACCTGATTCGAGTGCGTCCCGGTGAAAAGATTGCGGTTGATGGTGTCGTAGTAGAAGGTATCTCTAGTATTGATGAGTCTATGGTGACAGGTGAGAGTCTGCCTGTGGACAAGACAGTTGGAGATACTGTCATTGGCTCAACTATCAATAATAGCGGAACACTTGTTTTTAGAGCAGAAAAAGTTGGTTCAGAGACTGTTTTGGCTCAGATTGTGGATTTTGTGAAGAAAGCTCAGACAAGTCGTGCGCCGATTCAGGACTTGACGGATAAAATTTCAGGCATTTTTGTCCCAGCAGTCGTCATTTTAGGGATTGTGACCTTTTGGGTTTGGTTCGTCTTGCTCAGGGATAGTGTAGTCGTGCTTGGAGCGAGCTTTGTGTCTTCGCTTCTCTATGGAGTAGCAGTTCTGATTATTGCCTGCCCTTGTGCCTTGGGACTTGCAACACCGACAGCCCTTATGGTGGGGACAGGTCGCAGTGCCAAGATGGGAGTTCTCCTCAAAAATGGAACGGTTCTACAGAAAATCCAGAAAGTCCAAACTATTGTTTTTGATAAGACAGGAACTTTGACGGAAGGGAAACCTGTGGTCACAGATATCATCGGCGACGAAGTAGAAGTCCTTGGATTGGCAGCTTCCTTGGAAGAAGCTTCTCAACACCCACTGGCTGAAGCCGTTGTGAAACGAGCGACTGAAGCTGGACTTGAGCTTCAAACTGTTGAAAATTTCCAAGCCTTGCACGGAAAAGGTGTCTCAGGGCAAATCAATGGAAAACAAGTTCTGCTTGGAAATGCTAAAATGCTGGATGGCATGAACATTTCTAGCACTTATCAAGAAAAACTAGAACAACTGGAAAAAGAAGCTAAGACAGTTGTGTTCTTGGCTGTTGAGAATGAAATCAAAGGCTTGCTTGCTCTGCAAGATATTCCTAAGGAAAATGCTAAGCTTGCCATCAGTCAGTTGAAAAAACGAGGTCTTAAAACAGTCATGCTGACAGGAGACAATGCAGGTGTGGCGCGTGCTATTGCCGATCAGATCGGAATCGAAGAGGTCATTGCAGGTGTCTTGCCAGAGGAAAAAGCTCATGAAATCCATAAACTACAAGCGTCTGGCAAAGTAGCCTTTGTTGGGGATGGTATCAATGACGCTCCTGCCCTTAGTGTAGCAGATGTGGGGATTGCTATGGGAGCTGGAACAGATATTGCCATCGAGTCAGCAGATTTGGTGTTGACAACTAATAACCTCCTAGGAGTGGTTCGTGCTTTTGACATGAGTAAGAAAACCTTTAATCGAATTCTGCTCAATCTTTTCTGGGCCTTTATCTACAATGTCGCCGGAATTCCGATTGCAGCAGGAGTCTTTTCTGGTGTTGGACTGGCCCTCAATCCAGAACTGGCAGGTCTAGCTATGGCCTTTAGTTCTGTATCCGTTCTGACTAGTTCACTCTTACTAAACTTTAGTAAAATAGATTAAAAGCGGGCTTGCTCGCTTTTTATACTCTTCAAAAATCTCTTCCAACCACGTCAGCTTTGTCTGCAACCTCAAAGCTGTGCTTTGAGCAACCTGTGGCGAGCTTCCTAGTTTGCTCTGTGATTTTCATTGAGTATTATAAAACAGAAGTTAAAAACGTTTTCAAACTGTACTGTAATAGAGAATAAAAACTTCTGAGCAGATTCTTAGTAAAGTCAAAATAAATGTGATAAATTAGTATTGTAAAAATTTACTGAAACGTTTTCAAAAACTATATGAAACCTTTTTTAGTAGATTTAAAAATATTTGAAGGAGAGTTATCATTATGACTCAAGGGAAAATTACTGCATCTGCAGCAATGCTTAATGTATTGAAAACATGGGGCGTAGACACAATCTACGGTATCCCATCAGGAACACTCAGCTCATTGATGGATGCTTTGGCTGAAGACAAAGATATCCGCTTCTTGCAAGTTCGTCACGAAGAAACAGGTGCTCTTGCAGCGGTTATGCAAGCTAAATTCGGCGGCTCAATCGGGGTTGCAGTTGGTTCAGGTGGTCCAGGTGCGACTCACTTGATTAACGGTGTTTACGATGCAGCTATGGATAACACTCCATTCCTAGCAATCCTTGGATCACGTCCAGTTAACGAACTCAACATGGATGCTTTCCAAGAATTGAACCAAAACCCAATGTACAACGGTATCGCTGTATATAACAAACGTGTAGCTTACGCTGAGCAATTGCCAAAAGTAATTGACGAAGCTTGCCGTGCTGCAGTTTCTAAAAAAGGTCCAGCTGTTGTTGAAATCCCAGTAAACTTCGGTTTCCAAGAAATCGACGAAAACTCTTACTATGGATCTGGTTCATACGAACGTTCATTTATCGCTCCTGCTTTGAACGAAGTTGAAATCGACAAAGCTGTTGAAATCTTGAACAATGCTGAACGTCCAGTTATCTATGCTGGTTACGGTGGTGTTAAAGCTGGTGAAGTGATTACTGAATTGTCACGTAAAATCAAAGCACCAATCATTACAACTGGTAAAAACTTTGAAGCTTTCGAATGGAACTATGAAGGTTTGACAGGTTCTGCTTACCGTGTTGGTTGGAAACCAGCCAACGAAGTGGTCTTTGAAGCAGACACAGTTCTTTTCCTTGGTTCAAACTTCCCATTTGCTGAAGTTTACGAAGCATTCAAGAACACTGAAAAATTTATCCAAGTGGATATCGACCCTTACAAACTTGGTAAACGTCATGCCCTAGACGCTTCAATCCTTGGTGACGCAGGTCAAGCAGCTAAAGCTATCCTTGACAAAGTAAACCCAGTTGAATTAACTCCATGGTGGCGTGCAAACGTTAAGAATAACCAAAACTGGCGTGATTACATGAACAAACTCGAAGGTAAAACTGAGGGTGAATTGCAATTGTATCAAGTTTACAATGCAATCAACAAACATGCTGATCAAGACGCTATCTACTCAATCGACGTAGGTGACACTACTCAAACATCTACTCGTCACCTTCACATGACACCTAAGAACATGTGGCGTACATCTCCACTCTTTGCGACAATGGGTATTGCCCTTCCTGGTGGTATCGCTGCTAAGAAAGACAATCCAGATCGCCAAGTATGGAACATCATGGGTGACGGTGCATTCAACATGTGCTACCCAGACGTTATCACAAACGTTCAATACGACCTTCCAGTTATCAACGTTGTCTTCTCAAATGGTAAATATGCCTTCATCAAGGACAAATACGAAGACACAAACAAACACTTGTTTGGTTGTGACTTCCCTAATGCTGACTATGCGAAAATCGCTGAAGCTCAAGGAGCTGTTGGATTTACAGTTGACCGTATCGAAGACATCGATGCAGTTGTTGCAGAAGCTGTTAAATTGAGCAAAGAAGGTAAAACTGTTGTTATCGATGCTCGCATCACTCCACACCGTCCACTTCCAGTAGAAGTACTTGAATTGGATCCAAAACTTCACTCAGAAGAAGCAATCAAAGCTTTCAAGGAAAAATACGAAGCAGAAGAACTCGTACCATTCCGTCTCTTCTTGGAAGAAGAAGGATTGCAATCACGCGCAATTAAATAATTCCTTCGTGGAACTTAAAAAGATCGGAGCAATCCGGTCTTTTTATGGAGGATAGTAAATGAATTTAAATCAATTAGATATTATCGTTTCAGATGTTCCACAAGTCTGTGCTGACTTGGAGCGTATTTTGGATAAAAAGTCCGATTATGTTGATGACAGTTTTGCTCAGTTTACGATTGGCAGTCACTGTTTGATGTTGTCCCAAAATCATTTGATTCCTTTGGAAGATTTTCAGTCAGGAATCATTCTTCATATCGAGGTTGAGGATGTAGACCAGAACTACAAACGGTTGAACGAGCTTGGTATCCAGGTTTTAAACGGTCCAACTGTAACCGATTGGGGAACAGAGTCCTTATTAGCTAAAGGCCCTGCTGGTCTAGTGATTGATTTTTATCGTATGAAATAGGTAATTCTATTATCAAATTTTTTATCTAAACATTCTTGGAGTGAAACTTAAAAAGATCGGAGCAATTCGATCTTTTTTGTATTTATGCGACTTTCAGTCCGTCTCGCTCCGTTAGGTGCGAGACAAAAAACCACCCGTTTTCACGGGTGGTTATGATTTCTACACTTATTGTTTGGCTTCCTGTTTTAATTGTTGCACCTGTTCCTCGTACTGGACAAGCTCCCTGTCTTTTATATTGATAGTCGCTTCTGCTTCAGCAATGCGGCTTCTCAGATCTTGAGTCTTGTTATGGTGATAGCTAATACCAATAGCACTACCAGCAATGATCCCGATTACTAGACAAGTAAAAATCACCAAAATCAAGGGAGCAGATAGTTGTGTAAAGACAAGACTGACAGTTACTGTTTGACGATTGAGTAGACCAAATGAGATCACAATGACTAATAAGCTCAAACCGCCAATTAGATAAGCCTTATCTTTCAGTGACAATTCATTAAATTTTTTTAGCATAAGTTCCTTTTCTCCTGACTATGTTGATAGAAAACTACACACCATTTAGGTATTAACAAAATTCATTTTACTAGAAAATTTCGATACTGTCAATAATTTCTAACGGCTTATTTACCATCAATCAATCGATTCATTGAAAAGGAGTATTCATTTTCTAATATTTGATTGAGTAAACAGAACGGAGCAATTCGGTCTTTTTTCTGTTCCCTCTTTCTTATAACAAGATTGTGATAGTTTATATCTTTATAACAAAAGTTTTAAAGACTTGATTGTTTTGAAAGAATATTTTAAAATAAGATTCAGTAAAAATGAAAGAGGTTTTGAAAATGTCTGAAAAACAAATGAAAATTTTAGGTTGGGTAGCGACCTTTATGTCTGTTATGATGTATGTGTCTTACTTCCCACAAATCATGAACAATCTGGCTGGTCAAAAAGGAAATTTCATCCAGCCCTTGGTTGCTGCCATCAACTGTAGTCTCTGGGTTTACTACGGTCTTTTCAAAAAAGAAAGAGATATCCCCCTTGCAGCAGCTAATGCACCAGGTATTATTTTTGGCCTAGTGACGGTTATTACAGCTTTGATTTAAAAGGAACAGAGGAGACTAGTTTTCAGTCTTCTTTTTTGTTTCAGGGGAGGCTATTTACTTTTTCTAGAGGATAATTTTTTAAAAAACAATCTGATAAACTTAAATAGTAGAATAGTATCAGTATGTCACAGTATTTTATAAGAAAAGGTTTACAGAATAAGTTATAATATAAGTAAATGAACAAGCAAATAAGAAAGTGAGTAGAGTTATGACCGAAAAACTGACTTTTCCGGATGGTTTCTTGTGGGGCGGAGCGACAGCTGCCAACCAGTGTGAGGGTGCTTATAATTTAGAAGGTCGTGGATTGGCGAATGTGGATGTCGTCCCCATCGGTCCAGATCGTGAAGCCATTATCACAGGTCAGAAAAAGATGTTTTTGTTTGAGGAGGGCTATTTTTACCCAGCAAAAGAAGCCATTGATATGTACCATCATTACAAGGAAGATATTGCTCTTTTTGCAGAGATGGGTTTTAAGACTTATCGGCTTTCCATTGCTTGGACTCGGATTTTTCCTAAGGGTGACGAAACCGAGCCAAATGAAGCTGGTCTAGCCTTTTATGAGGATTTGTTTAAGGGATGTCACAAGTATGGAATCCAACCTCTGGTAACCATTACTCATTTCGACTGTCCTATGCACTTGATTGAAGAGTACGGTGGATGGCGCAATCGTCGGATGTTAGACTTCTATGAAAAACTTTGTCGCACACTCTTTACCCGCTATAAGGGTTTGGTCAAATATTGGCTTACCTTCAACGAAATCAACATGATTCTCCACGCCCCCTTTATGGGAGCTGGACTCTATTTTGAAGAAGGAGAAAATCAAGAACAGGTCAAATACCAAGCGGCTCACCATGAGTTGGTGGCTTCAGCCATGACGACTAAACTTGCCCACGAAATTGACCCAGAAAACAAGGTGGGATGTATGTTGGCCGCAGGGCAATACTATCCTAACACAGCCCATCCGAGAGATTACTGGGCAGCCATGGAGGAAGACCGCAAGAGTTACTTCTTCATTGATGTTCAAGCGCGTGGGGAATACCCAAATTACGCAAAGAAGCAGTGGGAGCGTGAGGGAATTGAGATTCAAATGACGGCAGAAGATTTGATTTTGTTGAAGAACAATACTGTTGACTTTGTTTCCTTCTCTTACTATGCAAGTCGAGTAGCCTCAGGTGATCCAGAAGTTAAAGAATTAACTGCTGGAAATGTTTTTGCCTCTCTCAAAAATCCCTATCTAGAATCCTCAGAATGGGGGTGGCAGATTGACCCACTTGGGCTTCGAATCACCCTCAATGCCATCTGGGATCGTTACCAAAAGCCAATGTTCATCGTAGAAAATGGACTCGGCGCTATGGATACACCGGATGAGAATGGTTATGTTGCAGATGACTATCGGATTGCTTACTTAGAAGCTCATATCAAGGCTATGCGAGATGCCATTTACCAAGATGGTGTTGACTTGCTTGGTTATACGACTTGGGGCTGTATCGATCTGGTTTCAGCTGGCACAGGGGAAATGAATAAGCGCTATGGCTTTATCTATGTGGATAGAGATAATGCTGGTTATGGAAGCCTCAAACGTAGCAAGAAGAAATCCTTTTACTGGTACAAGGATGTTATTGCGAGCAATGGTGCAAGCATTGAGTAGTGCACATTTGTTCACTATTTTTATAAAATCTTCTCCCTACTTTATAATATGTGAAAAAGAGTTCAATTAGATGGAGCTTTTTGCTATAATGAGGGGAGAAAAATCAGACAGGAGATCGACATGTCAGAACCATTATTTTTACAATCAGTTATGCAAGAAAAAATCTGGGGTGGTACCAAGTTACATGATGAGTTTGGCTACGACATCCCAAGTGAAAAAATCGGAGAATATTGGGCCATCTCAGCCCATCCAAATGGTGTCTCTAAAGTTTCCAATGGTCGTTTTGAGGGAACAGATCTTGCTACTTTGTATGCGGAACACCGTGAATTGTTTGGCAATCGTCCTGAGTCTGTATTTCCGCTTTTGACTAAGATTCTGGATGCTAACGACTGGCTCAGCGTCCAAGTTCATCCAGACGATGCCTATGGACTAGAGCATGAAGGCGAACTCGGAAAAACAGAATGCTGGTACATCATAGCTGCGGATGAAGGCTCAGAGATTATCTACGGTCACAATTCCAAGTCAAAAGAAGAACTCCGCCAGCAAATCGAGGATAAAAACTGGGAGGACTTGCTGACAAAAGTGCCTGTTAAGGCTGGAGATTTCTTCTATGTGCCAAGTGGCACCATGCATGCTATTGGTGCGGGTATTTTAATCCTTGAAACACAACAATCTAGTGATACAACCTACCGTGTCTATGACTTTGACCGTAAGGATGATAATGGTAACTTGCGTGAACTTCACCTTGAAAAATCCATTGATGTATTGAACATTGGTGAGCCTGCAAATAGCCGTCCTGTGACTGTCAAAGCAGATGATTTGCGTTCAACTCTCCTTGTCTCTAATGATTTTTTTGCTGTCTACAAGTGGGAAATCACAGGAAAAGTTGAATTTGAGAAGACGGCTGATTACAGCTTGTTTAGTGTCTTGGCTGGTCAAGGGAAACTGACTGTAGACGGAAAAGATTATCCAATTCAAAAAGGCAGCCACTTTATCCTACCAAGTGATGTTGAAACTTGGACTCTGGAAGGGCAAGGTTTGGAATTGATTGTTAGCCATCCATAAAAAAGAAAGGGCCTGAGTTCACTACTCAAGTCCTTTTTGATTACATAAATTGGGCGATAAAGACCACAATGATGATGATTGGGATGATAAAGCGAAGAAGGAAGAACCAGACTTGGAAAAGTCCCTGTTTCCATGCTGTTTCATCGAGATGGAGTTCCTCCATTGCAAGAGCCTTTTTAAAGATATAGCCTGTAAAAAGTGAAAGGCAGAGAGCTCCAAATGGCATGAGGAGATTGGAAACCAAGAAGTCCATAGCGTCAAAGAAGGTCTTCCCAAAGATGTGAACATCCGCCATGACACCGTAAGATAGGGCTGAGGGAATGCCAAAGACAAAGGTCAAGATTCCCAAAATGGCACTCCACATGGCACGCTTGCTGTTGTCCTGATTGGTGATATTGCCCACATTGATTTCCAGCATAACGACAGAAGAAGTGACTGTCGCAAAGAGGAAGAGCAAGAGGAAGAGGATGTAGAAAATGGTTCCAAAAGGCATCTTGTCAAAGAGTTGAGGCAAGACGATAAAGAGCAGGCTTGGTCCCCCTTCAGACTGGATATTGAAGGCTGACATGGCTGGGAAAATGGCTAGACCTGCCATGATGGATACCGAGATATTCATGGCAACGATGGAAATCCCTGATTGAACCAGATTGGTTTTCTTGTCCAAGTAAGAAGCATAGGTCAACATGGCTGTAACCCCTAGTGAGAGGGCAAAGAAAGATTGTCCCAGAGCATAGAGGAGACCAGAACTGGTTAGTTTTGAAAAGTCTGGTTTTAGGAAGTAAAGAACCCCTTCCATGGCATTTGGCAAACTGAGAGAGCGCCCGATGATGACAACAAAGATGATAAAGAGCAGGGGCATCATGACTTTCGAAGCTCTTTCAATCCCTTTTTGAACCCCACGTGATACAATAAAGATATTCAAGAGGATAAAGGCTGCTTGAGCTCCAAGCGCAATGGCTGGATTTGAAATGATGGAAGTAAATAACTGAGCATAATCACCAGTTCCGCTAAGTTGGAACAATTTTCCAAACTCAATTCCTAGATAGACTAAAATCCATCCTCCAATAACACTGTAAAACGATAAAAGGATAAAGAGGGCAAAGGCACCAATCCAACCGATAAAGTTATACTTGCTATTCTTGCCGAGTTTTCCAAAGGTTTTAATTCCAGAGACACCAGCGCTTCGGCCGAGGGCAAATTCTGCAAGCAAAAGAGGGAAACCAATTAAAATAGTGGAAATGAGAAAGACTAATAAAAAGCCTCCTCCACCGTTAGCAGCAGTCATGTAAGGGAATTTCCAAACGGCACCAAGTCCGATGGCTGAACCAGCAGATGCTAGAATAAAGCCCAGTTTAGAACCCCATTGCGATTTTTCAGACATAGTTAAACTCCTAAAATTAGTATTACAAAAGAAAAAGCTACTGCCCTTGGCAAATAGCCTCATCAGTACTCAAAATGAGCCTTTCTTTTGATTGATAGACTTGACTATCCTATCATGTTTTCTAAGGTCTGTCAAGAAAACCATTTTCATGTTATGATAAAGTAAAAAATTTCGCAAAAACGCTTGACTCTGACCTAAGGGGAGGGGTTATACTATCAATGTAAGGAGGAAATCATGTACCATATAAAAGAAGCTGCGCAGCTTTCGGGCGTCTCTGTCAAGACCCTACACCACTACGATAAGATAGGACTTTTGGTTCCTTTAAAGTCGGAAAATGGCTATCGAACCTACAGTCAGGAGGATTTGGAACGCCTTCAGGTTATTCTTTATTACAAATATCTAGGTTTTTCTTTAGAAAAAATAGCAGAGCTATTAAAGGAAGAAAGGACAGATTTATTGCCTCATTTGACCAGGCAGTTGGACTATTTGACTCGAGAAAGGGAACATCTGGATACCTTGATTTCAACCTTGCAGAAAACCATTCAAGAACAAAAAGGAGAAAGAGAAATGAGCATTCAAGAGAAATTTGCTGGATTTAACTATCAAGACCATCAAAACTACCACCAAGAGGCGGTAGAGAAATATGGACAAGAAGTCATGGACCAAGCGCTGGAGCGCCAGAAAGGTCACGAAGACGAAGCTACGGCTGCCTTCAACCAAGTTTTTCGAGCCTTGTCACAAAATCTTCAAGCTGGACTGCCTGTAACAGCAACCGAAAATCAAGAAGAAGCCGCTAAACTCTTGCAAGCCATCCGTACTTATGGATTTGACTGCTCTATTGAGGTATTCGGTCATATCGGTAAAGGCTACGTCTACAACCCAGAATTTAAGGAAAACATTGACAAATTTGGACCTGGAACAGCCCAGTACACATCAGATGTGATTGCTCACTATGTCCAAACTCATACAAAATAAAATCGGAGGAGTATTCTTCCGATTTTTACTAAATTCAAGCACTACTTGCTTAATAATTTTTCTACCACATTTAACTTTCGCATGGTCAGATCAACGCCGAACAGCTTTTCAAGATAGTTGGTATTAAGTTTTTTTCGTTTTGCAGTTCTAGGGAGATAGAGGTAGAGACAGTGGTTACCGACACAAATTTCTTCTTCGCCGTAATCAATTTTCAATTTTTCTAAAGGGAGACTTTGAATAGATTCTTGATAAAAAATCACGTGTATACGGTCATAAAGATAGTGTTCTCCAAACGGGTGTTCTTGGACAATTTTTTTAAAATCACTTTTGTTCTTGATTACCATTTTTAAATCAGCACCAATATTTTCATTTATTAGAGTATGGACACGTTCTCGTATTTTTTCTAAATCTAAGTCACTTTCAAGAATGATATTCCCACTTTGAATATAGGTTCGAACTTGTTGAAAACCAGCTTCTGTCAAGATATCTACTAGATAAGACATTTTAGGGATAGCATTTTTTCCATTAGGAGTAACTCCCCTTAACAAGATAATATGTTCCAAAGTAGTTCCTTTCTTTTGGGGCTGATTTAGCCATTGAAAAATTTAGATTTAGATTGGATTTGATCCCGCAACCCAGCCGGTACAAAGGGCAGAAGTGATGTTAAAGCCACCTGTGTGGGCATTGATATCCATGACCTCGCCAGCAAAGTGGAGGCCAGGGACCAGCTTACTTTCTAGGGTTTTAGGGTTGATTTCCTTAAGACTGACACCACCCTTGGTAACAAATGACTTGGCGAGGGACATTTTACCAGTCATAGGGATTTTGAGGTTTTTGATAGACTGGAGCAGTTGTTCGCGTTCCTTTTCAGTCAGTTGTTTGACTTTGTCAGGATAGCCTTGCACAAAAAATTCTGCCAAGCGTTCTGGCAACAAGGTTCTTAAAGCGTTTTTCAAGGATTTTTCCCGATTTTCTTCTAGAAATGCAGCCAAGTCTTTCTCGGAAAGTTGAGGTAAAACATCTAGCGAGAGAACCTCCCCACCCTTGACAAAACTTGACATACGCAGGGCAGCAGGGCCTGATAAACCAAAGTGGGTAAAGAGCAAATCATGAGTGATGACATGCTTACCATAGCTTAGGGTCACATCGTCCAGCGAAATACCCTGCAAGACCTTGTGTGGAAAATCTGTCAACAAAGGACTTTCAGCGGCCTCAAGCTCGGTAATGGTGTGTTTAAAATGACGGGCAATCTCATGACCAAAGCCAGTCGAACCAGTAGAAGGATAGGATTTACCACCTGTTGTGACAATCAGTTTATCACAAGTGAAGGTTTGATCTGTGGATTTAAGGACAAAGTGATTTTCTACCTTTTTAACCGAAACAATTTCGGTTTGAGTAGCAACTTGGCCACCTAACTCAGTGATTTTCTTTTCCAAGGCTTCGATAATGGTACGAGATTTGTCGCTGGCCGGAAAGACGCGTCCGTGGTCTTCGACCTTAAGTTTAACACCATTTTCAGTAAAAAAGTTGATGATATCATGGTTATCAAATTGGGAGAATACACTATAAAGAAAGCGTCCGTTCCCAGGGATTCCAGCTAGTAGGTCGTCTAGAGTTCCGTTGTTAGTGACATTGCAACGGCCACCACCAGTGCCAGATAATTTTTTTCCAAGTTTCCGATTTTTTTCGATGAGGAGGGTTTTCTGTCCATAAAAGCTACTGGAAATCGTAGCCATCATGCCAGCAGGTCCTCCACCGATGACAATAGTATCAAAATGTTTCATAGCTCTATTGTACCACAAAAAAACAAGAGATGAAGTCACCTCTTGTCAAGAATGCAATTAATCAATTTCATATCCCATCAGCAAACCACCATCTTCTGCATAGAAACTGCAGAGGCCAGAGGTTGGTAGAATCTTGATATCCGCTTGTGGGAAGGTCTCGCGAATTCGTTCTGAGAGCTGTTGGCAACATTTCTCGTTATTACGTTGGGCCATGACAATACGGCCACCAGCATATCCAGCTTTTATCAATTCTTCATAGGCTGCCTGAATCGATTTCTTTGCTCCTCTTGCTTTTTGTAGCAATTCAAGGGTTCCAGTTTCACTAGCTTCTCCGACCATACGAATGTTGAGAAGGCCAACGACTGTACCGATAAGCTTGCTCAAACGGCCGTTCTTCACCAAGTTATCGACTTTGGCTAGGACAAAAAGTAACTTGGTTTTTTCTTGATAGGCAGTGATAGCTTCAACCACTTCTTCAAAAGATAAGCCCTGGTCAATCAAGTCATTCAATTTTTCTACGAGCAAGTCAACTTCCCCGCCAGCAGACAAACTATCAATTACATGAATCTTAGTGTCAGTATGCTCTTCCAGATAAATATTTTTTGCTAGTTGAGCACTATTGTGACTGCCAGAAAGAGTACCAGTGATGGTTACTAGAAAAATGTTTTTAGCTCCTTCAAATGCTCGCAAATAATCATCTGGGCTTGGACAAGCTGATTTTGAAGCTTCTGCGGTTGCATACATGGTTTCCATCATTTGGTCAATATCAAGACTGGCATCATCAACAAAGACCTGATCAGCTACTTGAATGGTTAAGGGAACACTCACAAAGGTCGTGTCAATAGCTGGTGTTGCCAGCTGACGATAATCACAACCAGAGTCAGCAATAATCTTCCAAGTCATAGAAATTCTCCATCTTTGCCATTTATACATTGACAAAGGTTCTGTCTTTTTTTACAATTATATCATGAAAGCCCTTGAAACAAAAGTCTCATCCGTCTGTTGTGACAAGTAGAAAGAAAATGTTATGTCTGAACGTAGAATCTCTGAAAAGTCTCTTGAAAATCTCAGAAAATCAAACCAAGAATCCAATTTATTAACTAGAGAAGCCATCGAAACAGCCCTCTTGCAGCTCTTGGAAAAAAAGGACTTGACCAAGATTAGTATTTCTGAATTGGTCAAACGTGCAGGCGTTTCGCGTGCAGCCTTTTATCGCAATTATGATTCTAAAGAGGAAATTTTAGAGAGTGTCTTTAAACGGAGTGTCCACAATATTATGGAACAGTTGCATCATTATGATTTAAAGACAGACCTTTATCTGGTCTGGGTTCACCTTTTCCGAGAAGCAAGAAAGGAGGCCAGAGTGATTCAATTGGCCTTAGATTACCATCTGGAAAAAATCTTTGTCCAAGCCATGCAGGAATTTTTAGAAAAATACCATGGAAAATCAAAAGGTGTCAGCTCTTATCTTCATTCCTTCTGGAGCTCAGCCATCGTCTCTGTTCTCCTAAAATGGATCAAGGATGGCATGAAGGTACCTGCTGAAAAGATTGCGGATTTACGGTTACCATTTTTTAAAAAATAGAGAAAAAGGAGAAGACATATGACTGAAAAAAGACTAGCCTGGGATGAGTACTTTGCAGCCCAAGCCCTACTAATTGCCAACCGTTCTACTTGTAAACGTGCCAAAGTGGGCGCGATTCTGGTAAAAGATAATAAGGTTATTTCCACTGGTTACAATGGTTCGGTGTCAGGAACCGAGCATTGTATTGATCACGAATGTCTGGTTATTGAAGGCCACTGTGTTCGCACCCTTCATGCCGAAGTTAATGCTATCCTTCAAGGTGCAGAACGTGGTGTTCCAAAAGGTTTTACCGCCTATGTAACCCATTTTCCTTGTCTGAACTGTACCAAACAATTGCTTCAGGTCGGTTGTAAGCGCGTGGTTTATATCAACCAGTACCGAATGGATGACTACGCCCAATACCTCTATCAAGAAAAGGGGACAGAATTAACCCATCTACCACTTGATACAGTACAGACAGCTCTTAAAGAGGCTGATCTAATGTAAAAAATATCAAAAATAAATGGTTTAGAAAGATTTTTAAACCGTTTTTTGGTATAATAAGAAGAATAAATTGAAAGAAGGAATTCCAAAAATGGGAAAAATTGAAGTTATTAATCATCCACTGATTCAACACAAATTGTCAATCTTGCGTCGTACAGATACTTCTACAAAAGCTTTCCGTGAGCTAGTAGATGAGATTGCAATGTTGATGGGGTATGAAGTACTTCGTGATCTTCCACTAGAAGATGTGGAAATCGAAACACCAATCACAAAAACAGTTCAAAAACAATTGGCAGGTAAGAAATTGGCCATAGTTCCAATCTTGCGTGCAGGTATCGGGATGGTTGATGGACTCTTGAGCTTGGTTCCAGCTGCTAAGGTTGGTCACATCGGTATGTACCGTGATGAAGAAACGCTTCAACCAGTTGAATACTTGGTAAAATTGCCTGAAGATATTGACCAACGTCAAATTTTTGTCGTAGACCCAATGTTGGCAACAGGTGGCTCAGCAATCTTGGCTGTTGATTCTCTTAAAAAACGTGGCGCATCAAATATCAAATTTGTCTGCCTTGTATCAGCACCAGAAGGTGTTAAAGCCCTTCAAGAAGCTCATCCAGATGTAGAAATCTTTACAGCAGCCTTGGATGAACGTTTGAACGAACACGGTTATATCGTTCCAGGTCTTGGAGATGCTGGGGACCGCTTGTTCGGTACAAAATAAAATTAAAAAGAGATTGACTTGGAAAAGGATTTCCAGTCACGAAAGGAGGTTGAGTTTTTGTTTCTGTCTGATGAAAACAGAGCAAAAATTTGACCTTTTTTGACCAAGATATTATAATAGTCTTATCTTCAGTCATTTGACCAACAAAATTAAAACTCAAAAGGAGAAATGAATGATTCCTGTAGTTATTGAACAAACAAGCCGTGGAGAACGTTCTTACGATATTTACTCACGTCTTCTCAAAGACCGCATCATTATGCTGACAGGTCCAGTTGAAGACAACATGGCCAACTCAGTTATTGCCCAGTTGCTTTTCTTGGATGCCCAAGATAGTACAAAAGATATTTACCTTTATGTCAATACACCTGGTGGTTCTGTTTCAGCTGGTTTGGCAATCGTTGATACCATGAACTTTATCAAGGCAGATGTCCAAACCATCGTTATGGGTATGGCCGCATCTATGGGGACGGTCATTGCATCAAGTGGAGCAAAAGGCAAACGTTTCATGCTTCCAAATGCAGAGTATATGATTCACCAACCAATGGGTGGTACAGGTGGTGGTACTCAACAAACCGATATGGCGATCGCTGCAGAACACTTGCTTAAAACTCGTAACACCTTGGAAAAAATCTTGGCTGAAAATTCAGGTCAGTCAATCGAAAAAGTCCATGCAGATGCAGAACGCGATAACTGGATGAGCGCCCAAGAAACACTTGAATATGGCTTTATTGATGAAATCATGGCCAACAATTCATTGAGCTAATGATTAAAGAAGGCAAACTCGACTGGGTTTGCTTTTTTTGGTATAATAGGGGAAGATTTCTTAGAAAGAGGATTTATCATGTTTGAAAAAGTTAATCGATCTGGCTTGATTATCTATCTTTACTATAATCGTGATGCAAAAAAACTGCAGGATTATGGAGATATTACCTATCATTCCAAGAAACATCGTTACTTGCAACTTTATGTTCCAACTCAAGAAGTGGAGCAATTGGTCGGGCGCTTGAGCAAGGAAAAGTTTATAAAAAAAGTCAGAGTTTGTCATATCCAAGAGCTGGAAACACCCTTTGTAGGCAATCTTCATCGAGAGGAAAACGTTATCATCGAAAAAGTTCAAGAAAAGTGTTGACAATTTTCTGATAATTCGGTATATTCTTAACATGCTATTTATTTAAGAAATAAGGAGACAAAAAAGATGAAGAAAAAATTTGCCCTATCGTTTGTGGCGCTTGCAAGTGTAGCACTTCTTGCAGCCTGTGGAGAAGTGAAGTCTGGAGCGTCAAACGCTGCTGGTAACTCAGTAGATGAAAAGACAATCAAAATCGGATTTAACTTTGAAGAAACTGGTGCCGTAGCAGCCTATGGAACATCTGAACAAAAAGGTGCCCAACTTGCTGTTGATGAAATCAATGCCGCAGGTGGTATCGATGGAAAACAAATCGAAGTAGTCGATAAAGATAACAAGTCTGAAACAGCTGAGGCGGCTTCAGTAACAACTAACCTTGTAACTCAATCTAAAGTATCAGCAATCGTAGGACCTGCGACATCTGGTGCGACTGCAGCTGCGGTAGCGAACGCTACAAAAGCAGGTGTTCCATTGATCTCACCAAGTGCGACGCAAGATGGATTGACTAAAGGTCAAGATTACCTCTTTATCGGAACTTTCCAAGATAGCTTCCAAGGAAAAATTATCTCAAACTATGTTTCTGAAAAATTAAATGCTAAGAAAGTTGTTCTTTACACTGACAATGCCAGTGACTATGCTAAAGGTATTGCTAAATCTTTCCGCGAGTCATACAAGGGTGAAATCGTTGCAGATGAAACTTTCGTAGCAGGTGACACAGACTTCCAAGCAGCCCTTACAAAAATGAAAGGGAAAGACTTTGATGCTATCATCGTCCCAGGTTACTACACTGAAGCTGGTAAAATTGTAAACCAAGCGCGTGGTATGGGAATTGACAAACCAATCGTTGGTGGTGATGGATTCAACGGTGAGGAGTTTGTACAACAAGCAACTGCTGAAAAAGCATCAAACATCTACTTTATCTCAGGCTTCTCAACTACTGTAGAAGTTTCAGCTAAAGCAAAAGCCTTCCTTGACGCATACCGTGCTAAGTACAACGAAGAGCCTTCAACATTTGCAGCCTTGGCTTATGACTCAGTTCACCTTGTAGCAAACGCAGCAAAAGGTGCTAAAAACTCTGGTGAAATCAAGGATAACCTTGCTAAAACAAAAGACTTTGAAGGTGTAACTGGTCAAACAAGCTTCGATGCAGACCACAACACAGTCAAAACTGCTTACATGATGACCATGAACAATGGTAAGGTTGAAGCAGCAGAAGTTGTAAAACCATAATAGAAAAATGTTGAAATAGGGAATGAGCCTCTGACTCACTCCCTGTTTCGATGTTTAATACTCTTTGAAAATCTCTTCAAACTGCGTCAACGTCGCCTTGGATTATATATGTGACTGACTTCGTCAGTCTTATCTACAACCTCAAAGCAGTGCTTTGAGCAACCTGCGGCTAGTTTTCTAGTTTGCTCTTTGATTTTCATTGAGTATAAGAACCTATCAAAAAGTGAGGGGAAACTCTCAAAATTATAAATAGAAAGAGTGAATCTTATGCTCCAACAACTAGTAAATGGTTTGATTCTAGGTAGTGTTTATGCGCTGTTAGCCCTAGGATATACCATGGTTTATGGAATTATCAAGCTCATCAACTTCGCCCACGGTGATATTTATATGATGGGAGCCTTTATCGGTTATTTCTTGATTAATTCTTTCCAAATGAATTTCTTTGTAGCGCTTATTGTAGCTATGCTAGCGACAGCCATTCTTGGTGTCGTGATTGAGTTCCTTGCTTACCGACCTTTGCGCCACTCTACTCGTATTGCTGTTTTGATTACAGCTATTGGGGTTTCTTTCCTATTGGAATATGGAATGGTCTATCTGGTTGGTGCCAATACCCGTGCCTTTCCTCAAGCTATTCAAACAGTTCGCTATGATTTAGGTCCAATTAGTCTAACAAACGTTCAGTTAATGATTTTGGCCATTTCCTTGATTTTGATGATTTTGTTACAGGTCATTGTCCAAAAGACTAAGATGGGGAAAGCCATGCGTGCTGTATCTGTAGATAGCGATGCGGCGCAATTGATGGGGATCAATGTAAATCGTACTATCAGCTTTACCTTCGCTTTGGGTTCTGCTCTTGCGGGTGCGGCTGGTGTTCTGATTGCCCTTTATTATAACTCTCTTGAGCCTTTGATGGGGGTTACTCCAGGTCTTAAGTCTTTCGTTGCCGCAGTACTTGGTGGTATCGGAATTATTCCTGGTGCGGCTCTTGGTGGTTTTGTGATTGGTCTATTGGAAACCTTTGCGACAGCCTTTGGGATGTCAGACTTCCGTGATGCCATTGTTTATGGAATCTTGTTGTTGATCTTGATTGTCCGCCCAGCTGGTATCCTTGGTAAAAATGTGAAAGAGAAGGTGTAAGCGATGAAAGAAAATTTAAAAGTTAATATTCTATGGTTACTCCTTTTGTTAGCTGGCTATGGCTTGATTAGTGTACTGGTTTCAGTCGGAGTACTCAATCTATTCTATGTACAGATTTTACAACAAATCGGAATTAATATTATTCTGGCTGTTGGTCTTAACTTAATCGTTGGTTTTTCAGGACAATTTTCACTTGGTCATGCTGGTTTCATGGCGATTGGTGCCTATGCAGCAGCTATTATTGGTTCTAAATCACCAACCTACGGTGCCTTCTTTGGAGCTATGCTGGTAGGAGCTTTGCTTTCAGGAGCGGTTGCCTTGCTTGTCGGCATTCCAACCTTGCGTTTGAAGGGGGACTATCTTGCGGTAGCGACTCTAGGTGTTTCTGAAATTATCCGTATCTTTATCATCAATGGTGGAAGCCTTACAAATGGTGCAGCAGGTATCTTAGGAATTCCTAACTTCACAACTTGGCAAATGGTTTACTTCTTTGTCGTGATTACAACCATTGCAACCTTGAACTTCTTGCGTAGTCCAATTGGTCGTTCAACCCTATCCGTTCGTGAGGATGAAATCGCTGCTGAGTCAGTTGGGGTTAATACGACTAAAATTAAAATCATCGCCTTTGTCTTTGGTGCTATTACTGCAAGTATTGCAGGGTCACTTCAGGCTGGATTTATCGGGTCTGTTGTACCGAAAGATTACACTTTCATCAACTCAATCAACGTTTTGATTATTGTTGTATTTGGTGGACTTGGTTCCATTACAGGTGCCATTGTTTCAGCTATTGTTTTGGGAATTTTGAATATGCTTCTCCAAGATGTTGCTAGTGTGCGTATGATTATTTACGCTTTGGCCTTGGTATTGGTAATGATTTTCAGACCAGGTGGACTCCTTGGAACATGGGAATTGAGCCTATCACGTTTCTTTAAAAAATCTAAGAAGGAGGAACAAAACTAATGGCATTACTTGAAGTAAAACAGCTAACCAAACATTTTGGCGGTCTAACAGCTGTTGGAGATGTGACTCTTGAATTGAACGAAGGGGAATTGGTTGGACTAATTGGTCCAAACGGAGCTGGGAAAACCACTCTTTTCAACCTTTTGACCGGTGTTTATGAACCAAGCGAGGGAACAGTAACCCTAGATGGTCACCTTTTGAATGGGAAGTCACCTTATAAGATTGCCTCTTTGGGACTTGGACGTACATTCCAAAATATCCGTCTCTTTAAAGATTTAACAGTTTTGGATAATGTTTTGATTGCTTTTGGCAACCATCACAAACAACATGTTTTTGCTAGTTTTTTGCGCTTACCAGCTTTTTACAGGAGTGAAAAAGAATTAAAGGCTAAGGCTTTGGAATTGCTTAAAATCTTTGATTTAGATGGTGATGCAGAAACGCTTGCTAAAAATCTTGCCTACGGACAACAACGTCGTTTGGAAATTGTTCGTGCCCTCGCTACGGAACCTAAAATTCTCTTTTTAGATGAACCAGCAGCAGGTATGAACCCACAGGAAACAGCCGAATTGACTGAGTTAATTCGTCGTATCAAAGATGAATTTAAGATTACGATCATGCTGATTGAACACGATATGAATCTGGTCATGGAAGTAACAGAACGTATCTACGTACTTGAATACGGTCGTTTGATTGCTCAGGGAACTCCAGACGAAATTAAGACCAATAAACGCGTTATCGAAGCTTATCTAGGAGGTGAAGCCTAATGTCTATGTTAAAAGTTGATAATCTTTCTGTGCATTACGGTATGATCCAAGCAGTCCGTGATGTAAGCTTTGAAGTTAATGAAGGAGAAGTAGTTTCCCTTATCGGTGCCAATGGTGCAGGTAAGACAACCATTCTCCGTACCTTGTCTGGTTTGGTTAGACCGAGTTCAGGAAAGATTGAATTTTTAGGTCAAGAAATCCAAAAAATGCCGGCTCAGAAAATCGTGGCAGGTGGTCTTTCGCAAGTTCCAGAAGGACGCCACGTCTTCCCTGGATTGACTGTTATGGAAAATCTTGAAATGGGAGCTTTCTTAAAGAAAAATCGTGAAGAAAATCAAGCTAACTTGAAAAAAGTTTTCTCACGCTTTCCTCGTCTTGAAGAACGGAAGAACCAAGATGCAGCCACTCTTTCAGGGGGGGAACAACAAATGCTTGCCATGGGACGCGCTCTTATGTCAACACCAAAACTTCTTCTCTTAGATGAACCATCAATGGGACTTGCCCCAATCTTTATCCAAGAGATTTTTGATATCATTCAAGACATCCAGAAACAAGGAACAACCGTCCTCTTGATTGAACAAAATGCCAATAAAGCACTCGCAATCTCTGACCGAGGTTATGTACTGGAAACAGGAAAAATCGTCCTATCAGGAACAGGAAAAGAACTCGCCTCATCAGAAGAAGTCAGAAAAGCATATCTAGGTGGTTAAAAAGGTCCGGGGGACCTTTTTAATCGGTGGATAGAGATTGCGAAGCAATCATCCGAATCCAGTGGATTGTTTTAGTCGGTGGATGAGGATTACGAAGTAATCATCATTATAGTCCGGGGGACCTTTTTAGTCGGTGAATAGAGATTGCGAAGCAATTCTCATCTGCACTGGAAGGTTAGCTTCTGATAATTGAAATAAAATCGAATGAAACGTATCTTACCTTCATTCACAGAGCTCGATTTTAGAGCTCTTTTTGCTAGCTTATTCATACTTTTCTGAATTTTGAAAAAGAAATGTAAGCGTTTGATAGATTTACAAAAAGATTGTATAATAGGGATAAGAATAGAAAAGGAGAAGTCTCATGGCAGTTAAAGATTTTATGACCCGCAAGGTAGTGTATATTAGTCCAGATACAACAGTATCTCATGCAGCAGATTTGATGAGAGAGCAAGGGTTGCACCGCTTGCCTGTTATCGAAAATGATCAATTAGTTGGTTTGGTGACTGAGGGAACCATTGCCCAAGCAAGTCCATCTAAGGCAACAAGTCTTTCTATCTATGAGATGAATTATCTTCTGAATAAGACAAAAGTAAAAGATGTCATGATTCGCGATGTTGTCACTGTTTCAGGCTATGCGAGTCTAGAGGATGCAACTTATCTGATGTTGAAAAACAAGATTGGTATTCTTCCTGTCGTAGATAACCATCAAGTCTATGGGGTTATTACGGATCGTGACGTTTTCCAAGCCTTTCTTGAAATTGCTGGTTATGGAGAAGAAGGAATTCGTGTGCGCTTTGTTACAGAAGATGAAGTCGGTGTCCTCGGAAAGATTGTTTCTTTGATTGCAGAAGAAAATTTGAATATCTCGCATACAGTCAATATTCCGCGTAAGGATGGTAAGGTCATTATCGAAGTTCAAATAGATGGATCAATTGATTTACCAGCCTTGAAAGAAAAATTTGAATCAGAGAATATTCAAGTAGAAGAAATTACTCGTACTTCAGCAAAAGTCTTGTAAGAAGGGAAGCCGAAAGGCTTCTTTTTACGTGTAATAAGGGATTAGAGCAAAAGATGGAAAGAAATGATAAAATATGCTATAATGAAATGATGTAAAAAAGGAGTATTTATGGACATTTCAGTAATTCGTCAGAAAATTGACGCAAATCGTGAAAAATTAGCTTCTTTCAGGAGGTCTCTTTGACCTCGAGGGTCTAGAGGAAGAGATTGCCATCTTGGAAAACAAGATGACAGAACCTGATTTTTGGAACGATAATATCGCGGCCCAAAAAACGTCGCAAGAATTAAATGAATTAAAAAACACCTACAACACCTTCCACAAAATGGAAGAGTTGCAGGATGAAGTTGAAATTTTATTGGACTTTGTAGCAGAAGACGAGTCAGTGCATGAGGAACTGGTTGAGCAGTTATCAGAACTTGATAAGATGATGACCAGTTACGAGATGACCTTGCTCTTGTCAGAACCTTATGACCATAATAATGCGATTTTGGAAATCCATCCAGGATCCGGTGGTACTGAGGCTCAGGACTGGGGTGATATGTTGCTTCGTATGTATACTCGTTATGGTAATGCTAAAGGCTTTAAAGTAGAAGTATTGGATTACCAAGCAGGAGATGAAGCTGGTATCAAGTCAGTAACCTTATCATTTGAAGGGCCTAATGCCTACGGCCTTCTAAAGTCAGAAATGGGAGTACACCGTTTGGTGCGAATTTCGCCGTTTGACTCTGCTAAACGTCGCCATACCTCTTTCACATCTGTAGAAGTGATGCCTGAGTTGGACGATACTATTGAAGTGGAAATCCGGGAAGATGACATCAAGATGGATACCTTCCGTTCAGGTGGTGCCGGTGGACAAAACGTCAACAAGGTTTCAACAGGTGTACGTTTAACCCACGTTCCAACTGGAATTGTTGTCCAATCAACAGTGGATCGTACCCAGTATGGAAATAGAGATCGAGCTATGAAGATGTTGCAGGCTAAGCTCTATCAAATGGAGCAAGAGAAGAAAGCTGCGGAGGTAGATTCCCTCAAGGGTGAGAAAAAAGAAATCACATGGGGAAGCCAAATCCGTTCTTATGTCTTCACGCCTTATACTATGGTAAAAGATCATCGAACTAGCTTTGAAGTTGCGCAGGTAGATAAGGTTATGGATGGAGACCTAGATGGTTTTATCGATGCTTATCTCAAGTGGCGAATCAGCTAAGATAGAAAGGAACTCACATGTCAATCATTGAAATGAGAGATGTCGTCAAAAAATACGACAACGGAACGACTGCCCTACGCGGTGTTTCGGTCAGCGTTCAACCGGGAGAATTTGCTTACATTGTAGGACCTTCAGGAGCAGGGAAGTCAACCTTCATTCGTTCTCTATATCGTGAAGTAAAAATCGATAAAGGAAGCCTATCAGTTGCTGGTTTTAATCTGGTTAAGATCAAAAAGAAAGACGTCCCGCTTCTACGTCGTAGTGTTGGGGTTGTCTTCCAGGATTATAAACTCTTGCCAAAGAAAACGGTCTATGAAAATATTGCTTACGCTATGGAAGTAATCGGGGAAAATCGCCGTAATATCAAAAAACGTGTGATGGAAGTTTTAGACTTGGTTGGATTGAAGCACAAGGTTCGTTCTTTCCCAAATGAGCTCTCAGGTGGAGAGCAACAGCGGATTGCGATTGCACGTGCCATTGTAAATAATCCCAAAGTATTGATAGCCGATGAACCAACAGGAAACCTGGACCCGGATAATTCATGGGAAATTATGAATCTCTTGGAACGGATTAACCTACAAGGGACAACTATTTTGATGGCGACTCATAATAGCCAGATTGTAAATACCTTGCGCCACCGTGTCATTGCCATTGAAAATGGCCGTGTCGTTCGTGACGAATCAAAAGGAGAGTATGGATACGATGATTAGTAGATTTTTTCGCCATTTATTTGAATCACTAAAAAGTTTGAAACGAAATGGTTGGATGACAGTGGCTGCTGTCAGCTCAGTCATGATTACTTTGACCTTAGTTGCCATATTTGCTTCTGTTATTTTCAATACAGCGAAACTAGCTACAGATATTGAAAATAATGTTCGAGTGATGGTTTATATTCGCAAGGATGTAGCTGATAATAGCGAGACTATTGAAAAAGAAGGTCAAACTGTTACAAATAATGACTACCACAAGGTATACAATGCTTTGAAGGGGATGTCTACTGTTAAGAGTGTTACTTTTTCAAGTAAAGAAGAACAATATGAAAAATTAACCGAGACAATGGGTGATAACTGGAAAATTTTTGAAGGAGATGCCAATCCCCTCTATGATGCCTATATCGTTGATACAAATACGCCAAGTGATGTAAAAACTGTAGCTGAAGATGCTAAAAAAATTGAAGGTGTGTCTGAGGTTCAGGATGGTGGTGCCAATACAGAACGCCTATTCCAACTAGCATCATTTATCCGTGTTTGGGGATTAGTTATTGCAGGACTTTTGATTTTCATTGCAGTTTTCTTGATTTCAAATACCATTCGTATTACCATTATTTCTCGCAGTCGCGAAATTCAAATCATGCGCTTGGTTGGTGCTAAGAACAGTTATATCCGTGGACCTTTCTTACTTGAAGGTGCCTTCATTGGTTTGCTTGGAGCAACTGCGCCATCAGTGTTGGTCTTTATTGTTTATCGAATGGTTTACCAATCTGTCAATAAGTCGTTGGTCGGACAAAATCTTTCTATGATTGCACCAGAGGTATTTACTCCTCTGATGATTGCTCTATTATTTGTGATTGGAATTTTCATTGGTTCACTGGGATCAGGAATTTCCATGCGCCGATTCTTGAAGATTTAGACAAAATAGCTACTTTTATGAGGAGATTAAGTGATCTCCTTTTTTTGCTACAAAAATTTTAGAAAAAAGTCTATTTTTTTTTGTAAAAGCCTTTACAAAAAAAATTAAAGTGGTATAATTAAATCATAAAAGGTGCAAACGTTTTCGTAAAACGTTTGCCTAAATAAAAATAAAGGAGATTTGAATGATGAAAGATACATTCAAAAATGTCTTGTCTTTCGAATTTTGGCAAAAATTCGGTAAGGCTTTGATGGTAGTTATCGCGGTTATGCCGGCTGCCGGTTTGATGATTTCAATCGGTAAGTCTATCGTGATGATTAACCCAACCTTTGCACCACTCGTTATTACTGGTGGTGTACTAGAGCAAATCGGTTGGGGAGTTATCGTTAACCTTCATATCTTGTTCGCCCTCGCTATTGGAGGAAGCTGGGCTAAAGAACGTGCTGGTGGTGCTTTCGCCGCTGGTCTTGCCTTCATCTTGATTAACCGTATCACTGGTACAATCTTTGGTGTATCAGGCGATATGTTGAAAAATCCAGATGCTATGGTAACTACTATCTTTGGTGGTTCAATCAAAGTTGCTGATTACTTCATTAGTGTTATGGAAGCCCCAGCATTGAACATGGGTGTCTTCGTAGGGATTATTTCTGGTTTTATTGGAGCAACTGCTTACAATAAATACTATAACTTCCGTAAGCTTCCTGATGCACTTTCATTCTTTAACGGAAAACGTTTTGTACCGTTTGTAGTTATTCTTCGTTCAATAATTGCTGCAATTGTACTTGCTGCTTTCTGGCCAGTAGTTCAAACAGGTATCAATAGCTTTGGTATCTGGATTGCCAACTCACAAGAAACTGCTCCAATCCTTGCACCATTCTTGTATGGTACATTGGAACGTTTGCTCTTGCCATTTGGTCTTCACCATATGTTGACTATCCCAATGAACTACACAGCTCTTGGTGGTACTTATGAGGTCTTAACTGGTGCAGCTAAAGGTAGTCAAGTATTTGGTCAAGACCCACTATGGCTTGCATGGGTAACAGACCTTGTAAACCTCAAAGGTACTGATGCTAGTCAATACCAACACTTGTTAGATACAGTACATCCAGCTCGTTTCAAAGTTGGACAAATGATCGGTTCATTCGGTATCTTGATGGGTGTCGTTGTTGCTATCTACCGTAATGTTGATGCTGACAAGAAACATAAATACAAAGGTATGATGATTGCAACAGCTCTTGCAACATTCTTGACAGGGGTTACTGAACCAATCGAATACATGTTCATGTTTGTAGCAACACCTATGTATCTTGTTTACTCACTTGTTCAAGGTGCTGCCTTCGCTATGGCTGACGTTGTAAACCTACGTATGCACTCATTCGGTTCAATTGAATTCTTGACTCGTACACCTATTGCAATCAGTGCTGGTATCGGTATGGATATCGTTAACTTCGTTTGGGTAACTGTTCTCTTTGCTGTAATCATGTACTTTATCGCAAACTTCATGATTCAAAAATTCAACTACGCAACTCCAGGGCGTAACGGAAACTACGAAACTGCTGAAGGTTCAGAAGAATCTAGCAGCGAAGTGAAAGTTGCAGCAGGTTCTCAAGCTGTAAACATTATTAACCTTCTTGGTGGACGTGCAAACATCGTTGATGTTGACGCATGTATGACTCGCCTTCGTGTTACTGTTAAAGATGCAGATAAAGTAGGAAATGCAGAGCAATGGAAAGCAGAAGGAGCTATGGGTCTTGTCATGAAAGGACAAGGGGTTCAAGCTATCTACGGACCAAAAGCTGACGTATTGAAATCTGATATCCAAGATATCCTTGATTCAGGTGAAATCATTCCTGAAACTCTTCCAAGCCAAATGACTGAAGCACAACAAAACACTGTTCACTTCAAAGGTCTTACTGAGGAAGTTTACTCAGTAGCAGACGGTCAAGTTGTTGCCTTGGAACAAGTGAAAGATCCAGTGTTTGCTCAAAAAATGATGGGTGATGGATTTGCAGTAGAACCTGCAAATGGAAACATTGTATCTCCAGTTTCAGGTACTGTATCAAGCATCTTCCCAACAAAACATGCTCTTGGTATTGTGACTGAACCAGGTCTTGAAGTATTGGTTCACATTGGTTTGGACACAGTAAGTCTTGAAGGTAAACCATTTACAGTTCATGTTGCTGAAGGACAAAAAGTTGCAGCAGGAGATCTTCTTGTCACAGCTGACTTGGATGCTATCCGTGCAGCAGGACGTGAAACTTCAACAGTAGTTGTCTTCACAAATGGTGATGCAATTAAATCAGTTAAATTAGAAAAAACAGGTTCTCTTGCAGCTAAAACAGCAGTTGCTAAAGTAGAATTGTAATATACTTGAGGTTGGAAGCTGTATTCCAACCTCTTATTTTGGGAGAAAAGAATGAAATTTTTAACACTCAATACTCACAGTTGGATGGAAAAAGAAGCTGAGGAAAAATTCCAGATTTTGCTTGAGGATATTCTTGAAAAGGACTATGATTTGATTTGTTTCCAAGAAATCAATCAGGAGATCACTTCGCCAGAGGTGGAGGTTAATGACCTTTATCAAGCTTTGCCAGCAGCTGAGCCTATTCACCAAGATCACTATGTTAGACTCTTGGTTGAAAAGTTGTCTGAGCAAGGGAAAAATTACTACTGGACTTGGGCCTATAACCATATCGGTTATGATCGCTACCACGAAGGTGTGGCTATCTTGTCTAAAACACCTATTGAAGCCAGAGAAATTTTGGTTTCAGATGTGGATGATCCAACAGACTATCATACTCGTCGTGTTGCCTTGGCTGAAACTGTAGTTGATGGTAAGGAACTTGCAGTTGCAAGTGTCCACCTTTCTTGGTGGGATAAAGGTTTCCAAGAAGAATGGGCACGATTTGAGGCTGTCTTGAAAGAATTGAACAAGCCGCTTTTGCTAGCTGGAGATTTCAACAATCCAGCAGGTCAGGAAGGCTACCAAGCTATTTTAGCTAGTCTATTGGGCTTACAAGACGCATTTGAAGTTGCTCAAGAGAAAAGCGGTAGCTATACCGTTCCACCAGAAATTGATGGCTGGAAAGGAAATACTGAACCCCTTCGAATCGATTATGTCTTTACTACCAAAGAGTTAGCGGTGGAAAATTTACATGTCGTATTTGATGGTAACAAGAGTCCACAAGTGAGTGATCACTATGGCTTGAATGCTACTTTAAACTGGAAATAAAGATTGAAAAGAGGTTGGAATCATGAAGTTCCAGCCTTTTTTTGATTAGATAAGCTACTGAAAGTAAGCTCTATAAGTGAGACTACTGAAATGAAATAAAATATGGTATAATTGGTAAGATAGATAGAATCGAGGATATTATGTCATTTACGAAATTTCAATTTAAAAACTATATTAGAGAAGCCTTGGAGGAGTTGAAATTTACAACTCCAACAGAGGTGCAAGACAAGTTGATTCCTATTGTTTTAGCAGGTCGTGACCTAGTCGGTGAATCAAAAACAGGTTCGGGTAAGACTCACACTTTCCTATTGCCGATTTTCCAGCAATTAGATGAAACCAGCGATAGTGTTCAAGCAGTCATTACTGCACCGAGCCGTGAGTTGGCTACTCAAATTTACCAAGCAGCTCGTCAGATTGCAGCCCACTCAGAAGTTGAAGTTCGTGTGGTTAATTATGTGGGTGGTACAGATAAGGCTCGCCAGATTGACAAATTGGCAAGTAACCAGCCTCATATTGTTATTGGCACGCCTGGCCGTATTTATGACTTAGTTAAGTCTGGTGACCTAGCTATTCACAAGGCTAAGACCTTTGTGGTCGATGAGGCAGACATGACCTTGGATATGGGATTCTTAGAAACTGTTGATAAGATTGCTGGAAGCCTTCCAAAAAACCTGCAATTCATGGTCTTCTCAGCGACTATTCCACAAAAGTTGCAACCATTCTTGAAAAAATACTTGTCAAATCCTGTCATGGAGAAAATCAAGACCAAAACGGTCATTTCTGATACCATTGATAATTGGTTGATTTCTACTAAGGGACGTGACAAGAATGCTCAAATTTACCAGTTAACTCAGTTGATGCAACCGTATTTGGCAATGATTTTTGTTAACACCAAAACGCGTGCTGATGAGTTACATGCCTACTTGACTGCTCAAGGCTTGAAGGTGGCAAAAATCCATGGAGATATTGCCCCTCGTGAACGCAAACGTATCATGAATCAGGTGAAAAATCTAGATTTTGAGTACATTGTCGCAACAGACTTGGCGGCGCGTGGAATTGACATTGAAGGTGTCAGCCATGTCATTAATGATGCCATTCCGCAAGACTTATCCTTCTTCGTGCACCGTGTTGGTCGTACCGGACGCAATGGCTTACCAGGTACAGCTATTACCCTTTACCAGCCAAGTGATGACTCGGATATCCGTGAGTTGGAGAAATTAGGAATTAAATTTACTCCGAAGATGGTAAAAGATGGAGAATTTCAAGATACCTATGACCGTGATCGTCGTGCAAACCGTGAGAAAAAACAAGATAAGCTCGATATCGAAATGATTGGTTTGGTTAAAAAGAAAAAGAAAAAAGTCAAACCAGGTTATAAGAAGAAAATTCAATGGGCGGTTGATGAAAAGCGCCGCAAAACCAAGCGTGCTGAAAATCGTGCTCGCGGTCGTGCAGAGCGTAAAGCAAAACGCCAAACATTTTAATAGTAATTGTTGGAGTACTGAGCTCCAACTTTTTTAATTATGTGACTTTCAGTCCGTCTCGCTCCGTTAGGTGCGAGACAAAAAACCACCCGCTATGCGGGTGTGCGTCGAAGATTATACCAAAAAAAATCCAAACGCGATACAATAAAGGTGTTCAAGCCAATTGTAAAGCGAAAGGAGAAAAATATGGCACAAAAGGCTCATAGTTTATCGCACACAAAGTATCACTTTGTGTTCACCCCTAAGTATAGACGAAAAGTTATCTAAAATCAATATCAAAGTAGTTTATCACATTCGAATCACAAAAAATTTTAAAATGGCAATATTTGTTAGCAAGGCTTTTATAGTTTGTTAGAATGTAGTTGTAAATGATTAAGATTGGTAATCAAAAAATAAAGAGGGGAATGTCATGAATAAGAAATATAATATAGTTCTATTATTGTTGTTTATAGTTTATTTATTGGGATATTTTTCAACTTCAAAAACGTTAATTCCTATAATGTGTGTGATCCAAGTATTTTTGATAGAACATATATTTAAAGTTCGAAATAGAATGATGCAAATAGGTGAAATTTTAATTATTATTGCTTCTATAATATTATTTATTGATAGTATATTGAGTTTGTAACAAAAGGCTTTTCTATAAAATCAAATTTTCCAGATATCTACTGAAGCTGATTTATCTTCTCTCTATGACTTCTCATTTTTCTTCTACTATCTTTGTCACTAAATTTGACAGACATATATTGCTGATACAACCTATCTACTATAATCTCAAAGTTAGCCTGAGGTTAGTTTTCTAGTTTGTTCTTTGATTTTCGTTGAATTTTATTTGATAAAAAGAAATGCTCCTCCAAGACGGAAGAGCATTTTTATTGTGATTTTGATTCGGTTTCTGCCGACTCTGGGTGGAGTTCTTGGTAACTTGGTGCTTTGAAAAGGTCAGTACTGGTTTTACCTTTTCGTTGGCTAAAGAGGCTAGTTGACTGACTTCCTTTTTCCTGCTCAATCTTTTGCAGAATTGGTAAAGAATTGAGGTAAGAAATACTTTCTGTATCAACTTTTCCAAGATGATCTGCTTGGTAGAAACGGATCAAATCGCCAGTTTGAATCTGGTCGCTGATTTTCAGCTGTTGACTAGCTGCTTGACGAACAATTTCTAGTTCAGTCTGAGCTTGTTCATCAAGATTGCTGATTTCAAGACCGCTCTCAGTATAGTAGGTTCGTCCGTCGTAGTTGGTATATTTTGGTGTGACGAAGGAATTGGCAGTTCGAAAGGCAACGATTTCTTGGTGGTCTGGTGATAGGAGGTCTTGGCCGACTTGAAGGAAGGAATTGGACTCAATACCAAGGAGGTGTTCGAGAGTCGGTAAGATATCGATTTGCCCACCGTAGGTATTGATGATTTGCCCCTTTTCATAGCCAGGCATGACCACCATAAAAGGCACCCGTTGCAACATGGCATTGTCGTAATTCGACCAGTTCTCAGAAGTCTTGCCAATCAAGGGTGCCAGCTCAGGATTGCGGGAGTTAGAAATTCCATAATGGTCTCCGTAGATGACGATGATGGATTTTTCATAGAGGTCACTTTCTTTGAGATAGTCAAAGAAGGCCTTGATAGCACTGTCCAGATAGTTGGCTGTTTGGAAATAGCCATTGATCGTTTCATCTTTGGTTTTGGCCAAGGGGAAACCAAGCTCATCGCCAGTCAGATTGCTAGCATAAGGATAGTGATTGGACACCGTGATATACTTAGCATAAAAAGGTTGCTGTAAATGCTCCAGATACTGAATAGAATCTTTCATCATGATTTTATCATTTAAACCATATTGGAAAGAATTGCTACTGTCTTGCTTAGTAAAATAGGAAGCATCAAAGAAGTATTGGTAACCCCATTGTTTGTAGGTCGTATTTCGGTTCCAGAAGGTCCCGATATTACCGTGAAAGACGGCACTCGATTGATAGCCGTTTTTTGATAGGATAAAAGGAGCAGCCTGCTGGGTATTGGTACCACCGTAATTGACCATGAAAGAACCTTGGTCAAGTCCAAACAAACCAGTCTCCAGCATGGTTTCCGCATCTGAGGTCTTACCAGCCTTGACTTGGTTAAAGATATTCGAAAAGGCTAGGGTTGATTGCGAATGGTAGAGGGAGTTGAGGAAGGGAGTGACTTCATGCTCAGTTCCATCTATGTTGAGTTTATAGTCCAGTAGGAACTGCTGAAAACTCTCCAAGTGGAGATAAATCACATTTTTCCCTTTGGCTAAGCCGAAATAGTCTGGATTGGGTTTAGCAGAATGTTCTTGAATATAATCTGTTATAGGTTGAAGATCAGTCTCAGAGGCCTTGGCACGTTCTTTGTTTGCACTGTAGGATTGGTTGGCACTATAGCCTAAAAAGGCTGGCAAACTGAGGGCGCGAACAACATAATAATTCGAAAATCCTCGCGATAGGAGATCGGGACGCTCAATTTCAGCCAAGAAAAGATTAGCAGAAAAGAGCAAGGCTGAGAGTGCAGTGATAGCAACACTGGAGCGGAATTTGAAAGGTCTCCTGTCCAGCTTGATGAGTTTTTTATAGAAAAGGAAAGCCAGCAATGGGAAATCCATAAAATAGATGAAATCCCAAGGACGCAGTAACTCTAATTCCGCAGTGCCGACAGACACCTTGCTGACCACCTTCATGGTATTAGCCGTGATAAAGTCGCTAAATTCTCGATAGTAAAAGACATTGGAATAGAGCCAAATGAATAAAAGGCTATAAATAGCTATACTCAGGCCATAAAAGATCTTGGTTGACCGAGCATAGAGGGCTAGAGTCAGCAGGAGGAGTCCCAAAGGAAGAGGATTGAAAAAGGCGATAAAGGCAAGGTAATTTCCCTGCAACTTGCCAACTTGAATATCTAAATTAAAGTCAACGGTATAGGCTAATAAGGTTTTGAGCCAATATAGGATTAAAAGGGTTAGGACAAAACCCAGTCTGGTACCGATGGCTTTTTGGATTTTGTTAAAATTAATTCTCACACATTTACTTCCTAATTTTTTATTAGTATTAGTATACCATTTTTTAAAAGAAGAGTAAAAAAGCAAGGGTAGTTTCTTTTTTGAGAATTGGCTAAAAGTTTGATATAATGGTAGTTATGAATAGAATAAGAGTTAGTAAAAGGGTTGAAAAGAAGCTCGCCAAAGGTCTGGTTTTACTAGAAGCCAGTGATCTTGAGAATGTCAATCTTAAGGATCAGGAAGTAGAAGTGCAGAGTCAAGAAGGAATCTTTCTTGGGACTGCCTACCTTTCTCAGCAAAACAAGGGCTTGGGCTGGTTTGTTAGTAAGGACAAGGTGGCCTTCAATCAAGCTTTCTTTGAAACGCTGTTTAGACAAGCTAAAGAAAAGAGAAGAGCCTACTATCAAGATGATTTGACAACTGCCTTTCGTCTCTTCAACCAAGAGGGAGATGGCTTTGGCGGTCTGACAGTGGACCTTTATGGCGACTATGCTGTCTTTTCTTGGTATAACTCTTATGTTTATCAGATTCGTCAGACCATCTCAGAAGCCTTTAGACAGGTTTTTCCTGAGCTTTTAGGGGCCTATGAGAAGATTCGCTTTAAAGGATTGGACTATGAATCTGCCCATGTTTATGGTCAAGAAGCACCTGACTTTTTCACTGTTATGGAAAATGGGGTTCTGTATCAAGTATTTATGAATGATGGCTTGATGACAGGGATTTTCCTAGACCAGCATGAGGTTCGTGGTAGTCTGGTCGATGGTTTGGCTATGGGCAAATCCTTGCTCAATATGTTTTCCTACACAGCAGCATTTTCAGTAGCTGCAGCCATGGGAGGATCTAGCCAGACAACTTCTGTTGACCTAGCCAAACGTTCACGAGAATTGTCTCAAGCGCATTTTCAGGCAAATGGAATCAGCACAGACGAGCATCGTTTTATAGTCATGGATGTCTTTGAATATTTCAAGTATGCCAAGCGAAAAGGCTTGACCTACGATGTGATTGTACTAGATCCGCCTAGCTTTGCTCGGAACAAAAAACAGACCTTCTCTGTGGCCAAGGATTATCACAAGTTGATTTCCCAGAGTCTTGAGATTTTAAATCCGGGAGGGATTATCATTGCTAGTACCAATGCTGCCAATGTATCCCGCCAGAAATTTACAGAACAAATTGATAAAGGATTTGCAGGAAGAAGTTACCAGATTTTAAACAAATACGGTCTTCCAGCAGATTTCGCCTATAATAAAAAAGATGAAAGTAGTAATTACCTCAAGGTGATTAGTATGAAGGTTAGTAAATGAAATTAATCGTTTCAGTAATGCCAAGAAGTTTAGAGGAGGCTCAGGCTCTGGATGCCACGAGGTATCTGGATGCCGACATCATTGAATGGCGTGCCGACTATCTGCCTAAAGAAGCGATTTTGCAGGTGGCTCCAGCTATTTTTGAAAAATTTGCAGGTCGTGAGTTGGTTTTCACATTGCGAACTCGCTCTGAAGGGGGAGAAATCGACCTTTCTCCAGAAGAATATATCCATCTAATCAAGGAAGTGGCGCAACTCTATCAACCAGACTATATTGATTTTGAGTACTATAGCTACAAGGATGTTTTTGAGGAAATGCTGGACTTCCCAAATCTTGTTTTGAGTTACCATAATTTCCAAGAAACACCTGAAAACATGATGGAGATCTTGTCAGAGTTGACGAGCCTAAATCCAAAACTTGTTAAGGTTGCAGTGATGGCTCACACGGAGCAGGATGTGCTAGACTTGATGAACTATACACGGGGCTTTAAAACCCTCAATCCTGAACAGGAGTATGTGACTATTTCTATGGGCAAGGTGGGCAAGGTCTCTCGTATTACTGCGGATGTGACTGGTTCTAGCTGGTCTTTTGCCAGTCTGGATGAGGCTAGTGCCCCTGGTCAGATTTCTCTAGCCAACATGAAAAAAATCAGGGAGATTTTGGATGAAGCTTGATGGCTATACACGTTTAGCTGCAGTTGTTGCCAATCCTATTAAGCATTCTATTTCCCCCTTCATCCACAACAGCGCCTTTGAGGCGACAACTACCAACGGTGCTTATGTGGCTTGGGAGATTGAAGCGGGTGATTTGGCAGAAACAGTGGCCAATATTCGTCGCTACCAGATGTTTGGCATCAACCTGTCCATGCCCTATAAGGAGCAGGTGATTCCTTATTTGGATGGGCTGAGTGATGAAGCACGCTTGATTGGTGCGGTTAATACGGTTGTCAATGAGAATGGCAATTTAATTGGATATAATACAGATGGCAAGGGATTTTTTAAGAGCTTGCCTTCTTTTACAATTACAGGTAAGAAGATGACCATGCTGGGTGCAGGTGGTGCGGCCAAGTCTATCTTGGCACAAGCTATTTTGGATGGTGTCAGTCAGATTTCGCTCTTTGTTCGTTCAGTTTCCATGGAAAAAACAAGACCTTATCTAGACAAGTTACAGGAGCAAACAGGCTTTAAAGTGGACTTGTATGCTTTAGAAGATGTTCCTGAACTGCAAGCAAGGATTGCTGAGTCGGATTTACTTGTCAATGCGACAAGTGTAGGGATGGATGGTCAATCATCTCCAGTTCCTAAAAACATAGTCTTACCAGAAACTCTCCTAGTAGCTGATATCATTTACAAGCCTTTTGAAACGCCATTTTTGAAATGGGCCAGAAGTCAGGGCAATCCAGCGATCAATGGTCTGGGAATGTTGCTCTATCAAGCTGCAGAAGCTTTTCAACTGTGGACAGGCAAGGAAATGCCGACAGAAGAGATTTGGCAGTCCTTAACAGAAAAATACCAATAAAGAAAAGGAGATTCTCCTATGAAAATCAGAATCGATATTCCTCATCATCCTTATGATATTCAGATTGAAAAAGGTTGTCTGGCTCAGGCTGGTCAATGGTTGCGAGAACTCTGGCAACCACAAAAGGTAGTCATTGTGACAGATAACCATGTAGCTTCTCTTTATGCAGAGAAGGTCAAGCTCAGCCTAGAAGATGCTGGTTTTCAGGTAGCAGTATTTGACTTTTTAGAAGGCGAAGAAAGAAAGAATTTAACTACTGTTCAGAAAGTCTATGAATTCCTAGTTAAGCAGGGGTTGACTCGTAGCGATGGAATCGTGGCTCTTGGTGGCGGTGTCGTTGGAGATCTGGCTGGTTTTGTAGCCTCTACCTATATGAGGGGTATTCACTTTGTTCAGATTCCGACCAGCTTGACAGCTCAGGTGGATTCTTCTATCGGCGGAAAGACAGGTGTCAACACTCCATTTGCTAAAAATATGGTGGGGACCTTTGCCCAGCCCGACGGGGTTCTGATTGACCCACTTGTCCTTGAAACGCTTGGAAAAAGAGAGTTGATTGAAGGGATGGGGGAGGTCATCAAGTACGGCTTGATTGAGGATCCAGAACTTTGGGCTCTCTTGACGGAGCTGGATGGTTCTGTAGAGAGCATTCTGGAATATGCAGAGACCTTGATCGAATATTCTTGTCAGGTCAAGCGCAAGATGGTGGTTGAGGATGAGTTGGACAATGGTGTACGCCTTTACCTCAATTTTGGCCACACCATTGGTCATGCCATTGAAGCAACGGCCGGTTATGGAAAAGTCATGCATGGTGAAGCTGTGGCCATGGGAATGGTACAGATTTCCAAGGTTGCTGAGGAAAAAGGCCTCATGCCAGCTGGCATAACTCAGTCCATTACAGCTATGTGTCAGAAATTTGGCTTGCCTGTTGACTATGAAAACTGGGATGTTGATAAGCTTTATCAGGCTTTGACTCATGATAAGAAAGCGCGTGGTAATACCTTGAAATTGGTCTTGGTACCAGAGCTCGGTTCAGCGACTATTCACCCAGTTTCTCTGGAAGAGATGAAAGACTACTTGGTAAAATAAGGAGAGTGTATGAGATATTTAACTGCAGGAGAATCACACGGTCCCCGTCTGACGGCTATCATTGAAGGAATTCCAGCTGGACTTCCTTTGACAGCAGAGGACATCAATGAGGATTTGAAACGTCGTCAGGGTGGATACGGCCGCGGTGGTCGTATGAAGATTGAGAGCGACCAAGTTATCTTTACTTCGGGTGTTCGCCATGGGAAGACTACTGGGGCTCCCATTACCATGGATGTCATCAATAAGGACCACCAAAAATGGCTGGATATCATGTCTGCGGAGGACATTGAAGACCGCCTTAAAAGCAAACGGAAAATCACCCATCCACGTCCAGGTCATGCCGACTTGGTTGGGGGCATCAAGTACCGTTTTGATGATTTGCGTAATTCCTTGGAGCGTTCGTCAGCTCGTGAAACCACCATGCGGGTGGCAGTTGGCGCAGTAGCAAAACGCCTCTTGGCTGAGCTGGATATGGAGATTGCCAACCATGTCGTAGTCTTTGGTGGCAAGGAAATCGATGTTCCTGAGAATCTCACAGTTGCTGAGATTAAGGAAAGAGCTGCCCGGTCAGAAATTTCTATTGTCAACCAAGAAAGGGAACAGGAAATCAAGGATTATATTGACCAAATCAAACGTGACGGTGATACCATCGGTGGGATTGTGGAGACAGTCGTTGGAGGTGTTCCAGTTGGTCTTGGTTCCTATGTCCAATGGGACAGAAAATTGGATGCAAGATTGGCCCAAGCTGTTGTCTCTATCAATGCCTTTAAAGGGGTGGAATTTGGTCTTGGATTTGAGGCTGGTTATCGTAAAGGCAGCCAAGTCATGGATGAAATTCTCTGGTCTAAAGAAGACGGTTATACCCGCCGTACCAACAATCTAGGGGGCTTTGAAGGTGGTATGACTAATGGGCAACCCATTGTTGTTCGTGGTGTCATGAAACCCATTCCTACTCTCTACAAACCACTTATGAGTGTGGATATCGAAACCCACGAACCTTATAAGGCAACCGTTGAGAGAAGTGATCCGACCGCTCTTCCAGCAGCAGGTGTAGTTATGGAAGCTGTTGTGGCAACGGTTCTGGCACAAGAAATCCTTGAAAAATTCTCATCAGATAATCTAGAGGAATTAAAAGAAGCGGTAGCTAAACACCGAGACTATACAAAGAACTATTAAGGAGTTCCTATGGCAAAAACAGTCTATATCGCAGGTCTTGGATTGATTGGAGCCTCTATGGCCCTAGGTATCAAACGCGATCATCCAGATTATGAAATTTTAGGTTATAATCGCAGTCAAGCTTCGAGAGATATCGCCTTGAAAGAAGGCATGATTGACCGTGCAACGGATGATTTTGCCAGTTTTGCTCCTTTGGCAGATATCATCATCCTCAGCTTGCCAATAAAGCAAACCATTTCCTTTATTAAGGAGTTGGCCAACTTGGACTTGAAAGAAGGTGTCATTATTTCAGATGCTGGTTCGACCAAGTCAGCTATTGTAGATGCAGCGGAGAACTATTTGGCTGGCAAGTCTATTCGCTTTGTCGGGGCCCATCCCATGGCTGGTAGTCACAAGACAGGGGCTGCTTCTGCGGATGTTAATCTCTTTGAAAATGCCTATTATATCTTTACACCTTCGAGTCTGACAGGTCACGATACGCTTGAGGAAATGAGGGACTTACTTTCAGGTCTTCATGCCCGTTTTATCGAGATTGATGCCAAGGAGCATGATCGGGTGACTTCTCAGATTAGCCATTTTCCTCATATTCTGGCTTCTAGTCTCATGGAACAGACCGCGGTTTATGCTCAAGAACATGAGATGGCAAGGCGCTTTGCGGCAGGTGGTTTTCGAGATATGACTCGGATTGCGGAAAGCGAGCCGGGAATGTGGACTTCCATTCTCTTGTCCAATCGTGAAACCATTCTGGATCGAATTGAGGATTTCAAGGAACGTTTAGATGAGGTTGGACAAGCCATCAGCAAGGGAGATGAGGAGCAGATTTGGAACTTTTTTAACCAAGCGCGTGAGCAACGTCAGGCCATGGAAATCCATAAGCGTGGTGGAGTGGACAGTTCTTACGACCTCTATGTCGATGTTCCCGATGAAGAAGATGTCATCCTGCGGATTTTGGAACTGCTACGTGGAACTTCCTTGGTTAACATCCACATCAACGAGGAAAACCGTGAGGATATTCATGGAATCCTACAAATTTCATTTAAAAATGCTCAAGACTTGGAAAGAGCTGAGCATCTCATAACAGAAAATACCGACTACACAGTCGTTGTCAAATAAGGAGAAAAATATGCCTAAAATAGAGCCTAGATTCATATTTGGTATTATCTTTATTTCTTTTATCTTACTTAGAGCTTACGCTGTTAAAAAGGATGTGAAAACTAGTTCAGAAGCAAGTGTTGAGACAAAAAATGAACCATCCAACAAGGAAATAAGTTAAGAGAAAACCAATTCAAAGTATTTAGACGATAGAATTATTAATGAGTTTATCAATAGCTATAATCAAAATTCTAATAACCCATTAGAAAATATCAAAAAAGGAAATATAAAAATAAAATATTTCGCATCAAGCTACGGATACTACTTGGAACTTTTACATGCAAATGATACTGATAAAATCAATGTAACAATAAATCAGACAAATGAAAATAGTGAATCTGGTGTTGTAGGAATGAAAGAAGTGTTTCATGATATTGTTAAATCGATTGAATCATCCTTATCTGATGATGAGATAAATAACTATTTTGATAATCTTATGTCAAATGAAATAAAAACATGTTCTAATTTAGGAACTTTGAAGATAGAGTATATACCAGATAAGGAATTAAGCAATGGACATTCAAGAGGTCATATAAAAGTTATTGCACAATAATAAAGATCACAGAGTGACTAGTAATTTTAAAAGAAATAAATAAGGAGAAAATCATGTCAAATATTTACGATAGTGCAAACGAACTCAGTCGCGGTCTACGCGAATTACCAGAATACAAGGCTGTCAAAGCAGCCAAAGATGCTATTTCAGCAGATGCTGAGGCAAGCAAAATTTTTACAGAATATGTTGCTTTCCAAGACGAAATTCAAAGACTAGCCCAGACAGGTCAAATGCCAGATGCTTCCTTCCAAGCTAAGATGGAAGGTTTTGGCAAGCAGATTCAGGGGAACAGCCTCTTGTCAGAATTCTTTACCAAGCAACAACAATTGGCAATTTACCTCTCTGACATTGAAAAAATTGTTTTTGAACCAGTTTCAGAATTGCTAAAATAAGAAAATAACTATCCTAAAGTCAGGAATTTTTGAGGAATTTCTGGCTTTTTATGATAAAATAAGTAAAAGTATTGCAAGTATGAGGTCCAGTATGAAACTAAAAACAAACATTAGCCACTTACATGGCAGTATCCGCGTACCAGGTGACAAGTCTATCAGCCACCGTTCCATTATCTTTGGAAGTTTGGCTGAGGGTGAGACAAAGGTTTATGATATTTTGCGTGGCGAGGACGTGCTCTCAACCATGCAGGTTTTTCGTGACCTTGGTGTTGAAATTGAGGATAAAGATGGGGTTATTACCATTCAAGGTGTCGGTATGGACGGCTTAAAAGCGCCGCAAAATGCCCTTGATATGGGAAATTCTGGCACCTCGATTCGTCTGATTTCAGGTGTCCTTGCTGGGGCCGACTTCGAAGTAGAAATGTTTGGAGATGATAGTCTTTCCAAACGTCCTATGGACCGTGTGACGATTCCATTGAAAAAAATGGGTGTTAACATTTCAGGGCAAACTGAGCGAGACTTGCCTCCCCTTCACTTAAAAGGGACGAAAAATTTAACACCTATTCAATATGAGTTGCCAATTGCCTCTGCCCAAGTCAAGTCAGCCTTGATGTTTGCGGCCTTGCAGGCTCAGGGGGAGTCTGTAATTATCGAAAAAGAGTGCACCCGTAATCATACTGAAGATATGTTGCAACAATTTGGTGGTCATTTGAGTGTGGAGGGCAAAAAAATCACAGTCCAAGGGCCACAAAAACTGACTGGACAAAAGGTGGTCGTACCAGGAGATATTTCCAGTGCAGCCTTTTGGTTAGTTGCTGGTTTGATTGTTCCAAATTCTCGTGTGGTGCTTAAGAATGTAGGTATTAACGAAACGCGTACAGGTATCATCGATGTCATTCGTGCCATGGGTGGAAAATTGGAAGTAACCGAAATGGACCCAGTGGCTAAATCTGCTACCTTAACTGTTGAGTCTTCTGACTTGAAAGGAACAGAGATTGGCGGTGCCTTGATTCCACGCCTGATTGATGAATTGCCAATTATTGCCCTGCTGGCGACCCAAGCCCAAGGTGTCACAGTTATCAAGGATGCTGAGGAACTCAAGGTTAAGGAAACAGATCGCATTCAGGTGGTAGCAGATGCTTTAAATAGTATGGGTGCGGATATCACACCTACGGCAGATGGAATGATTATCAAAGGAAAATCAGCCCTTCACGGTGCTAGAGTCAATACTTTTGGAGATCACCGTATCGGTATGATGACAGCCATCGCGGCCCTCTTGGTTGCAGATGGAGAAGTGGAGCTTGACCGTGCTGAGGCTATCAATACCAGCTATCCTAGCTTCTTTGATGATTTGGAGAACTTGATTCATGGCTAAGGTATTACTAGGATTTATGGGGGCTGGCAAATCGACTATTGCAAGAGGCTTGGACCCTAATTACCTTGATATGGATTCCCTGATTGAGAAACGCCTAGGTATGTCCATTACGAATTTTTTCGCTGAAAAGGGAGAAGCGGCCTTTCGTCAGATAGAATCAGAAGTCCTAGCTGATTTACTACAAAGAGATCAAGTCGTGTCAACTGGTGGAGGAGTGGTTATTTCTCAGAGAAATCGCAACTTACTCAAGACCAATTCTGATAACATCTACCTGAAAGCAGATTTTGAAACCCTCTACCAACGTATCGCAGCTGATAAGGACAATCAGCGTCCGCTTTTTCTAAATAATAGCAAGGAAGGATTAGCAGCTATTTTCCAAGAACGACAGGTTTGGTATGAGGAAGTAGCCAGTCGGGTTTTGGATGTGACCAAGCTAAGCCCAGATGAAATTATAGAGGAACTGAGATGAAAATTGCTTATCTAGGTCCCAAGGGATCATTTTCACACCACGTTGTGCAGACAGCTTTTCCTCATGAGGAATTGCAGGCCTTTGCCAATATTACAGATGTCATCAAGGCCTATGAGCAAGGCTTGGTGGACTATTCTGTGGTGCCAGTTGAAAATTCTATTGAGGGTAGTGTTCATGAAACCTTGGACTACCTTTTTCATCAGGCTCGCATTCAAGCAGTTGCAGAAATCGTTCAGCCTATTCATCAGCAGTTGATGGTGGTTCCAGGTCATACTAAGATTGAAAAGATTTTTTCTCATCCACAGGCCTTGGCTCAAGGAAAGAAATTCATCGATGAACAGTATCCAAATGCTCAAATTGAGGTGACAGCTAGTACAGCTTATGCGGCCCGCTTTATTTCCGAACATCCAGACCAGCCCTTTGCAGCAATTGCACCTAGAAGTTCTGCTGAAGAATATGGCTTGGAACTGATTGCCGAGGATATTCAGGAAATGGAAGCCAATTTCACACGATTCTGGGTTCTGGGAGCTGAAGGTGCAGCTATTCCCTTGCAAGCACAAACTGAGAAAATGAGTTTGGCATTGACCTTACCTGACAACCTTCCAGGTGCACTCTACAAGGCCCTGTCGACCTTTGCTTGGAGAGGAATTGACCTGACAAAAATTGAAAGTCGGCCACTCAAGACAGCACTGGGAGAATACTTTTTCATTATTGATGTGGATTATGCTGATAAGGACTTGGTCCACTTTGCCCAAAAAGAATTAGAAGCTATTGGAATCCAGTATAAAATTCTGGGTGCCTATCCTATTTATCCAATATCAGACCATGGAAAGGAGAGAAGATGAGTAAAGAAAATCCCTTAAGCCATCATGAGCAGTTGCGTTATGACTATCTACTTAAGAATATTCACTACCTCAATGAGCGAGAAAAAAAAGAGTTTGCTTACCTGCAAGATAAATTAAGTAAGGCAAGTAATGACGCCATCTCAGAAAGTCAGGAATTGACAGAGGATTATAGAAAGACAAGTGCTAACACTTCGATTCCTTCTTATAATATCCGTAGTCGTTCTGAGAGATACCAGAAAATCAATTCTCTTCCAAAGAAAAAAACTAAAAAGCGGAAGCTACGGTGGGGGCGCATTTTCGCAGGTTTACTGGCTATCTTAGCTTGTCTAACATTGGGTATGATTTTTATGTTCTTAAAAGGTTACACCAATGCTAATCCAGATAAAACTACCAATGCCCGAGCAGCTCAAGTAGAAGTCTTTAACGGTCAAGACACAAGAGATGGGGTTAATATTTTGATCATGGGTACAGATGGCCGAATCGGTCAAAATAGCGCTGAGACGCGGACGGACTCTATTATGGTATTAAATGTTGGCGGTTCGGATAAGAAAATTAAGCTGGTCAGCTTCATGCGTGACAATTTGGTTTATATAGACGGTTACAGTCAAGTCATTAACGGTAGAAAACAGACGGATAACAAGTTAAACGTAGCCTATGAGTTAGGAGAACAAGAGGGGCAAAAAGGGGCAGAAATGGTTCGTCAAGTTTTGAAAGATAATTTTGATTTGGACATTAAGTACTATGCCTTGGTCGATTTTCAGGCCTTTGCTACAGCGATTGACACACTTTTCCCTGATGGGGTGACAATTGATGCTCAATTTTCAACATTGAATGGGCGTCCACTAACAGAAGCTACAGTCGGAGATGATTTACACGCTACTGAGACTGAGTCTCCAACCCAAACCATCAAAGTCGGAAAACAGCAGATGAATGGCTCGACCTTGCTCAATTATGCTCGTTTCCGTGATGATGATGAGGCGGATTACGGCCGTACCAAAAGACAGCAACAAGTACTGACAGCAGTTCTTCAGCAAATCAAAGATCCAACCAAGCTCTTTACAGGCTCAGAGGCACTTGGCAAGGTATTCGCAATGACCTCAACGAATGTTCCTTATACCTTCCTGTTAACAAATGGCTTGTCTTTCCTAGGCGGAGTTCAAAATGGTATTGAAAAATTGACGATTCCAGAACTTGGTGACTGGGTAGATGCCTATGATGTTTATGGAGGCTTGGGCTTGCTTGTCGATCAAAATAAATATCAGAATAAATTGTCTCAGATGGGCTTGAGATAAGATAAGACAGAAAAATCAAAGTTTGATAGCTATTTGGATAGCAGTCAGGCTTTGATTTTTACAGTCTGCAATAGATTTTCACCCCCTATTTGTGGTATAATGGAACGATACGATAGAAAGAATAATGAACAATATGACTGATTTAAAAGCAATTCAGGCTCGAAGTCTAGAGATGGCTGAATATTTTGTGGCCTTTTGTAAAGAACATGATTTGCTCTGTTATCTCTGTGGAGGAGGTGCTATTGGTGCCCTTCGAAACAAGGGCTTTATTCCTTGGGATGACGACCTAGACTTTTTTATGCCTCGTAAGGATTATGAGAAATTAGCAGAATTATGGCCTCGTTATGCAGATGAGCGTTATTTCTTGTCAAAGAGTAACAAGGATTTTGTCGACCGCAATCTTTTTATTACCATTCGTGACAAGGAAACCACCTGTATCAAACCTTACCAGCAGGCTTTGAATTTACCACATGGTCTGGCCTTGGATGTGTTGCCTTTGGATTATTATCCGAAAAATCCAGCTGAGAGAAAGAAACAGGTTCGCTGGGCCTTGATTTATTCACTCTTTTGTGCGCAAACTATTCCAGAAAAACATGGCGCACTTATGAAGTGGGGAAGCCGCATTTTACTCGGTTTAACGCCGAAATCTCTACGTTATCGCATTTGGAAAAAAGCTGAGAAAGAAATGACCAAGTACAGTCTCGCTGAGAGCGATGGAATCACGGAATTATGCTCAGGTCCTGGCTACATGAGAAACAAGTACCCAATCGCATCTTTTGAAGATAATCTTTTCTTACCATTTGAAGGGACAGAGATGCCTATTCCAGTTGGCTACGATGCCTATCTCAGCACTGCTTTTGGGGATTATATGACACCTCCACCAGCAGATAAGCAGCTACCACATCATGATGCTGTCATCGCTGATATGGATAAGTCTTATACAGAATACAAGGGAGAATATGGAGCATGATGGGTGAAAAAATTAGCGTTATCGTTCCAGTCTACAATGTAGAAGCCTACCTGGAGCGATGTGTGGAGTCAATTCTTCATCAGACTTATACTAATTTTGAACTAATCCTAATAAATGATGGATCTACTGATTCCAGTGGACAAATCTGTGATCATTTAGCATATCAGTATGAAAATATCAAGGTTTACCATATCGAAAATGCTGGTGTTTCTAATGCCAGAAATATTGGAATTCAGCTAGCGACGGGTGTTTGGATAACTTTTGTTGATAGTGATGATTTCGTCACCAAGGATTACCTAGCTACTTTAGCTAGTGCAGTTGAGGGAGGAAATGTAGGTTTTGTGATTGCTCCTCTACATCATATCAAAAATGGAATAGTGACAGATTTACCCCCGTATTCTGGTAGAAAAGAACTTTGGTCAACAGAAGAAACCATGAAAGAATTACTGATGACCACTAAGACATCATTCTTTCCAGTCGCAAAACTATTTAAGAGAGACCTGCTGGTAGATGAGAAATTTAATACAGACTACCATCTAGCTGAAGATGCCTTATTTTTAACTGAATTGCTACTAAAGACAAGATGCAGTAGCGTATTTATTGACAAACCAATTTATTATTATGATCATCGTGAGGGAAGTGCGACAACATCTGTTAATCGGTATGTATTTGATACGATAGAAGTTTATAAGAACATTATTGCCCAAGTATCACAAGTATTTCCTAATTTAAAATATGAATTAAAAAATAGAGAATGTTGGTCATATATCACAGTCTACGATAAAATCATATTTACTTCATCTGAGCAGTATCAAAAGGAGAAAGTCGAACTAAGAACTTGGATTATTCAGCATCGACACGAAATATGGAAGGATACTTATTTCACCACATTTCGTAAGATAGCTGTCCTGTCACTTGTCTTTTCTCCATGGATATATAAAAAAATTGTTGGATTAAGAAACTAATATTATGAGAAGGAGTTGAAAATGAATTTTCCAATAATGAATGAATACTTTGAAAAATCAAAACTATGGGTTTCATATCTGTTTGTTTTTATTTCGATTTTAAGTATGAGTTCACTAGTTTATAAGATAGCCAATCCTCTTTATAAGGGATTATCAGCAATTGTATTGTTTTATATTTGCTATACATTATTGTTTAAGTGGAAAAAAATCATAGTGGATCGTAAATTTCTGTCCTTATTTGGTCTATTGGCTGGAAGTCATCTGTTATCAGCTATTTTTAATCGCTCTGGACATTTGATTGGAAATGTGATCGAGATCCTCTTTATGGTAACCTATATTTTATTATTTACCATGTTAGAATCAGGTCAATTAAAGAAATTATTTGATTGGATTTCTTACACTATTCAAATTATTTCTTTTTCTTCTGCTATATTTGCATTTACATTATTAGTAAGTAAAGTACTTATCCTATTTAAAATTGGACAGCAATCTTATTACTATGGTGTTATGAATGGGCGTTTGTGGGGAATTGTTAATCCCAATGCTAGTGCAATTTTTTCATATATTAGCATTGTTTTGGCTATGTATTTGATTCATAAAGGAAACAAATACTCTGTTTATCTAAAACTGAATAATGTGATTCAATTAGTTTACTTTGCAACCATGCAAAGTAGGGGTGCTTTATTATCTTTAGTGTTAATGATTGGGTTTTATAGTTTCTTTATTAACAGGGGCAAGTTAGCTAAGCGATTTCTAATCTTTATTGTTTCTGCTTTACTTGTTTCTGCTACTAACATCGGATTGAGTTATGTAACTTCTATTTACATATCTTCGGGGAAAGCGACTGTATTAGACTTAAATAAAGGACAATCTTATGCAGAAACAGATTCTTCAGTTATAAAAAAAACAGGCGAACTTCATCTAATAGAAACAACACCTAGTGGTAGAACTTATATTTGGAAAAATGCTATAAAAATGGGAAGTGCAAAACCAATTTTTGGTTATGGTGTACGGAATGTTCCAGATTATTACACAAAATATTTCAGTAAATTCGAAATTCAAAATTCTCTTATTGGTGGAAATTTCCATAACATTTTGGTAACGATATTTGTTAGTTCTGGAATTTTAGGTTTAGTATCCTTTCTCCTTATACTAGGATATATAATGAAACGTTTTTTGACTTATTTGATTGTTTCCAAAAAGAACTCTGAAAAGTTGATTATGATTCTTTTCTTTGGCATCTTGTTCGGTCAATTATTTGAAAGTCAGATTATGTATTCAACTAACTTTATCAATATTATCTTTTGGTTGATCATTGGTTATGGATTAGTTATTTGTAAACGTGATGAAGGTATTCGTTATCAGGAAGTAACTGATATTAGAGAGATTCAACAGATGGAACTAGGAATCATGGAATATATTCATGAAGTTTGTCAGAAAATTGGTGTCAAATATTTCCTAGCTTATGGCAGTCTTATCGGTGCGGTTCGTCACAAAGGTTTTATTCCTTGGGATGATGACATGGATATCTGTATGTTACGAGAAGATTATGAAAAGTTGCAAGACTATCTTATCGCTAACCCTGATGAACGTTACGAAGTGATGTCTTATAAAAATAATCTCAACTATGTTTATCCCTTTATGAAAGTTCAGGATAATCAAACTTATTTACTAGAAGAAGATGTTCGAATTGATTCCAATATGGGAATTTATGTAGATATTTTCCCTGTAGATGGTTACGAGGATGACTCGGTTTTTAAAGATAAAATGACGAGACTTATAAAAAAACGTCAATTAAGCTGTTATACATTTAAAGGGATTACCAATACTAAAAGTCTATTAAATTCTTTAATTCGCTATATATCGGTCATTATCTTCTATTTCACAAATACGAATAAGTATATTAGAGGCATTGATGATCTTGCTCAATCTAGAAAAGTAGATGATTACGAGTTGGTTGACTATCTTATTTATAAAGATATGAATAAACCAGTCTGGAAGCGAGAGTGGTTGAAACAAACTATTACGGGTGTATTCGAAGGTAAGGAATTTATGATTCCAAAAAACTATCATGAAATTCTGACCTCGGACTACGGAGATTACACGCAACTGCCACCAGTTGAGCTAAGGTTCTCTCATCATGATTTTCAATTGTGGAAGATTATTAAGGTATCCCAATGATGTCATTGAAATGAAGAAGCCATTAACTCGATGTAAAAAGATTAGGAGTGAATAATAGATGTCAGAGAAAATTTTGACTCTTGAAGAAATTAAACAAATTGAATTAGATATTTTAAACTATTTGCATAAATTGTGTGAGGAGCATGAAATCAAGTATTTTATTGATTTTGGAACCTTGCTAGGAGCTGTACGCCATAAAGGTTTTATTCCTTGGGATGATGATACCGACATTTCTTTGGCTCGAGATGAATTTGAAAAGCTCTATGAGATATTAAAAAATGAAAAACATCCCTACTACAGATTAATTTCATATAGAGAAACAAAAGGCTACCCTTATACATATATGAGAGTTTATGATGTGAGGACAAGAAGAGATGCTAATCTTTTAGATAAGTCGGTTGTTCTAGGTACTTGTGTTGATATTTTCCCATACGATGGGGTTGTTACAGATGAACGTGATAGAAAAAAGATGAGGCTTTATAAACAATTTATTCGACTTTCGTCTCTGAATTTTAAAGGAGTCAAAATAGATAATGGAGGTGTCAAAAATTTACCACGTTATTTTGCATCTACAATTTTTAGACTGACTTCTCCACAGAAATGGAATGAAAAATTAGAGAAGTTAGCTTTGCAATATGATGTTGAGCAGGCTACAGATCTTGCATGTACTACCTATGACTCTTACTATCCAAGTGGAATTAAGAAAGAGTGGTTATATGATACAATTGAAATGCCATATGAGAATATTCTTGTGAAGGTTCCTAGAAAATTCCATGAGATTTTAGTTTACGAGTTTGGTGAAGACTATATGACTCCTCCACCTATTGAAAATCAAAATCCAGGAACTGATAAAAATTACTGGATTGATTAATTTATGAGCAAGTTGCTTTGATTTGATAATTCGATAAAATAAATAACCTACCTATCTACTGGAATATTCCTTGTTTTAGATAGGTAGGTGATTTTTTTAATTTCTTTTAATCTTAGCAATAGCAAGATTGAGTGCATAATGGAATGTTTTATCTTTTGTGATAAAAAGTATCAAGAGATAGTAGATTCCACAGGTTGCAACAGTCGAGAGAACCATGAGTATCATATTGAGGTTGACTATATAAGAGTTGATTTGGAAAAGGAATTTAAACGCAAAATAGATCGGAATGAATCCGAGCGATACAATAGTATAGCGTGTTAAAGTAGTAAAGATTTCTTTTAAGTCAAGCAGATGATGTTTCTTGATAAAGTAAATTTCCAGTAGAACAACTACAGTTTCTGCAATAATAGTAGTAGCAATGTAATACTCTGGTGCGAAAATATTATTGAAATACAAGAGACTGTTGAGTAGGATATTAGCGCCGCCACCAATAAAGTAAAAGACTGTTAAACGATTTTCGTGGTCGTTGATGAAGATAATTTGTTTACCAAGGATTAACTCAATGGCCCAAATGATAGTACGAAAAGCGAAGACACTAGTCACAATACCAGCTTCAAGGTATTTTTCAGAAGAATAGATGACTGCAGCGTAGTTCCCTAATACCATAATCCCAATACTGGTTGGAATGATAAGGAAATAAAAGAGGGCGGCTCCTTGGTTTAGAAGATTTTTATAAGATTCGTAGTCTTTCTTACCGAGATAGTAGCCGAGACGTGGAATACTAACGTTGATAGCTCCACTCAAGACACTGGCAATCAACATGACGATGCTGGAAGCAATGGTATAATAAGAAATATAGTTTTCATCAGGTCCTTTGGTGATAAACATTCTATCAAGTAAGGTGTAGAGCATATTGGCATTAGCTAGAAGCAACATGGTCAAGAGTGGTTTAGATGCTTTGACTAATTCGACAAGACCAATCTTAACAAAGGAAACTTCTCGTTTAATCCAGAGAAAACTGAGTAGATAGTTGAGAATTGTCGTTGCACTCATGATGATTGCATAAGGTACGATATCATTTGGAGTTTTTACAAAGGTGAAGATAGCGACCAACATGGCAATACGAATAACCAATGTTTTGTATAAGATGAATGCATAATTTTCATAAGCTTCATTCATCCACTCGATATAAAGGAATTGGAAGAGAGCCTGGACACCAAGTATATAGTAGAGTTCTTTCAAATTTTCAATACTATTATCCAGATAAATAAATAGGAAATAGATACTTGTTGTTAGAACAGATGTAATAATGGAGATATAGAATAACTTAGAGAAAACATAGTTGATTTTATTTTTATCATCCTTGACCTTACTGATAGCTCGAATTCCGTAGTTATAGATTCCAAAGGCGGCTAAAGGAATGACAAAGCTAGCCCAGGTATTTGCGGTATTGAAATAACCGTAATTGGATTTGCTGAGAATCCGAGTCAGATAAGGATTGGTTATCAGCGGAAAAACGATATTGAGAACATTGACTAGTAAGCTAGCCAGTGCATTAACTTTTATATTTTTCATTGTACTTTCTTTCTTGTATTGTAAAATGGTCTCTAGTATTATATCACATTCTCGCTCCATTCTTTTGATAAAATCGTAAAAATCTAGTATAATAGATAGAACTGAAAGTATGAGGTTACTAGCAATGAAAATGAAACAAATTAGTGATACAACTTTGAAAATCACGATGTCTTTAGAAGATTTGATGGATCGAGGAATGGAGATTGCTGACTTTCTCGTTCCTCAAGAAAAAACAGAAGAGTTCTTTTATGCTATCTTGGATGAGTTAGAGATGCCTGAGAGCTTTTTGGATACAGGTATGTTGAGCTTCCGTGTGACTCCAAAACCTGATAAGGTTGATGTTTTTGTAACCAAATCAAAGATTGACCAAAATCTAGATTTTGAAGACTTATCGGATTTGCCAGACATGGAAGAATTGGCTCAAATGTCGCCAGATGAATTTATCAAAACCTTGGAAAAAAGCATCGCAGACAAAACTAAGGATGATATTGAAGCGATTCAATCTCTAGAGCAAGTAGAAGCCAAGGAAGAAGAGCATGAGCAGGCTGAACAAGAAGTTGAAGGCAAGAAAGAGCCTTACATCTACTACATCCTTTCTTTTGCAAAATTAGCTGACTTGGTAGCTTTTGCCCAGACAGTGACTTTTGAGATGGAAACTTCTGAACTCTACAAAGTGAATGAGCGCTATTATTTAACCATTTTAGTGGATATTGAAAATCATCCAAGTCCATATCCAGCTTGGCTTTTGGCCCGTATGCGCGAGTTTGCGGATGATAGTGACATCAGTCGTTCAGTCTTGCAAGAGTATGGTCAAGTCTTGATGAATCACGATGCAGTACTTAATCTGAAAAAAATTGGATAATCATTTCTGGAAAGCTATTTCTAGATTTTAAGAAGAGCGAATCATCTGATTCGTTTTTTTCTAGACTGAAATAGTGATTTACTATAATAGGAATTTTCACAAAATTCTGTTATAATGGCTATAATAGAAAATTTCGAGGAGACAAACATGACAGTTAAAATTGCTTTACTAGGATTTGGTACCGTTGCAAGTGGTGTGCCTTTCCTCCTAAAGGAAAATGGAGAAAAAATCAATCAATCAGCACATTCAGATATTGAAGTTGCTAAGGTATTGGTCAAGGACGAAGATGAAAAGAACCGCTTGCTTGCAGCAGGGAATGACTTTAACTTTGTAACCAATGTGGATGACATTTTGTCAGATCAAGACATTACGATCGTAGTGGAATTGATGGGGCGTATCGAACCAGCTAAAACCTTTATCACTCGTGCCTTGGAGGCTGGCAAACACGTTGTTACTGCCAACAAGGACCTTTTGGCTGTCCATGGCGCAGAATTGCTAGAAATCGCTAAAGCTAACAAGGTAGCACTTTACTATGAAGCAGCAGTAGCTGGTGGGATTCCAATTCTTCGTACTTTAGCAAATTCCTTGGCTTCTGATAAAATTACGCGTGTGCTTGGTGTAGTCAACGGAACTTCCAACTTCATGATGACCAAGATGGTGGAAGAAGGATGGTCTTACGACGATGCTCTTGCGGAAGCACAAAGACTAGGTTTTGCAGAAAGTGACCCTACAAATGACGTAGATGGGATTGATGCAGCCTACAAGATGGTGATTTTGAGCCAATTTGCCTTTGGCATGAAGGTTGCCTTTGACGATGTGGCTCACAAGGGAATCCGCAACATCACACCAGAAGATGTAGCTGTGGCTCAAGAGCTTGGTTATGTAGTGAAATTGGTTGGTTCTATCGAGGAAACTCCTTCAGGTATTGCTGCAGAAGTAACTCCAACCTTCCTACCTAAATCACACCCACTTGCTAGTGTGAATGGCGTAATGAACGCTGTCTTTGTAGAATCTATTGGTATTGGTGAGTCTATGTACTACGGACCAGGTGCTGGTCAAAAACCAACAGCAACAAGTGTTGTAGCAGATATTGTCCGTATCGTTCGTCGCTTGAATGATGGTACCATTGGCAAAGATTTCAACGAATACAGCCGTGACTTGGTCTTGGCAAATGCTGAAGATGTCAAAGCTAATTACTACTTCTCAATCTTGGCTCCAGACTCAAAAGGTCAGGTCTTGAAATTGGCTGAAATCTTCAATGCTCAAGATATTTCCTTCAAGCAAATCCTCCAAGATGGAAAAGAAGGTGACAAGGCGCGTGTTGTTATCATCACACACAAGATTAATAAAGCCCAGCTTGAAAATGTCTCAGCTGAATTGAAGAAGGTTTCAGAATTCGACCTCTTAAATACCTTCAAGGTGCTAGGAGAATAAGATGAAGATTATTGTACCTGCAACCAGTGCCAATATCGGGCCAGGTTTTGACTCGGTCGGTGTAGCTGTAACCAAGTATCTTCAAATTGAGGTATGTGAAGAACGGGATGAGTGGCTGATTGAACATCAGATTGGCAAATGGATTCCCCACGACGAGCGTAACCTCTTGCTCAAAATCGCTTTACAAATTGTACCAGACTTGCAGCCAAGACGTTTGAAAATGACCAGTGATGTTCCCTTGGCGCGTGGTTTGGGTTCTTCCAGCTCTGTTATTGTAGCTGGGATTGAACTAGCCAACCAACTGGGTCAGCTCAACTTGTCTGATCATGAAAAATTGCAGTTGGCGACCAAGATTGAAGGACATCCTGACAATGTGGCTCCAGCCATTTATGGTAATCTCGTTATTGCAAGTTCCGTTGATGGGCAAGTTTCTGCTATCGTAGCAGATTTCCCAGAGTGTGATTTCCTAGCCTACATTCCAAACTATGAATTGCGTACTCGAGACAGCCGTGGCGTCTTGCCTAAGAAATTGTCTTACAAGGAAGCTGTTGCGGCCAGTTCTATCGCCAATGTGGCGGTTGCGGCCTTGTTGGCAGGAGACATGGTGACCGCTGGGCAAGCAATCGAGGGAGATCTCTTCCACGAGCGCTATCGTCAGGACTTGGTGAGAGAATTTGCGACGATTAAGCAAGTGGCCAAAGAAAATGGTGCCTATGCAACCTACCTCTCTGGTGCTGGGCCGACAGTTATGGTTTTGGCTTCTCATGACAAGATGCCAACGATTAAGGCAGAATTGGAAAAGCAACCTTTCAAAGGAAAACTTCATGACTTGAAGGTTGATACCCAAGGTGTCCGTGTCGAAGCAAAATAAAGAATAGAAGATAGGATGGGGAAACTCTCGACCAGAGGGCTTCCTATCCTTTTTTTGAAAAGAAGTTTATACTCAATGAAAATCAAAGAGCAAACTAGGAACCTAGCCGCAGGTTGCTCAAAGCACTGCTTTGAGGTTGTAGATAAGACTGACGAAGTCAGCTCAAAACAGTGTTTTGAGGTTGTGAATAGAACTGACGAAGTTAGCTCAAAATACTATTTTGAGGTTGCAGATGTAAGCTGACGTGGTTTGAAGAGATTTTCGAAGAGTATTAGTTAAAAACTTGATAAAGGAGAAACGAAGATGGCAGAAATATATTTAGCAGGTGGTTGTTTTTGGGGTTTAGAGGAGTATTTTTCACGTATTTCTGGAGTGCTAGCAACCAGTGTTGGCTACGCTAATGGTCAAGTCGAAACGACCAATTACCAGCTGCTCAAGGAAACAGACCATGCAGAAACGGTTCAGGTAATTTATGATGAGAAGGCAGTGTCACTCAGAGAGATTTTACTTTATTATTTCCGTGTCATCGACCCTTTATCCATCAATCAACAAGGGAATGACCGTGGTCGCCAATATCGAACTGGGATTTATTACCAGGACGAAGCAGACTTGCCAGCTATCTACACAGTGGTGCAGGAGCAGGAGCGTATGCTTGGGCGAAAGATTGCAGTAGAGGTGGAAAAACTTCGCCACTATATTTTAGCTGAAGATTACCACCAAGACTATCTCAAGAAAAATCCTTCAGGTTACTGTCATATCGATGTGACCGATGCTGATAAGCCATTGATTGATGCCTCTAACTATGAAAAGCCTAGTCAAGAAGTGTTAAAGGAAAGCTTAACTGAAGAGTCCTATCGTGTCACCCAAGAAGCTGCTACAGAGGCTCCATTTACCAATGTCTATGATCAAACCTTTGAAGAGGGAATTTATGTAGACATCACGACGGGTGAGCCACTCTTTTTTGCCAAGGATAAGTTTGCCTCAGGTTGTGGTTGGCCAAGTTTTAGCCGTCCGATTTCCAAGGAATTGATTCATTATTACAAGGATCTCAGCCATGGAATGGAGCGAATTGAGGTTCGTTCTCGGTCAGGAAATGCTCACTTGGGTCATGTTTTCACAGATGGACCGCGTGAGTTTGGTGGCCTCCGTTACTGTATCAATTCTGCTTCCTTGCGTTTTGTGGCCAAGGATGAGATGGAAAAAGCAGGATATGGCTATCTACTGCCATACTTAAACAAATAAAACAGAGAGGGTGGGTACTTCCCACTTTCTTGATTTCTAGAATACGAATAGAAGGGATTTATGAAACACCTATTATCTTACTTTAAACCCTATTTCAAGGAATCGATTTTAGCACCTTTGTTCAAGCTACTAGAAGCTGTGTTTGAGCTCTTGGTTCCCATGGTGATTGCTGGGATTGTTGACCAATCCTTGCCCCAGAGAAATCAAGGACATCTCTGGATGCAGATTGGCCTGCTTCTTATCTTTGCAGTGATTGGTGTTGTAGTGGCCTTAATAGCCCAGTTCTACTCAGCTAAGGCTGCGGTGGGTTTTGCCAAAGAACTGACAGACGACCTTTATCGTCATATTCTTTCCCTACCCAAGGATAGCAGAGATCGTCTGACAACTTCTAGCTTGGTGACTCGCTTGACTTCGGATACCTACCAGATTCAGACTGGTATCAATCAATTCCTGCGTCTCTTTTTACGAGCGCCTATTATCGTTTTTGGGGCAATCTTTATGGCCTATCGAATCTCAGCTGAGCTGACTTTCTGGTTCTTGGTCATGGTTGTCATTCTGACCATTGTTATTGTAGGGCTCTCTCGATTAGTCAATCCTCTCTACAGTAGTCTCAGAAGGAAAACGGACCAGCTTGTTCAGGAAACGCGCCAGCAATTACAAGGGATGCGAGTTATTCGGGCTTTTGGTCAAGAAAAACGAGAGTTACAGATTTTTCAAACCCTAAATCAAGTTTATGCAAGATTGCAAGAAAAAACAGGTTTCTGGTCTAGTTTATTAACACCTCTGACCTATATAATTGTTAATGGAACCCTCCTTATTATTATCTGGCAAGGCTATATTTCTATTCAAGGAGGATTGCTAAGTCAAGGTGCTCTCATTGCCCTTATCAATTATCTCTTGCAGATTTTGGTGGAATTGGTTAAGCTCGCCATGCTGATAAATTCTCTCAACCAGTCCTACATCTCAGCCAAGCGAATCGAGGAAGTCTTTGCCGAAACTCCAGAAGATATCCATTCAGAATTAGAGAAAAAGCAAGTTACCAGCAATCAGGTTTTACAAGTTCAAGAACTGACCTTTACCTATCCTGATGCGGCCCAGCCTTCTCTGAGAGACATTTCCTTTGATATGAAGCAAGGGCAAATCCTTGGTATTATTGGGGGAACGGGTTCTGGTAAATCAAGTTTGGTGCAACTCATTCTTGGACTTTATCCAGCAGACAAGGGGAGCATTGACCTTTATCGAGATGGATCTAGTCCTCTTAATTTGGAGCAGTGGCGGTCTTGGATTGCCTATGTGCCCCAAAAAGTAAAACTCTTTAAGGGAACTATTCGTTCCAACTTAACTTTGGGTTTAAATCAAGAAGTGACTGATCAAGAACTCTGGCAAGCCTTGGAAATCGCGCAAGCTAAGGATTTTGTCAGTGAAAAGGAAGGACTCTTGGATGCCCTAGTTGAGGAAGGAGGGCGAAATTTCTCGGGCGGTCAAAAACAAAGGTTGTCTATCGCCCGCGCAGTCCTGCGCCAAGCTCCGTTTCTCATCTTAGATGATGCAACTTCGGCCCTCGACACCATTACCGAGTCCAAGCTCTTGAGAGCTATTCGAGAAAATCTGCCAAATACGAGCTTAATCTTGATTTCTCAACGGACTTCGACACTCCAGATGGCTGACCAGATTCTCCTCTTAGAAAAAGGAGAGCTCCTAGCTATCGGCAAGCATGAGGACTTGATGAAGACTAGTCAAGTCTATCGTGAAATCAATGCATCCCAACATGGAAAGGAGGACTAGCATGAGACGAGAAACTGCAAATCAAACACTCACACGTTTGGTCAAAGATTTAGCAAGCCATCCCTTCCTCCTTTTCCTAGCCTTTCTAGGAACTATTGCCCAGGTAGGCTTATCAATTTATCTTCCTATCTTGATTGGGCAGGTCATTGACCAAGTCCTGGTGGCTGGTTCTTCACCATTTTTTTGGCAGATTTTTCTCCAAATGATCTTGGTGGTCATAGGAAATACCCTTGTACAGTGGGTCAATCCTCTTCTCTATAATCGCCTAATCTTCTCTTATACCAGAGACTTGCGAGAGCAAATCATCCATAAGCTCCATCGTTTACCGATTGCCTTTGTGGATCGACAAGGAAGTGGAGAGATGGTTAGTCGTGTAACTACGGATATAGAACAGTTATCAGCTGGTTTGACCATGATTTTTAACCAATTTTTCATTGGTGTCTTGATGATTTTAGTCAGCATTCTAGCCATGATTCAAATTCATCTCCTCATGACTCTTTTGGTCTTGCTGTTGACGCCACTGTCTATGGTGATTTCACGCTTTATTGCTAAACGCTCCTATCATCTCTTCCAAAAGCAAACAGAGACGAGGGGAATTCAGACTCAGTTGATTGAAGAATCGTTGAGCCAGCAGACCATTATCCAGTCCTTTAATGCTCAAACAGAGTTTATCCAAAGACTGCATGAGGCGAATAACAATTACTCAGCGTATTCTCAGTCAGCCATCTTTTATTCATCAACGGTTAATCCTTCGACTCGCTTTGTCAATGCGCTCATTTATGCGCTTTTAGCTGGAGTAGGAGCTTATCGTATCATGATGGGTTCAACCTTGACCATCGGTCGTTTAGTGACTTTTTTGAATTACGTCCAACAGTACACCAAGCCCTTTAACGATATTTCTTCAGTTCTAGCTGAGTTGCAAAGTGCTCTGGCTTGTGCAGAGCGCGTCTATGCTGTCTTAGAAAGTCCTGAGGTAGCTGAAACAGGTAAGGAAGTCTTGACCAGTGACCAAGTCAAGGGAGCCATTTCCTTTAAACAGGTCTCTTTTGGCTACCATCCAGAAAAGATCTTGATTAAGGACTTGTCTATCGATATCCCAGCTGGTAGTAAGGTAGCCATCGTTGGTCCGACAGGTGCTGGTAAGTCAACTCTTATCAATCTCCTCATGCGTTTTTATCCTATTAACTCGGGAGATATCTTGCTAGACAACCAATCCATTTACGACTATACCCGAGCATCATTGAGACAGCAGTTTGGAATGGTTCTACAAGAAACCTGGCTCAAGCAAGGAACCATTCATGACAATATTTCCTTTGGAAACCCTGATGCCAGTCGGGAGCAGGTGATTGCTGCTGCCAAAGCAGCCAATGCCGACTTTTTCATCCAACAGTTGCCGCAGGGTTACGATACCAGGTTGGAAAATGCTGGAGAATCTCTCTCTGTTGGTCAGGCCCAGCTTTTGACTATTGCCCGAATCTTTCTGGCTATTCCAAAGATTCTTATCTTAGACGAGGCGACTTCCTCCATTGATACACGGACAGAAGTATTGGTTCAGGATGCCTTTGCAAAACTCATGAAGGGGCGTACAAGCTTTATCATTGCCCACCGCTTGTCAACCATTCAGGATGTGGATATGATTCTAGTCTTGGTGGATGGCGACATTGTTGAATATGGTAACCATCAGGAACTCATTGCTCGAAAGGGTAAGTATTACCAAATGCAGCAAGCTGCGGCTTTCAGTTCTGAATAATCCTTTCTACTTTGAAATCTTATGGACAAAAAAAGTTGCCTTCGGGTGACTTTTTTGTTACAATAGCTAGAAAAAATCAAGGCCTTAGAAGGAGAAAAACAATGAAAGTCTTTCAGCATGTAAATATCGTGACTTGTGACAAAGATTTCCATGTTCATTTGGATGGAATCTTAGCAGTTAAGGATTCTCAAATCGTCTATGTTGGTCAAGAGAAGTCAGAGATTTTAGAGCAAGCTGAGCAGTTTATAGACTATCAGGGAGCCTGGATTATGCCTGGATTGGTCAATTGCCATACCCATTCTGCAATGACAGGTCTGAGAGGAATTCGAGATGATAGCAATCTCCATGAATGGCTCAATGACTATATCTGGCCTGCAGAAGCAGGATTTACTCCCGACATGACTACTAAGGCGGTCAAAGAAGCTCTGACAGAGATGCTCCAGTCAGGAACAACAACCTTTAATGATATGTATAATCCCAATGGTGTGGATATTGAGCAGATTTATCAGGCAGTGAAAGATTCCAAGATGCGTTGTTATTTCTCACCTACCCTCTTTTCTTCTGAGGCGGAGACAACTGATGAGACCATAAGCAGAACACGAGCAATCATTGAAGAAATTATTGGATATAAAAATCCAAATTTCAAGGTTATGGTAGCCCCACATTCTCCCTACAGCTGTGATAGAGACTTGCTGGAAGAAAGCATAGACATGGCAAAAGAGCTTGCTATTCCAATCCATATCCACGTGGCGGAGACCAAGGAGGAGTCAGGCATTATCCTGAAACGATACGGCAAACGTCCCCTCGCCTTTCTAGAAGAACTGGGCTATTTAGATCATCCGTCTGTCTTTGCTCATGGGGTAGAATTAAACGAGCGAGAAATTGAACGTTTGGCAACTTCTCAAGTGTCTATTGCTCACAACCCTATCAGTAACCTCAAACTGGCATCAGGGATTGCTCCCATCATCCAACTGCAAAAAGCAGGAGTAGCAGTCGGAATTGCGACAGATTCGGTTGCTTCCAATAACAATCTAGATATGTTTGAGGAAGGACGGACTGCAGCCCTTCTTCAGAAGATGAAAAGTGGGGATGCCAGCCAATTCCCTATCGAAACAGCCCTCAAGGCACTAACAATCGAAGGGGCTAAAGTTCTAGGGATGGAAAATCAGATAGGAAGCCTAGAAGTAGGTAAACAGGCAGATTTTCTGGTCATTCAACAAGAGGGGAAAATCCATCTCCAACCTCAGGAAAATATGCTCTCTCACCTAGTTTATGCTGTTAAATCTAGTGATGTTGATGATGTCTATATTGCCGGAGAACAAGTTGTTAAGCAAGGTCAAGTCCTGACAGTAGAACTTTAAAAGAAAAATCACGAAAAAATTTTAAAAAAGTTTGCAAAAATCTTGCATTCTTTTTTTGACTATGCTATACTTATATACGGTTTGAAAAAACTGCCTAAGACAGTAGGGGAGCTCGACTCATAAATATCCTACCGAGGACAAAACGTATCATGTAAAAAGAAGCGTATTGTACTTTCGTGTCTAGGTTTGGGCGCGTTTTTCTTTTGGAAAAATTCCCCAAGCAAAATAATAACGGAGGTGAACACACTAATGAGTGAAGCAATTATTGCTAAAAAAGCGGAACTAGTTGACGTAGTAGCTGAAAAAATGAAAGCTGCTGCATCTATCGTCGTTGTAGACGCTCGTGGTTTGACAGTTGAGCAAGACACAGTTCTTCGTCGTGAGCTTCGTGGAAGCGAAGTTGAGTATAAAGTCATTAAAAACTCAATCTTGCGTCGTGCAGCTGAAAAAGCTGGTCTTGAAGATCTTGCATCTGTATTCGTTGGACCATCTGCAGTAGCATTTTCTAATGAAGATGTTATCGCACCAGCGAAAATCTTGAACGACTTTTCTAAAAACGCTGAAGCACTTGAAATCAAAGGTGGTGCAATCGAAGGCGCTGTCGCATCTAAAGAAGAGATTCTTGCACTTGCAACTCTTCCAAACCGCGAAGGACTTCTTTCTATGCTCCTTTCTGTACTTCAAGCGCCAGTGCGCAACGTTGCTCTTGCAGTCAAAGCGGTTGCAGAAAGCAAAGAAGACGCAGCTTAATCTTAAGCTACGCAGCGTAGCCTAGCTACGAAAATCTATTATAAATTTAAAACATATTTGGAGGAAATAACAATGGCATTGAACATTGAAAACATTATTGCTGAAATTAAAGAAGCTTCAATCCTTGAATTGAACGACCTTGTAAAAGCTATCGAAGAAGAATTTGGTGTAACTGCAGCTGCTCCTGTAGCTGTTGCTGCAGCTGGTGCTGCTGACGCTGGTGCTGCTAAAGATTCATTCGACGTTGAATTGACATCTGCAGGCGACAAAAAAGTTGGCGTTATCAAAGTTGTACGTGAAATCACAGGTCTTGGACTTAAAGAAGCTAAAGAACTTGTTGACGGTGCACCAGCACTTGTTAAAGAAGGCGTTGCAACTGCAGAAGCTGAAGAAATCAAAGCTAAATTGGAAGAAGCTGGAGCTTCAGTTACTCTTAAATAAGAGGCATATACCAATTAGAATTCGGAATACTATAGTATCAGCCTTTTAGAATCGTGAACACATTTTAGAAACTGATAAATTAATTTAGTTTCCTACCAAAAACCCTACCAAAAATTGATTTGGCAGGGTTTTTCTTTTTAATAAAATTATTTTGGAGAACAGGGTTCGTTTTAAATGACCAGAAGTAAGCTATGTATAGATTCTAATTATAGTAGAATTTCGTATTTCAAATTTTGTAGAAATTTTTAAGAACCGTGACTATCATTGCCACTTGTCGTTCAAAATCGGGAAAATCCAGATGAATTACAACACCATTTTGATTTTATCTATGGTGTTCAGACTGATGACAATCCAACCCAAGCTTTAGCTCGTTTTCGTCAGAATGAAATTACAAAAGAAGAAATGCTTGCTGAGTTTAGAAACCTCTATTCTTTTAAATAATTATCCATTCACAACCAATCTTTTTGTGATATAATGAAAATAGAGAAGGTTTATCAATCAAAAACAGGGGAGGAGTTACAAAAATGGCAGTAGTATCATTGGAAAATAATATTAAACTGTATAGTTCAGAATTATTTTGTGCACTATTAAAAGCCTCCAATTATAAATTGGATGAGCGTATTGCTCAGATTGTTGCAGAAGGCTATGCTCGCAATCTGGATTATTCTGATCCTGAACTGATGCATGTTGGTGTAACCTCTGTTGCTAACAATCTGCTTATAAAAATTAAACAAGAGTATTTTAATGTATAGTATTTTGAGAAAAGCCACCTGAAAAGGAATAACACTTTAGGTGGCTTTTATAGAAGTAAAGTTTAGGCTAGAAAAACAAGAAACAACGCACCATTTTTGGTGCGTTTTGCTTTTTTATGCTATAATGGATTTATAAAAATAAAGGAGTTTGCCATGATTGGAAAGAACATAAAGTCCTTACGTAAAACACATGACTTAACACAACCCGAATTTGCAAGAATTATAGGAATTTCTCGAAATAGCTTGAGTCGTTATGAAAATGGAACTAGTTCAGTCTCTACGGAATTAATTGACATCATTTGTCAGAAATTTAATGTATCTTATGTCGATATTGTAGGAGAAGATAAAATGTTCAATCCTGTTGAAGATTATGAACTGACTTTAAAGATTGAAATTGTGAAAGAAAGAGGTGCTAATCTATTATCTCGACTCTATCGCTATCAAGATAGTCAGGGAATTAGCATTGATGATGAATCTAATCCTTGGATTTTAATGAGTGATGATCTTTCTGATTTGATTCATACGAATATCTATCTAGTTGAAACTTTTGATGAAATAGAGAGATATAGCGGCTATTTGGATGGAATTGAACGTATGTTAGAGATATCTGAAAAACGGATGGTAGCCTAGTGGAAATCCAAGATTATACTGATAGTGAGTTCAAACATGGTCTAGCGCGGAACATTCGCTCACTGACAAGAGGAAAAAAGTCCAGTAAGCAACCTATAGCGATTTTGCTTGGAGGGCAAAGTGGTGCTGGTAAGACTACAATTCATCGTATTAAACAGAAAGAATTTCAAGGAAATATTGTTATCATAGATGGCGATAGTTTTCGTTCTCAGCATCCACACTATTTAGAACTGCAGCAAGAATATGGCAAAGACAGTGTAGAATACACCAAAGATTTTGCAAGTAAAATGGTAGAGTCTTTAGTAAGAGAATTGAGTCATTTGGGATACAATCTTTTGATCGAGGGAACTTTACGAACAGTTGACGTTCCAAAGAAAACAGTACAACTCTTGAAAAATAAGGGATATGAGGTACAATTAGCCTTAATTGCGACAAAGCCTGAATTGTCCTATCTAAGTACTCTTATCCGTTATGAAGAACTGTACGCCATCAATCCAAATCAAGCACGCGCAACTCCAAAAGAACATCATGATCTGATAGTGAACAATCTAGTTGAGAATACCCACCAGCTGGAGCAATTAGGTATCTTTGAACAAATCCAAATCTATCAACGAGATAGGACCTGTGTTTACGATTCTAGAGATGATGAAATATCAGCAGTAGCTGTTCTTCATGAGTTACTGTTTGGAGAGTGGAGTCAGGTAGAGAAGGAGATGTTGCAGGTGGGGAAAGAACAAATGAAAGAACAATGTGTAAAAAATAATACGTAAGGGTGGAAACAGTACATGCTTGAAATTAATATTGCTGATACAGAATTTAAAGAAATATTTTCTGATATAAAAAATCGTTATTTATCAACTGCAAATTTTCCAAAATTTATTATTGGTACGGGTTTATCTATAGTAATGGGTGTCCCTGGTATGGGTAAGTTGGCTGATGAACTAGATAAAAATTTCTCTTCAGATAAAAACGTTGAATATAAAAAGTATTGGGGAGAGTGTCAGTCTATGGTAAGGAATCATGGACTTGAAGCAGCTCTTTTAACAATTTCAAATACAAAAAATGATTTTGTAGAAAAAATCCGTGAAATTACTGGTAAATTTATTTTAGAATCTGACTATGCTGTGAGAGAGAATATTTTGAAGAATTCATCTGGATTTGAAAAATTACTAAATTATCTCCACAAGACAGTGAGTGTTAATAAAAAGATTATTGATATAATGACACCAAACTATGACTTAATTATAGAGACTATTGCAGATAAATTAAATTTAACTACAACTTTAGGATTTAAAGGTAATCTATTTCAAAAATTTGATTCAGAGTTACTGAGAGATCCTTACAAATACTATAAAAAATCAACAGCAATATTAAGAATTTTCAAACCCCATGGATCTATCAATTGGATAAATCGAGCTGGCATTACCTATCAAACTAATGATTACTGTTATCTAGATAAGAATAGTAATTGTATTGAAATCATTGCTCCTGGCAGTATGAAATTTCAATATGGGATGACTCATAATCTACTAAGAGAGCATCGTGAGATTTTTAATAGTGTTATTACAGATAATGAGAGTAGTCATGCGATTTTTATTTATGGATATGGTTTCAATGATAAGCAATTTGATACTGTTTTTGAAAACACAAGCAAAGATGTGATTGTGTTGACTATGGATATAAAGGAAGAAGTTATAAATAGGGCTGTATGTAATAAGAATTGGACCTTGTTTTATAAAAATGTTATAGGGAGAACGCACAATACAACGAATCTCTCATTTATGGTTTATAAAGGTAAACAGTACAAAATAGATAAGAATTTGTGGGATTTAGAAGAATTTGTAGAGCTATTTATAGGACAATTATGAGGTGAAAAATGGCAAATATACAGCAGTACTTAACTCAAGAAATTGGAAATGTACAAAATGTTGATACGCAAAAAGTTATAGTTAATGTAAAAAAGGAAGAGTTGTTAAATAAACTAAAGATAAATGATTTGGCTATTCTTTCAGGTAATAATGCTGATGAGAAATTAATTGGTATTGTGACTAAGGTTAGTAAGAAAAGTATTGATTTTAATGGTACTGAAATTGATGAGGATTCCTTATTGGAGTATTCTTATAATTTTTGTAGTATAACCTTAGTAGGGACATTTTATAGCAAAATTTCTCCAACTCAGAATAATATTTTTAAAAGGGCAGTGAATACTTATCCAGAGATAAATAGCCCAGTTTTTCTAGCTGATGACGATGCGCTATATATGATAATGAATTCCTTGACTAATAATCAAAGTCATGGAAAAGAATTAAATATTGGGAAATATGCTAGCAATCAGTCTGTTGAAGCAATTTTAGATGGAAATAAATTTTTCCAGAGACATGCAGCAATTGTTGGAAGTACGGGGAGTGGTAAATCATTTTCAGTCGCTAATATCTTAGAGAAAACTAATGGATTAGACTATTCAAATATTATTATCTTTGATTTACATGGAGAGTACAATGAGTTGTCTTATGCAAAGCAAATAAAAATTGGTGATGCAGCAACTGATTTACAAATTCCACTATGGTTTTTCAATTATGAAGAAATACATTCTTTATTTATTGAATCGTCTGAGGGCACTTCTTCTAATCAAAGAGCTATAGTAGTCAAACATATTCTTAGTAAAAAGAAGGAATATATAGAAAGTAAAGCTAATTTTTCTTCGGATATTGTTACAGTTGATACTCCAATACCGTTTTCAACAAAAGAGTTAAAAGAATATTTAGAAAATGAAAATATTAAAGAAGACAGAACTGGCGAAACGTATAAGTCAGGTGATAAGAAGGGGCAAGAAAAAACAAGGCAAGGACAATATTATGGCAAGTTGACTAATCTGATTACAAGATTGCAAACAAAAATGGACGATAAAAAATATGGCTTTGTATTTAATGAACAGCATACTTCAGATTCTAATTACTTAAATAGATTTATTTCTGAAATAATGGGAAGAGATAAACATATTAAAGTAATTGATTTATCTGAAATACCATCAGATATGTTATCAATTGTAATTGGTATTGTAACAAGATTAGTATATGATGTACAATTTTGGATGACTCCTAAAAGAAATGAAACAAGACATCCATTAGCATTTATTTGCGATGAAGCACATTTATATATACCAAGAGATATAACTAAGCTAAAAGCTGTTGAGAAAAAATCTTTAGAAATTTTTGAAAAAATTTCCAAAGAAGGGCGTAAGTATGGAGTTTCCTTAGTTGTTGTTTCTCAAAGACCGGCGGAATTAAATTCAACTATAATATCCCAATGTAATAATATTATTTCGTTGAAAATAACAAATGATAGAGATAAAACAGCAGTAGCGACAATGTTGACCGATTCATTAGTTGGGTTAGTTGAGACCCTACCTAACCTTGATGTTGGCGAATGTATTGTAATTGGTGATGCTATAAAGTTACCAACTAAAATTTTATTAGATAAACCTAAAGAAGAACCTAAAAGCTCTACAATCGATTTTTGGGACAGATGGATTGATGGTCAACAAACAGTGTTTGATATTGATGATGCAATAAAAAATATGATTAAACAATCGCGTTGAATAATATATTAGACTTATTAGATAGAGTCATACACATGATACTAACTAACAATTTCATCTACCTTTGTATAGAGCCACGAGGCTCTTTTTTCAACCCATCATTCTCCTGTGATAACTTCTCCAAGTTTCTTCAGCTATACTTTTCTCAACTTTTAAAAATACAACTAAGAATTTTACCTGGGAATCTGGGGGCTAGCCACCAGATTTTCATATCGTTTGTTTTTTGAACCGTAAGGTTTGAAATGGCAAGAGATATGATTTTTGGGATATTGTGGACACAATATCTGAGCTCGCAAAGACCGAACAAGAAGCAAGTGAGGTCTTTAGGAAGCGTACTGACAATGTGAGGTAGACTTACACTGTCAGACAAGTAGAATGTTGAAGGGATATCAGAATGGGACAAGAAATTAAGTCAATCAGAAAGCAATTTAGAATCACGAGACAAGAAGAAAAACAGATAAAAGAAATGATGAGGGAACAAAAAATGGATAGTTTCTCAGAATTTCTTCGTCAGAATTTATTGAAAAAGAATTATCAGGATAGAATTTTTGAAAGTTGGTTCTCCCTTTGGCAGTCTCAAAAGTTTGAACAGATTAGTCGAGATGTGTATAAAGTTCTGGTTATCGCAAGAGAAAATCATCAAGTGACGCAAGAGCACGTCTCAATCTTATTGACTTGCGTTCAAGAATTGATTGCAGAAGTGAATCAAGTGCAGCCACTCAGTCGTGAGTTCCGTGAAAAATATATGGGTTAGGAGGATGTAATGGTTTATCGCTATCGTACTAATCTCAAAAAAGTATTTCTAACTGATCCAGAATTACACCAATTGAATGAACGGATTGCTAAGAGCAATTGTCAAAATTTCTCAGTCTATGCCAGAAAAGTTTTACTTAATCCCAATATGTCATTTGTCATGATTAACACTGATACTTATGACCAGTTAGTTTTTGAATTGAGACGGATTGGAAATAACATAAATCAAATTGCGCGTGCGATTAATCAAAGCCATCTGATTTCTCAGGACCAATTACAAGAATTGATTAAAGGAGTCGGAGAATTAATTAAGGAAGTGGACAAAGAATTTCAAGTGGAGGTGAAAAGACTGAAGGAGTTTCATGGTAGTTACTAAACACTTTGCGACGCACGGAAAAAAATATCGTAGGCGTTTAATTAAGTATATTCTCAACCCTGATAAAACGGACAATTTGAAATTGGTATCTGATTTTGGCATGAGCAATTACTTGGACTTCCCTAGTCATGCAGAAATGGTAGAGATGTACAATGTCAACTTCACCAATAATGACAAGTTGTACGAATCCAGAAACGACCGACAAGAAAAACACCAACAAACTATTCATGCTCATCACCTCATTCAATCATTTTCTCCTGAAGATAATCTGACACCTGAAGAAATTAACCGCATTGGTTATGAGACCATGATGGAATTGACAGGAGGTCGTTTTAAGTTTATCGTAGCAACTCATACAGACAAAGATCATGTTCATAATCACATCATAATCAACGCTATTGACCGCAATTCAGATAAAAAGTTGATATGGAACTATGCCTTGGAACGAAACCTCCGTATGATTTCAGACCGTATTTCTAAAGTGGCTGGGGCGAAAATTATCGAGAAGAGTTTTTCTTACCGTGACTATCAAAAATATAGGCAGTCTAGTCATAAATTTGAATTGAAACAACGTCTTTATTTTTTGTTGCAGCAATCTAAATCGTTTGATGATTTTTTAGAGAAAGCAAAGCAGTTGCATGTTCAGATTGATTTTAGTCAAAAGCATAGTCGATTCATGATGACGGATCGAGCAATGACAAAACCAATTCGAGGACGCCAACTCAGCAAACGAGATCTATATGATGAAGAATTATTTAGAATGCATTTTGCTAAGCAAGAGATTGAAAGTCGTTTAGAATTTTTGTTGAACCGTGTCAATTCTTTAGAAGATTTAATAACAAAAGCCAAAGAATTGAATCTAACCATTGACTTAAAACAAAAAAATGTAACTTTTATCCTGGAAGAAGAGAATCAAAAGATAAGTTTGGGTCATCAAAAAATAAGTGATAAGAAATTATATGACGTCAAATTTTTTCAAGATTATTTTAAAAATAAGGAAGTCGTTGCTTCAGAAGGATTAGAGAATTTAAAGGAACAGTACCATGCATTCCAAGAAGAACGAGATAAGGATAAAGTATCCACTGAAGAGATTGAGGAAGCCTTTGAGACATTTACGGAAAAACGAGATACCGTTCGTGAATTTGAAGTGGAACTTGCAGAGAAGCAAATAGAGAAGCTAGTTGATGAGGGCATTTATATCAAAGTGTCTTTTGGTATTAAGCAGAGTGGTCTCATTTTCATTCCCAATTATCAATTAGATATCCTGGAAGAAGAGAATCAGAAAAAATATAAAATCTTTATACGTGAGACAACCTCATACTTTGTATATAACAAAGAACATTCGGATAAGAATCAGTATGTCAAAGGACGAACATTGATAAGACAGCTAACCAACGATAGTCGAGTAATACCATACAGAAGACCTACAGTTAAGAGTCTACAGAAAAAGATTACTGAGATTAACCTCTTCATTGAATTAACTGAAGCAGATAAGAAATACCAAGACATTAAAGACGAGTTAGTAAAAGAAATAGCAGAGATAGATATAAAACAAAATCAAATTAATGAAAAAATTGCCAACTTAAATAAGATGGCGGAAGTGCTTATCAATTTGAAGAGTGAGGATGTGAGCAGTCGAAAGCTTGCAAGATATGACTTTTCAAAATTAAATTTGCCAGAATCAATTACAGTAGAACAAGTAAGCGAAGAAATAAGAGCGTTTCAAGAGGAGCTAGATCATTATCTTTATGAGTATGAGAGCTTAATAAAAAATTTAGAAATGTTTGTAAAAGTACTGAATGATAAGGATTTTGATAAAAAATTTAGTATAGAAATACTATTGGAATAACAAGAACTAATCCTATGGTGGTTAAAGATTAACTATCTTTATGCTATTGATTAATATATTTGTCATAGTGCTCTTGGTACTGTGCTTTTATATTATGTTCTCCTAGAATTTCAAATACCTGAAGTGCTTGTTTCATCTTTTCGATTCCGTTCGCAAGATTGCACTTAAATTCAAAGTATCCACATGTATATAAGAAGACGGTTTGTTCATAATAGTTTAATTCATTATTTAGTAATTTTTTTATTTCTTTGATTAGAAAACTACAATTTTGAAATTCTTCTTTATCAATACTAACAATTAGGCAATTGATTGCCAATTGTGTAACAAGCCGTTTATTTGTCTTATTTAAAGTTGAATAGAGATAATTTTTTAACATTTCTATAGTTAATAGGAAAAAGGAGTTATATTTAATTGTTCTTACACAGTTACCTAATAGGATAATTTCATAGTAACCCCAGTTTTCAACTTTAAAAAGATAATCTGTTAGCTGTAATAACTCCTCATCCGAGGGGAGAAAATTTTTATTTGTTGTATAGAGAATCGATTTTACCATTGTCTTTTCATAAGGACCCAAGTTATAACTTGAAGAGTTTGATAGTAATTCAATAATACTATCAAAATTTTTTGTGGAGTATTGTTTACGAATATATTGAACTAGGTTAGCAAATGATTCACTATTGGTGTAGTCATCATCGTGTAAAATAAGAAACTCATCTAGGGTAACGTGCAACTTGTCTAAAATATTGATAAGCCTAATACAAGATATTTCTGATTCTCCCCGTTCGAATCGAGATATTTGAGATTTAGAAAGATGCTCGTCAGCAACAGAACATAAACTGATTTGTTTTCCTTTACGAACTTTTCTGAGTGTGATGCCAAGTTTTGATTTCATAATTTTCCCGTTTTCCCAACAAAAAAGTAATTGATTTTTATTTATTGTACAATAAATAAAAACTGAAAGGAAGTCTAAATATGAAGAAAATTTTAAAAATTCCCTAATTTTATTGTTGGTAATGGATATTATTATTGTCGGTGGATAAAATGTTTAGGTGTACACCTAAGAGTCTGGGACAAAAAGATTTTGATTTTAGGAATTCTTTATTATAAATTTTAAAAATCGATAGATTAGACAAAAAAGCGAACAAGACAGAATTTTGAGTGTCAGATAACTCGTTTTGTTCGCTTTTTATATTTAAGGTTAGACTTTTGTCCCAGACTCTTAGTACTGGTTGGAGGATACGATGAAAGATAGTATGGTTAATTATTGGTTAAATTATTTTCCGGAGTATAGTTTAGAAACGTTTGAAGTAGAATAGATATTAAGGACCTATCTTTCTCTTATTCCAAAGAGTCAGCTCCTGTAATAGAAAATTTAAATTTGACTATTGAGTCAGGACAGAGAATTGCACTAGTCGGTCAACCGGGGTCAGGAAAAAGTACGTTATCAAAAATACCATCAGGATTATATAAGATTGATACAGGAAAAGTTTTATTTGATGGTGTAAATATTAATCAAATAGATAAAAAAATATTAAGTCAAAATTTAGGAGTAGTTCCACAGGATTCATTTTTATTGAACAGAAGTATTCTTGATAATATAACTTTAAAGCACGAAGTTACTTCACAAAAGATAGAGGAAGTTTGTAAAGTAGTTCAAATCTATGATGAAATCATGGCTATGCCGATGAAATTTAATACTATCATCTCAGAGATGGGTTCAAATATTTCAGGTGGTCAAAGTCAACGGATAGCACTGGCACGTGCATTAATAAATTATCCAAGTATTATAATTTTAGATGAAGCAACTAGTGCATTAGATACTATTAATGAGGAAAGAATAACAAAGTATATAAAAAGTCAGGGCTGTACTCAAATAATTGTAGCTCATAGATAGTCAACGATTAAGGATGCGGATATTATTTTTGTAATGATAGGTGGTAAGATTGTTGAGTCAGGAAATCATAAGTACTTAATGGCTCTTGGTGGAGAGTACTACAGCTTATATACAAAAAGGAAATGAGGTGTAAAGAAAATGAAGAAAGAAAATGAATATGTAATTTCAATAGCAGCCTCACTAGGGGTGATGATTGGAATAGTGTTTGCAATTTTTTTAGATTTTCCAGTTGAATATGGTATTTCTTTAGGTTTGTTGAATGGAATAGTATTGGGTTCGCTGATTGTTTACAAAAACAATAAAAATTAAGCATATTTTTTTGCTGTAAACTAAGGAGAAGAGATGGCTATAGTTGAAATTATAAATCTAACAAAAAGCTTTAAAGATATTGAAGTTATTCATAACACTTCATTTTATTTAAATAATAGAGCAACTACATTAGTAGCTTAAAAACATGATTAAACCGCTATTCTTAGGAGTAGCGGTTTTTATTTTTATGTGCCCGGGGGCAAAAAAGGGAAAGGAAGCTTTAAAAGTGAGGAGAGTTAGATTGAAAGAATCATATTGGTAAATCGAAATGATGGATATTTGTATCATGTCATAAATCGTTATCAAACGATAATATTGATTTTCTTACAAATTAAGAGTATAATTTATAAAAATGAGTGTTCACTCAATTTTTGTGAAATTAAGGAGTAAAGAAAATGGTTGTTGAAGCAATAGAGTACAGTCGTTTCGGTAACGAAGAGGTCTTGGATTTGCTGAAGATCGACTCTACAGACTTGGATGTAAATCAGGTGAGAGTAGAAGTTCATGCTGTTGGTTTAAATCCTATTGATTATAAAACTTTTGAGGGAGCGAAACCCCTTCGATTTCTATCTTTTATAACGAAATTAAGGAAACCAAGTCGTTGGTTTGAGTCTAAATCATCTTTATTTCCAAGAGGTGTGGGGAGAGATTTTTCTGGAGTTATTACAGAAGTTGGAAATGAAGTAACTAGGTTTTCAGTAGGAGATAAGGTGTTTGGAACAATGATTAGTGATCCTGGTTTGGGAACTAAGAGGGGAGCTTTAGCAACAGAAATTTGTGTCAATGAATCAGAAATTGTATTGAAACCAGAGATGATCGACATGACTCACGCAGCTACTATGGGAGTAGCTGCTCTAACTGTGGGTGGGGCTTTTAGAAGAATTGGTTTAAATTCAAGAGATACTGTTGTTATTTCAGCTGCAGCAGGAGGTATTGGAAGTATTGCAGTACAGTATGCAGTTGCTAAGGGGGCGACAGTGATTGGAATAGCAAGTAAGAAAAATGCAGAGTATCTAAAGTCTTTAGGTGCCATACCAGTAAGTTACGAAGAGAATATCAAGAAGGCGCTTCTATCAGCTAGTCCAACGCCTATTACAAAATTTTTGGATTGTTATGGATCTGATTATGTTAGATTGGCTTTTAGTTTAGGCTTGAAGGGGACAGCTATTGGGACATTAGTACCTTCGCCCTATGTCATGATAAAAGGTGCTCAGTTTACTGGTCCGAGACATTCCACATATGATGATTTTAGCACTTTAGCTGAAATGGTTTCAGACGGGAAGGTTCAGCTGAAAATTGATCAAGTGTATGACTTTTCTCTAAAGTCAGTTAGAGAAGCCTATCGTAGTCTGAAAATGGGACACAGTCGAGGCAAAAAAGTAGTAAAAGTAAGAGAGTAGAAGAGAGGTGCTAGCGATGGAAAGTTTAGAACAAAAGTATGCTCAGACGTTAGAAGTTAGCAACTTGAGCTTGAAACAACGTCGAGTATTATTATCAAGCTTAAAATTATTTTCAGAAATGGGATTTGAAAATACAACGTCCAGCCTTATTGCCGAACGCGCTGGAGTGTCAGAAGGAACTGTTTTTAGTTACTTTAAAACAAAGGAAGGTATTTTAGAAGCCATTTTATCTACTTTTCTAGAACAGGTTATTCCAGAAGTAATTGCGGATTTCTCAGAAAAAAAATTCACAGTAGATCAAGAAACTTTTCCCTTCTTTTTAAAAAGTATTGTTCGAGATAGGCTCTTTTTCATTCAGAAGAATCAAATGCATGTTAAAATTCTCTTGGGGCGTTCTTTTATTGATAAAAATCTTTCTATCCAGTTAGGAAATATTATTGTTCAATCTATAATAGAACCAATTAGCCCTGTTTTAAATCAATTTAAAGAAAAAGGACTTATTCTAAATTGGTCAAATGAAAGAATTGTTCGATACATTTTAGCATTGAGTTTTTCTTATCTTATTCCCATGATGTTGAATGATGAAGGAACTATAAACATCGATGAAACAGTTGATGAGATTGTTGAGTGTTTGTCATCTGCCCTAATGAAAGTAAAATAAATTCTGATGTTAAAACTCACTGTTAATGGTGAGTTTTTTGGATTCAACAAAAAAATCCCCAATCGTAGTGATTGAGGATTGAGCAAATAAATCTTAAACAATACCTTGGGCAATCATAGCGTTTGCTACATTTTCAAAGGCAGCAATGTTAGCTCCTGCAAGGTAGTCTTTATCAAGACCGTATGTTTCTGAAGTCGTTTTAGCTGTGTTAAAGATGTTTGTCATAATGTCTTTGAGACGTCCATCAACTTCTTCACGAGTCCATGAGAGGCGAAGGCTATTTTGGCTCATTTCAAGAGCTGAAACGGCTACACCACCAGCGTTGGCAGCTTTTGCAGGTCCGTAGAAGATACCATTTTCTTTGTAGACTTTGATGGCATCAAGGTCGCTTGGCATGTTGGCACCTTCAGATACACAGATAACGCCTTGAGCAACCAAACGTTTAGCTGCTTCACCGTTGATTTCGTTTTGAGTCGCACATGGAAGCGCAATGTCATAGTTTCCAGCGTAAGTCCATACAGAACCTTCGTGATATGTTGCAGTTGCTTTTTCAGCAGCATACTCAGTCAAACGAGCGCGACGTTTTTCTTTAACATCAACCAAAAGATCGAAGTCGATACCATTTTCATCGATGACATAACCATTTGAGTCAGATACAGAGATAACAGTTGCACCAAGTTCAGTTGCTTTTTGAAGAGCGTATTGAGCAACGTTACCAGAACCTGAAATAACCACTTTCTTACCAGCAAAGCTATTACCGTTAGCTTTAAGCATTTCTTCAGTGTAGTAAACCAAACCATAACCAGTTGCTTCTGGACGAATCAAGCTACCACCAAATCCAAGAGGTTTACCAGTCAAGACACCAGCATCAAATTGGTTAAGGCGTTTGTATTGACCGTAAAGGTAACCAATCTCACGTCCACCAACACCGATATCACCAGCAGGTACGTCAAGTGATGGTCCGATGTGTTTTTGCAATTCAGTCATGAAGCTTTGGCAGAAGCGCATCACTTCAGCATCTGTTTTACCTTTAGGATCGAAGTCTGATCCACCTTTACCTCCACCGATAGGAAGTCCAGTCAAGACGTTTTTGAAGATTTGTTCAAATCCGAGGAATTTCAAAATCCCTTGGTTAACAGTTGGGTGGAAACGAAGTCCGCCTTTGTATGGCCCAACAGCTGAGTTGAATTGAACACGGTAACCACGGTTTACTTGAATGTTTCCATCACGGTCAACCCAAGGAACACGGAAAGAAATCACGCGTTCTGGCTCAGTGATACGTGCCAAGATATTTTCTTCGATATACTCAGGGTGTTTTTCAAATACAGGTTCTAAAGTGTTGAAAAATTCTTCAACAGCTTGGAGGAATTCAGCCTCGTGCCCGTTACGAGCTTTCACAGTTTCAAACACGCTTTGGATATATTCTTTAGCAGATGTCATGTCGTTCTCCTTAAATTCTAATTTAATTATGTGTGTCATTATAGCAGAAATTTTTTTAACTGTAAAGAGAAAAACAAAAATTTTCTAAAAATTCTATCAATTTAGTTTTGAGACTTTTTGAAAGTAGATAAAAAACGAACCTTTTTCTTGTAAATATCTTTCTCAAAGAGAAAATCTGAAAATATGGTATAATATTAGCAATAAAAGGAATCTGGAGGATCAAAAATGGTATCAACAAAAACGCAAATTGCTGGTTTTGAGTTTGACAATTGTTTGATGAATGCAGCAGGTGTGGCTTGTATGACGATAGAGGAGCTGGAAGGGGTTAAAAACTCAGTGGCAGGAACCTTTGTCACAAAGACAGCGACTTTGGACTTTCGTCAGGGAAATCCTGAGCCACGTTATCAAGATGTTCCACTTGGTTCCATCAACTCTATGGGCTTGCCGAATAATGGCTTAGACTATTATTTGGATTATCTTTTGGATTTGCAAGAAAAAGAGCCAAACCGAACTTTCTTCCTATCTCTAGTCGGCATGTCTCCAGAGGAAACCCATACTATCTTGAAAAAAGTCCAAGAGAGTGATTTTCGTGGTCTGACTGAGCTAAACCTCTCCTGTCCAAATGTTCCAGGAAAACCTCAGATTGCCTATGATTTTGAGACAACAGACCGGATTTTGGCAGAGGTGTTTGCCTACTTCACCAAACCTCTTGGAATTAAATTGCCACCATATTTTGATATTGTTCACTTTGACCAAGCGGCAGTTATTTTCAACAAGTATCCGCTCAAGTTTGTCAACTGCGTCAACTCAATCGGAAACGGCCTATATATAGAAGATGAGTCTGTCGTTATTCGTCCTAAAAATGGTTTCGGTGGCATTGGTGGAGAGTACATCAAACCGACTGCTCTTGCTAATGTTCATGCTTTCTACCAACGCTTAAACCCTCAAATCCAAATCATCGGAACAGGAGGAGTTCTGACTGGTCGTGATGCCTTTGAACATATCCTCTGTGGAGCGAGTATGGTGCAGGTGGGAACCACCCTTCACAAAGAAGGAGTTGGCGCTTTTGACCGCATTACTAATGAACTGAAAGCAATCATGGCGGAAAAAGGGTACGAAAGCTTAGAAGATTTCCGTGGGAAATTGCGCTATATTGATTAAATTCATTAAAAAATCAGAAGAAAGGAGAGACGATGCTAGCCATTGAAGAAAGTCAGAAGTTGACTTTATCAAATTTACCTAGTCTGAGCCTATTTACAGGGACAGACCAGGGTCAGTTTGAAGTAATGAAGAGTCAAGTGCTGAGACAGATTGGCTATGATTCTGCCGACCTCAACTTTGCCTACTTTGATATGAAAGAAGTGGTTTACAAGGATGTGGAACTGGAGTTGGTCAGCCTTCCTTTCTTTGCGGATGAGAAAATCGTGATATTGGATCATTTTGTCGACATCACTACTGCTAAAAAGCGCTTTTTGGCAGATGATGAGCTCAAATCTTTTGAGGAATATCTTGATAACCCTTCACCAACAACCAAGTTGTTAATCTTTGCGGAAGGAAAGCTGGATAGCAAAAGACGGTTGGTTAAATTACTTAAGCGTGATGCCAAGGTTTTTGATGCAGTAGAAGCTAAAGAGCAAGAATTGCGCCAGTATTTCCAAAAGTGGAGTCAGAAACAAGGTCTGCAGTTTGTGGGGCAATCCTTTGAAAATCTACTTATCAAGTCTGGTTTCCAATTTAGTGAAATTCAGAAAAATCTCCTCTTTTTACAGTCCTATAAGGAAGACTCTGTTATCGAGGAAGAGGATATTGTTAACGCAATTCCCAAGACCTTGCAGGACAATATTTTTGATTTAACTCAGTTTATTCTGACTAAAAAGATGGATCAGGCGCGTGACTTGGTTAGAGACTTGACCTTGCAAGGGGAAGATGAAATCAAACTGATTGCAGTCATGCTAGGACAATTTCGGACTTTTACTCAGGTGAAGATTTTGGCAGAGTCTGGTCAAACAGAATCGCAGATTGCAAGTAGTTTAGGTAGTTTTCTCGGACGAAATCCTAATCCCTATCAAATCAAGTTTGCGTTGAGGGATTCAAGAGGACTTTCTTTGAGCTTTTTGAAGCAAGCTATTTCTTATTTGATTGAGACAGACTATCAGATTAAGACAGGACTCTATGAAAAAGGTTTCCTTTTTGAAAAGGCACTCCTACAGATTGCTAGTCAGGTCAATTGACATTTTTTTGAAACTATAACCCGCGTCAATATTATTTTGTCGTGGGTTTCTTGCTGATTTGCTTGTTTTATACTCAATGAAAATCAAAGAGCAAACTAGGAAACTAGCCGCAGGTTGCTCAAAGTACTGCTTTGAGGTTGTAGATAAGACTGACGAAGTCAGTAACATATACCTACGGCAAGGCGACGTTGACGCGGTTTGAAGAGATTTTCGAAGAGTATTATTAGAAAGTATTTCAGTGATTTCTTCATCTATAAGCAAAAAACTTGAAAAAAGTGAATGTTTGCGTTATCATTTTCATATAGAAAGAAAAAGAGGTATTACAGATGGCTATTATCTTACCAGATCTTCCATATGCATACGACGCTTTGGAACCATACATCGATGCGGAAACAATGCATTTGCACCATGACAAACACCATCAAACTTATGTCAACAATGCCAATGCAGCTTTAGAAAAACACCCTGAAATTGGTGAAGACCTTGCAGCCTTGCTTGCTGATGTAGAATCTATTCCAGCTGATATCCGTCAAGCGCTTATCAACAATGGTGGTGGACACTTGAACCACGCTCTTTTCTGGGAATTGATGACTCCTGAAAAAACAGCTCCATCAGCAGAACTGTCAGCAGCAATCGATGCAACATTTGGTTCATTTGAAGACTTCCAAGCAGCCTTCACTGCAGCAGCAACAACTCGTTTCGGTTCTGGCTGGGCATGGTTGGTTGTCAACAAAGAAGGGAAACTTGAAGTGACTTCAACAGCAAACCAAGACACACCAATCTCAGAAGGTAAAAAACCAATCTTGGGCTTGGACGTTTGGGAACATGCTTACTACGTGAAATACCGCAACGTGCGTCCTGACTACATCAAAGCTTTCTTCTCAGTGATCAACTGGAACAAAGTAGATGAATTGTACGCAGCTGCTAAATAATGATAGTTGGAGGGAAGAATTGTTCTTCTCTTTTTAAGGTTATATGATTCTGGTCTGACAAAATCGTCAGACTTTTTTCATTTTTATGAGAAACGTGCTAACTGCTAGAAATTATGGTAGAATAAAGTATTAAGTAATCGTGGAAAAAGGATATCTATGCGAAAAGAAATTGCACCTGAATTATACAACTATAACAAGTTTCCTGGTCCTGAGTTTCATTTACACGGGGACAAGGTAGAAACGGAAGGGATAGCTTTTTCCTTGGTGGAAAATATCAAGGATGCCTTTGATGTGACGGCTTTTAATCAGCGTTTTTCAGAAGTCTTAACCAAGTTTGATTTTATCGTGGGGGACTGGAGCAACGAACAGCTTCGCCTACGAGGTTTTTACAAGGATGACCGAACAGAAGAAAAACTTGAAAAAATCAGTCGTTTACAAGACTACCTTTTAGAGTATTGTAGTTATGGTTGTGCCTATTTTGTCTTAGAAAATGAAGCCCCTAAGCGAGCATCATTTGACAAGAAAATGCGTAAGAAGGAAGAAGAAACACCTTCGAAAAAAGGAAAGAAACCGGCTCAAGCAAAACGAAAACCGAATGCAGATAAGAAAAATAGACGTCGTCAGAAAGACCAGCATTCTCAGAAAGAGGACAAGGGGCAACGTCATTTTGTCATTCGTCAGAAGTGAGTAGAGAATAAGGAGAAGAAATGAAACCGTCTATTTATAGTTTAACACGTCAAACCATGCAGGAATGGGTTTTGGAGCAGGGAGAAAAGAAATTCCGTGCAGATCAAATCTGGGAATGGCTTTACCGTAAACGTGTCCAGTCATTTGAAGAGATGACCAACCTTTCCAAGGATTTGATTGCTAAGCTTAATGATCAGTTTGTGGTCAATCCCTTGAAACAGCGTATCGTGCAAGAGTCTGCTGATGGTACCGTTAAATATCTTTTTGAATTGCCAGATGGAATGCTGATTGAGACAGTACTCATGCGTCAACACTATGGTTTGTCAGTCTGTGTGACCACTCAGGTCGGCTGTAATATCGGTTGTACCTTCTGTGCCTCTGGTTTGATTAAGAAACAACGTGACCTCAATAACGGTGAAATCGTAGCGCAAATCATGCTGGTTCAGAAATACTTTGATGAACGTGGTCAGGATGAACGCGTCAGCCATATCGTTGTCATGGGTATCGGTGAGCCTTTTGATAACTATAACAATGTCTTGAATTTCGTTCGTACTATCAACGATGACAAGGGAATGGCCATCGGTGCTCGTCACATTACGGTTTCAACCTCAGGTTTGGCCCATAAAATTCGTGATTTTGCTAATGAAGGGGTTCAGGTCAATCTTGCTGTTTCTCTTCACGCACCTAATAATGAACTGCGCTCAAGCATCATGAAAATTAACCGTGCCTTTCCGATTGAAAAACTCTTTGCTGCTATTGAGTACTACATTGAAACAACCAATCGTCGTGTGACTTTTGAATATATCATGCTCAATGAAGTCAATGATGGTGTAGAACAAGCCTTGGAATTGGCTGAATTGCTCAAGAATATCAAGAAATTGTCTTATGTAAACTTGATTCCTTATAACCCAGTTAGTGAGCATGACCAATATAGCCGTAGTCCTAAAGAGCGCGTCCTGGCCTTTTATGATACGCTTAAGAAAAAAGGTGTTAACTGTGTTGTTCGTCAAGAGCATGGTACAGATATTGATGCAGCTTGTGGACAATTGCGTTCTAATACAATGAAACGTGACCGCCAGAAAGCAGTCGCAGCAGTCAATCCTTAATGATGAAGAAAACTTATAATTATGTTTTGGTCTGGGGAGTCATTTTCTATAGCATTTGTATCGTCTATTTTTGCTTTACTCCTCAAGAACAATCTCCCGTGGGAGTGGAAACTCCAGGTATTCAGCATCTTGGACGCCTGGTTTTTCTTTTGACTCCTTTCAATTCTTTCTGGAAACTGGGTGAAGTGAGTGACATTGGACAATTATGCTGGATTTTTCTACAAAATATCCTTAATATTTTCTTACTTTTTCCTCTGATTTTCCAACTCCTTTATCTCCTTCCAAACTTGCGTAAGACAAGAAAAGTGATCTTTTTCAGTTTTCTTCTGAGCCTAGGAATTGAGTGTACGCAGTTAGTCTTAGATTTTTTCTTTGATTTTAATCGCGTCTTTGAGATTGATGATTTGTGGACCAATACTTTGGGTGGCTATCTGGCTTGGCTACTTTATAAACGATTACATAATACTCAATGAAAATCAAAGAGCAAACTAGGAAGCTAGCCGCAGGCTGTACTTGAGTACGGCAAGGTGAAGCTGACGTGGTTTGAAGAGATTTTCGAAGAGTATAAAAACAAGATAAGGAATTAAAATGAGTATTTTAGAAGTTAAAAATCTGAGTCACGGTTTTGGTGACCGTGCAATTTTTGAAGATGTGTCCTTCCGTCTCCTCAAGGGAGAACATATCGGTCTGGTCGGTGCTAATGGTGAAGGGAAATCGACCTTTATGAGCATTGTAACTGGCAAAATGCTGCCAGATGAAGGGAAGGTTGAGTGGTCCAAATATGTGACTGCCGGTTACTTGGATCAGCACTCCGTCCTTGCTGAAGGGCAGTCGGTGCGTGATGTGCTCCGTACAGCCTTTGATGAGCTTTTCAAAGCTGAAGTCCGTATCAATGACCTTTATATGGAAATGGCTGAAGACGGAGCGGATGTTGATGCTCTCATGGAAGAAGTGGGAGAACTCCAAGATCGTCTGGAGAGTCGTGATTTCTATACCTTGGATGCTAAGATTGACGAAGTAGCGCGTGCCCTTGGTGTTATGGACTTTGGCATGGATACGGATGTAACTTCTTTGTCAGGTGGACAAAGAACCAAGGTGCTTTTGGCTAAACTCCTCCTTGAAAAGCCTGATATCTTGCTTTTGGACGAGCCGACCAACTACTTGGATGCTGAGCATATTGACTGGCTTAAGCGCTATCTCCAAAACTATGAGAATGCCTTTGTCCTTATTTCACATGATATCCCATTCCTGAACGACGTTATCAATATCGTCTATCATGTGGAAAATCAACAGCTGACACGTTACTCTGGTGACTACTACCAGTTCCAAGAAGTCTATGCTATGAAGAAATCTCAGCTAGAGGCAGCCTACGAACGTCAGCAGAAAGAGATTGCGGACCTCAAGGACTTCGTCGCACGGAACAAAGCGCGTGTTGCAACACGAAACATGGCCATGTCCCGTCAGAAGAAATTGGATAAGATGGATATTATCGAGCTGCAAAGTGAGAAACCAAAACCATCCTTTGATTTCAAACCGGCTCGTACACCAGGGCGCTTTATTTTCCAAGCCAAGGATTTGCAGATTGGTTATGACCGTCCTCTGACCAAACCTTTAAATCTTACCTTTGAACGTAATCAAAAGGTTGCTATTATCGGGGCAAATGGTATTGGAAAAACGACTCTCTTGAAGAGTCTCTTGGGCATTATTCCGCCAATCGCTGGGGAAGTGGAACGCGGTGACTACCTAGAACTCGGTTATTTTGAACAGGAAGTAGAAGGCGGTAATCGCCAAACACCACTAGAGGCTGTTTGGAATGCCTTTCCAGCTCTCAACCAAGCAGAAGTTCGTGCAGCCCTTGCCCGTTGTGGTCTGACAACCAAGCATATTGAAAGCCAAATTCAGGTCTTGTCAGGTGGAGAACAAGCCAAGGTTCGTTTCTGTCTCTTGATGAATCGTGAAAACAACGTTTTAGTGCTGGACGAGCCGACCAACCATTTGGATGTGGATGCCAAGGATGAACTCAAACGCGCTCTTAAAGAATACAAGGGATCTATCCTTATGGTCTGCCACGAACCAGACTTTTATGAAGGTTGGATGGACCAAATCTGGGATTTTAATAATCTAACTTAAAAATGAGGATAAAAGAAATACAGTACCGTATGTGGGTACTGTATTTTTAGGTTTTTAAGATTTAAAATCGTAGTCTTTCACCACTTCGATGCTATTGATTGTGATAGCAGTCGTTGGCTTGTCTTTTTCATCTTTTTCGGCTTTAGCAATTTTATCTACAACATCCATACCGTCAATCACTTGACCAAAGACTGGGTGTTTACCATCTAGACTAGGGTTTCCACCTTCTTTGTAGGCCTCAATGATTTTCTTTGGATACTTGCTTGTAGGGAGTTTAGCAGAGGTATCTGTAGAGTTTTGGTTGATGAAGAACTGGCTACCATTGGTGTTTGGTTGACCAGTATTAGCCATAGAAAGAGCACCACGGATGTTATAGAGATAAGGAGTAATCTCGTTTTTGAAACCAGTTCCCTTATCTTTAGTCTTATCCTTGTCATGCCAGATGGACTGACCACCTGTACCGTCCCCTTTGGGATCTCCAGTTTGGACCATAAAGCCATCGATGACACGGTGGAAGGTAATGCCGTTATAGTAGCCTTCTTTGGCATGAGTGAGGAAGTTTTCAACCGCTAGAGGAGCGAGTTTAGGGAAGAGTTTGATACGGATATCTCCTTGACTTGTGTGGAGAATCACTTCAGCCTCGTCTTCAGCAACTTCTTTAGATAGTTGTGGGAAATTGGCGTTTTCGTTTGTCAAAGCATCATTTAACACCTTGGCAGATTGGGCAGCTGCTTTGGAGCTTTCCTCAGCGGCCAAGCTAGAATCTACATAGTCATCACCACGCAAACTACGTTGGATGTTGCTACATCCAGCTAGAGCTACAGTGGATAGTAAAAGAAGGGTTGCTAGTTTTTTCATTCTGTTCCTCTCAAAAATTTATTTCTACCATTGTACCCTAAAAGGAAGTGGATTTCAAATATTAGTGACAAGGTAGTTTTAGAGAAAGCCAAAAGAAAAATCGCTTGCTTAGAGGCATCAATGCTATAAGTGTACTCAAAGTATTTAGGGAGCCATATCTTAAGAAAGCTCGTAAAGCATCACAATTAGTAAAGGTTAATTCGAAAGAATTACTATATTTTAAAAGAGCACATTTTCAAAGGATTTTTTCTTTTGGCTTCAATTCCTAATTAATCAATGAACTTAATACTAGGTCTCGAAAATAATTATGCTTCCTCTTTCTGTCTGAGTTCAAAGAGGTCTTCTACTTTCAGATTAAAAACTTGAGCAATTTTAAGAGCCATTTCTAGCGAAGGATTGTAACGGTTATTTTCCAAGTGCAGAATTGTCTCGCGTCGCATGCCAATGCGGTCGGCTAACTCCTGCTGGGTCATACCTGTGGACTCACGAACAGATTTGAGATTAGTAATAATATTGCTTTCTTTGGCCATGCTTATCCTCTACGTTCCAAGATAAAATAGACAACCGCAAAGATGCAAATCAAGGCAGCTATGCTAATAAAGATCTGTCCCATGTAAAGAGTGAGAGACCCCATATACCCAATGATAACTGCTAGGATCATCAGTGCGCCTAGTATACAAGCAAACATCAAGCTAGCTGCCTTGGCTAAATTAGCATAAAAGCGTTCGTCCGGAGTTTCCTTGACATTTTTCAAACAGAAAAAACCAAATACAATCACTTCAATAACGAGGCCAATTCCTAAAATCCATTCTTTAATACCAGAACTTTCGCTTGGGGTCGCAACCCAAATTCCTACTGTATAAAAAATACTTGCTGCAAATAAAAGTATCGTGTAAAGCTTAGCAGACAAGTCAAAAATAATCTTTCCCTTACCTTTCTGACTCTTATGAGACCATAGTTTCATATGTAGCCAGCTCCAAATAGCTACAATTTGACCTTGCACTGAAATACCAGTAATAACTAACTTGGGTCCCCAACTAAGATTAGAACCAAATAAAACAATAAAATCAATAAAGAGAGCTACGGCAATCATTGCAATGAGGCCATGCATTTTTTGACTTTTTTTCATGATAGACTCCTTTTTTTGTTATAAATATATAACACTTAAATTTTATGTTATAAATATATCACATTTAAATTTAGAAAGCAAGAATTTATGTGCCAAGGTGGCAATTATTTGAAAAAATTTTTTAATAAAAGCCCTGGCTAGTCAAACAACTAAAGAATTCTTTGAAGCAATGCATCGGATTTGATTTGGATAGTTTCGTTAATAATATTTGATGATAAAGAATTTTTGAAAAATCTAGATACTGTATGAATCTCTACTTTTTTCTTAGACTGTTATAAAGTCTAAAAATAAGCTTTGTAGGTGTAGAAATTAATTTTTACAGAACTAAATTATTCTCCTATTTAGAATCTATTAATTCATATTTTATAAATTAATTAGTAAATATCATTCTTAAAATCCTTGATATTTCGCTTGGGAACAGGCTTGGGATTTAGAAGCCAAGTATCCAAATCTCGTTCAGGCGATATGGAGGGTTTGAGTTGATGGTCTTTATAAAATGTTTCTAATACTCTTCGAAAATCAAATTCAAACTATGTCAGCTTTGCCTTGCCGTACTCAAGTACAGGCTGCGGCTAGCTTCCTAGTTTGCTCTTTGATTTTCATTGAGTATAAAATAGTATTCACTGATAGCCTCTTTCAAACATTTATTTCCTACTTCTAACAAATTTCTAAATGGTTTAAGAATTTTATAGTCTGTCAAGTTTTTTTCTTGACACCTGCTAGAAATCTGCTATAATAGAACATGTGCTAAATAGCTCAGCTATTTCACCGAAATAAAAAATAAGAAAAGAGACTTTAAAAATGGCAGTTAAAATCCGTTTGACTCGTATGGGTTCTAAGAAAAAACCTTTCTACCGTATCAACGTAGCAGATTCACGTTCACCACGTGACGGACGTTTCATCGAAACAGTTGGAACTTACAACCCACTTGTTGCTGAAAACCAAGTAACTTTGAAAGAAGACCGCGTTCTTGCATGGTTGGCTGATGGAGCTCAACCTTCAGATACAGTACGTAACATCCTTTCAAAAGAAGGCGTATTGAAAAAATTCCACGATTCTAAATTCTCAAAATAAGTTTAAAGTAGGTTGACAGATGGATACGATTGAAAATCTCATTATTGCGATTGTGAAACCCTTGATTTCACAACCAGATGCCTTAACTATCAAGATTGAAGATACACCAGAATTTTTGGAATATCATTTGGATCTTGATCAAAGCGATGTGGGTCGTGTAATCGGTCGTAAGGGTCGCACTATTTCTGCGATAAGAACGATTGTCTACTCTGTCCCAACTGAAGACAAAAAAGTAAGAATCGTTATTGACGAAAAATAAGAAGGGCGGGACGAATGTCTCGCTTTTTTTGCAAGGAGCAGGATATGAAGGATTTAACGTTTAGACAATTACAAGACTACCTACTGGAACATTACCAGCAGTCTCGGACTGAGGAAGGTCTCTTTATGAAGTTAGTGGAGGAAGTCGGAGAAGTAGCTGAGGTTTTGAATGGTCGTTCTGGTAGAAAAGAGGGCGTTCAGGATTCTAATGAGGAACTATCAAAAGAACTGGCTGATATCATTCACTACACCGTCGCAATCGCCGCCATCAACCATATTGACCTTACCAAGACTATCTTTAAGAAAGATGAGACTGCAGCCATTAAGTACAAACATGAACGTGATTTGGAAGAATTTTTGAAAGAAAACTGAAAAAGAATGAATATTGATTGTGTTTTTAACATAGATTGGTCAATGTATATTGATTGGCTATTACGAATTTTACAAATTGCGACATTTATTGCTGTGATTATAAAGATAACTTTCCAAAATAAGGTTTATATCAATAATATTGAAATCAAGGAAATTAAACCATTCGAGTTTGAATCTTTACATACAAATTTTCACTATATTCATGAATTTACACATAATATAAGTAGCAAACCTTTTAATCATTTGATTTTTTATCCCAAAGAAGTTGATATTGAAATAGTAGAATTTTATTCTTTAAACTATGATTCAAGAAACGATTGTTTGATTGTAAATAATAAACTGCATACAGTTAAAAATTTAAAGAATTATACATGCTTATTGATTCATACAAATTTACCAGAGAATATGCCTAGTTTAAGAATGAAATGGAAAACAAGTCAGGGTGAAATTGGGGAATATACATTTTATAGCAATATGTATAACGGGAATGTAAATATCTCATCTTTCAAATATAAATTAACATTAAAGAGGAAAATATTAGCACTTTTTGGACTATAGCGGGCTCTCTATGTATTTTCCTCTAACTTGAGAAAATCTTTGGAACGTGATAAAATAAAGGATAAGGATTTTTAATAATTCATTATATAGAACGAGTGGATTTCTTTATGAAGAGGTTTGAAGTATCTACAGAAATTGGTAGTCTCTCTGTTACTTATCAAAAGCAAAAGAAAATGCTAGTTTGTTTAAGTGGCGCAGGTTTGCTACCAAGTTATGAAAATTTTTCACTTATACTCGAAAAACTTCCGCCCACAATTGGTTACTTGGCAATTGATTTTCCGAACACAGGTAGGAGTCCGATTCATGACCAAGCTGGAAAAAATCTGGATAATCTTGCAGATGCGGTTTATGAAGTACTTGAAGAATTAGGGATTTCTGAATATATACTTTGTGTACATAGTTTGAGTGGAATTTTAGCTTGTGAATTGCTCAAGAAACCAATTAAGTGTCAGGCTTTAGTAGCAATTGAACCGACCACTAAAAACGTCATGTTTGCTGATTTTTCAGAAAATCCTTATCCAGAAATGGAAGAGCAAATGAGACTGATTGAAGAATTTGGTCCTGAACTTTATTTTAAGAACTTAACTCAAGCAACATTTAGCCCTGAAATTAATAAAGAAATCTGGGAAATAATGCAAGAAAAAGGTTCAGAGTTGGAAAATCAAGATACAGGATTTCAGATATCTGGAGAGATTACTGAGGAAGATTTTGAGAATGTATCTATAGAATCTTATATCCCTGTATTTATTTTTTGTCAGGCTTATAGAGAAAAAGAGTACAGAGAATCAGAATATTGGACTTCCAATACTAAACTCATTTTAGGAGGGAATCACCATTATTTACAATGGTCAGAATCAGAAAAAATTGCGACTATTATTCGAGAATTGTCAGAATAAGATGGAAAGAAATAGATACAGGAGACAAGATGAACTACTTTAATGTTGGGAAAATCGTCAATACGCAGGGGTTGCAGGGTGAGATGCGAGTCTTGTCTGTGACGGATTTTGCAGAAGAACGGTTTAAAAAAGGTACTGAGCTGGCCTTGTTTGATGAAAAAGATCAGTTTGTTCAAACAGTGACCATCGCTAGTCACCGTAAACAGAAGAACTTTGATATTATCAAATTTAAAGACATGTACCATATCAATGCTATTGAAAAGTACAAGGGATACAGTCTCAAGGTTGCTGAGGAAGATTTGAATGACCTAGACGATGGTGAATTTTATTATCACGAGATTATCGGTTTGGAAGTCTATGAGGGTGATAACTTGATTGGAACCATCAAAGAAATCCTGCAACCAGGTGCCAACGATGTCTGGGTGGTCAAGCGAAAAGGCAAGCGTGATTTGCTCTTGCCTTATATCCCACCAGTGGTTCTCAATGTCGATATTCCAAATAACCGCGTCGATGTGGAAATCTTAGAAGGGTTAGACGATGAAGATTGATATTTTAACCCTTTTTCCAGAGATGTTTTCTCCACTAGAGCACTCAATCGTTGGAAAGGCTCGAGAAAAGGGGCTCTTGGATATCCAGTATCATAATTTTCGAGAAAATGCTGAAAAGGCCCGCCATGTCGACGATGAGCCCTACGGAGGCGGTCAGGGGATGTTGCTCCGAGCACAACCCATTTTCGATGCCTTTGATACTATTGAAAAGAAAAATCCGCGCGTCATTCTCCTCGATCCTGCTGGAAAGCAGTTTGATCAAGCTTATGCCGAGGATTTGTCTCAAGAGGAAGAGCTAATCTTTATCTGTGGGCACTACGAGGGTTATGATGAGCGCATTAAGACCTTGGTGACAGATGAGATTTCCCTGGGGGACTATGTCCTGACTGGTGGAGAATTGGCAGCCATGACCATGATTGATGCTACGGTACGCCTGATTCCAGAAGTGATTGGCAAGGAGTCTAGCCACCAAGATGATAGTTTTTCTTCTGGGCTTCTCGAGTATCCTCAGTACACACGTCCCTATGATTATCGTGGTATGGTCGTGCCAAATGTACTGATGAGTGGACACCATGAGAAGATTCGTCAGTGGCGCCTGTATGAGAGTTTAAAGAAAACCTATGAACGCAGACCGGATTTGCTTGAACATTATCAACTGACAGCAGAAGAAGAAAAAATGCTGGCAGAAATTAAAGAAAACAAAGAGTAAAGGAGATACCTATGCAAGTAATCAAACGTGATGGAGAAATTGCTGAATTTAATCCAGATAAGATTTACCAAGCTATCTTAAAAGCAGCCCAGACTGTCTATGTATTGACAGATGATTTACGTCAAAACCTTGCACAAGTCACTAAGAAAGTGGTTTTGGATTTGGAAGAGGCCAAGGTGGAACGTGCGACTATTAGCATGATTCAGTCTATGGTTGAACATCGTTTGCTGGGTGCAGGTTACATTACTATTGCAGAACACTACATTTCCTATCGTCTACAACGTGACTTGGAAAGAAGTGGTTATGGAGATCATATCGCAGTTCATTTACATTTTGAACAAATTCGCTAAGAAAAAAGAGTGGGATGCAGCAACTACATCTCACTCTTTCTTAAATCTATTTTTTTGGGCTGTTTGGACAGTTGAAGGGACAAATCGCAGGCGTTGAATATCGCTTATGCGGATAATACGGGTCACATTTTTGGCAAAATTTTTCACGATAATTTGCTGGCGTTGCTGATCGTATTTGATGATGTCACCTGTAAAGCTTGTCTCAGACAAGATAAGGTGAACAGCAGTTTGTTTCTGGATAGCCTCTTCAATAGTGGCTGTAAGGGAGTTGCTTTCAGTATGGTCTGGTTCTTCATGTCCATTTAAAAAGTCATGTATTTTATCTAGAACTTGCTGGAATTTATGTCTCATAGTGACCTCCCTTCTTTTATATCAATATTATATAAAATTTTCCTAAAATCTACAAGATTTTACGAATAATCAAATGAAAGCTAAAAAAGGAGAAGAAAATGGCAGAATTTACATTTGAAATTGAAGAGCACTTGTTGACTCTTTCTGAAAACGAAAAAGGTTGGACCAAGGAAATCAACCGTGTGAGCTTTAATGGTGCTCCTGCAAAGTTTGATATTCGTGCTTGGAGTCCAGATCATACTAAAATGGGTAAAGGAATTACTCTCTCCAATGAAGAATTTCAAACAATGGTGGATGCTTTTAAAGGTAACTAAGTTTTCAAAATGAAAGAAAAGGATATTGAGTCATAATAACTCGATATCCTTTTTTAGTTAGCAAAGTAAGACTGATTTTTAAGGCGTTGAAGTAGGGGACGGCTAATAAAACTAATAGCTAGAAGTTTACCAAGATCTGGAATGATAAAGGGAAGAACTCCCACAGCAAGAGCTTTTTCAAATGCCATTCCAGCTAGGAAATGTAAGCTGAGAATCCCACCGACAAAGACAAGGGCATCACCCAAGAGGTTTGCAAGAAAAATCTTGACAACACCACTCTTGCTGTTGGTTAGAGAGGAAGTCAGTTCAGAGTAAACGAGATAAAACCAAAGATAGCCTGCAGTAGGACCAACCAACGCCTGCAATCCAGCTCCACCTCCTGCAAAGACAGGAAGACCGATAGCACCTAGAAGAAGATAAAGTCCAACAGAAAGTACAGCCTCTCTCGGTCTAAAGACAGTAGCAATCAAGCCGATTGCAAAGTTTTGCAGAGTGAAGGGGACAGGTCCAATTGGAAGACTGATTTGTGCTAAAACAGCAATGAGAGCAGCCCCAATAGCAGGGATGGCATAAACGTGAGCTTTTTTCAAAATAGTTAACCTCTTTTCTAATGTATAGTAACTATTATACTCGTGGAGTAATTATTGTCAACCAATTTTTTAAAACAAGGTAACAAAGACTGTAACAGCCGATTTGCTTACTGGTTAAGTTGGATAATTGTTTTGTTGATTCGAAAATCGCCTTTATGGATAATCCCATTTTATACATAAAAAATATACTATAAATACTTGACAAACTAAAAAATAAGTGCTACATTAATAAATGTAAACGGATACATTTATATGTGTTCAATTTTAAAAGGAGGGGTAGTTATGAGATATTTTAACGACTCTAGATACCGTAACGGTGATTAAAAACCTAAATATAATCAATTCAAATTAAAGTAATATGGAGGGACTAAAAAGGGACTATTATTTAATCTTCATCAAATATTTAACTTCAAGGAGAAGTAAAATGAAAAAAGAATTAACAAGAAAGCATCTGTTTTTCTAGTCGCAAGTGTTTTAAGTTTTAGCTTTGCTACTGTAGCTAGTATTGTTAGTGCAACTACAGCACACCCTGCTCCAAGTCCCATTATTGATGTATGGGAATATGGTGTAAATGATAACTCTGGTTATTCGAATTACTTTGTTAGTTCTCCAGATAATATTGGTTCAAAATCTTCAGTAACGAATTTTTGGGGAACAGTTAAAGCTCAGGATAAACAAGATTATGGATGGGCATATTCAAGTGCTACAAAATCTTGGAGCGATATTCGATTAAATGCATATTGGGATTATTATAGATTTTAAAAATAATTTATGAAAACAAGAGACCCGATTATAAGATAGGGTCTTTTGTAATATGGTAAGTGCTTATGAAATTAAAATTATGTATCATTGGATTTTTCTTTTGTTTGATCGCTGCAATTGGTCTGGTCACTATCAGCGATACTGAAACCCCCGTACCTTTACCAATTGATGGTGCTTTTTCTATTCAAGGAAAAAGTAATCTTTCTAATAACGAAATATACGAAATGGTTCGTGACTTATCAAAAACGGAAAAGGTTACCATTTACAAGCCAATCGTTCAGAGTTCTGGTCAGTTGAAGTATGTAAATTTCGATGATGAAAACAATGAGCAATTAAAGTCAGCACCAATAATAGGGATGTATTACACCCTTGGGAAAATGGATATAGATAGTTTGAAACCACTTACGATGACGGGGTTGCAAACAGTATATATGGCTTATCCTTGGTATATAGGAGGAATCTTACAATTCACAGGAACTTTAAGAATACTGTTAATGAGTTCGATTTACTTAACTTTATTAGTTGTGTTATTTGTTGTTAGAACGAAGCAGATTAAAGAAGGAGTGATACGACGTTCTTTGGGCTTGCCTGTATATGATCTAAGAAGAGAGTATGGCATTTCTCTTATTTTTGAACTGATTATGATGGCTTTATTGATGATTTCTTACAGTTCTTTTTTGGGAAATGGTTTCTTCACCTATAGTTCTAAGTTATTTTTCTCTCTGCTTTTAACGAATTTTATACTATTTCAAATCATTGATCTCATTACTTTTGTTTTATTTTGGTTGACGATTCAGGTTGAAAAGCCTATTGAAATTATTAAAAACAAGGCGAAAAATAAACTTATTTTTGTCGTATGGCTTGCCATTATTTCGATTATCATCATTGTCTCAGGAATTTTTTTACAAGAAACAAAGAGTAGTCAATCCAGTATTAACATCCAGCTACAGAATTTAGTACCATGGGACACAGTAAAAGACTGGAGAAGGATTGAGTTCCTTGGAATTGAAAGTAACTCTACTAAAAATGGAGAAGTTAATGATTCGGATGGTCAGTATCTACAGATAGCTGCTGCCTTAAAAAACTTAGATTATTTATATATAGACCGATCTAAGGCATATGTTCCAGATTTCATGAAAACATCTCATGTTTTAGAAGACTTTTCTAAACAATTAGAAAATGACGGAATAACGAATCCAGAAATAAATAAAGAGTTGATTTATATCAATCAAACAGGTGCTAACCTACAAAATAAAGTGAATGGAACAAACTATCATCTTTTAGATAATAAGATAGCAACCATCTATATTCCTGAGAAATGGAAAGAAAATCAGAAATCTATTGAAAATACAGTTGTAGCAGAACAATTTATTGGAACAAACTATACAAAAGAAGAAATTGCAGTACAAATAATTCCTGATGGGAAAAAAATTTTTTATTTTAATGAAGATGCTGATGATAATCATAAAATGAAAGAGTTTTTACCAATCGCAAGTGTAGCAGATAGTAAAGATAACATTGTTGTTGTGTTAGATACGGACAAAATGATTGAAAACAACAAGTTTTCTTTGGCTAGTAATATAACATATAAGTCTCTTTTTAGTCCTGAGGCGGTAAATAAAATAAATGAAATGGCTAGCCAGTTGAATTTTTCAATGAATCCAGTAGATGTTTACCAAATTGTGAAATTAAAGATCCAGTCCTTAGAGCACCAAATTCTACTTTCACAAATTTTGCAGAAGATAATTTACAGTATTGTCTTTATACTCATTTATCAATATGTCCAACTTTATATTGCCCTAAAACAGAATGAATATGTGAAAAAAATTATTTTGGGTCTGTCAAAAACATATATAGCAATTTCAAGTCTCAAGTATTTTATGATGACTATTACAATAGTTATCCTATTTACATTTCTTATGACAGGTCAAATAGAGTTGCTATATATTGGTCTCGCTTCTCTGCTCGTTTTGATGTTGTCAATAATCATGAGTTTTAGAAAATTATCTGAAAGCTATACTAAAATTTTAAAAGGAGATGAAACATGACAATTGACCTTTTGAACGTTTCAAAAAGTTTCGGCTCAAAAAAGATCTTTACAGACTTAAATTTAAAATTTGAATCTGGAAAAAGTTATGCATTGATTGGAGGTTCTGGCTCTGGTAAAAGTACCCTTCTTAATATTATAGGAAGATTAGAAAAAATTGACAGTGGGAATGTTTTAGTTGATAAACAAGATATTTGGAAGATAAAAGAAAGAACTTTTTTTAAAAATACTGTTGGATATGTATTTCAGAATTATTCTTTAATAGATAACAAAACAGTATATGATAATTTGAAACTTATCACTAAAGACAAAAAAACAATAACTGATGTACTTGAAAAAGTAGGACTGTCAAGTGACTATTTACATCAAAAAATATATGAATTGTCTGGAGGGCAGGCTCAACGTGTAGCTATTGCCAGAATGTTAATGAAACCACGTAAAATTATCTTAGCAGATGAGCCTACAGGAGCTTTAGATGGTGAGATTGGAAAAGAAATTATTCGTTTATTATTGAATGAAAGAGATGAAGATAAATATGTCATTATAGCGACGCATGATCCAGCTGTCTATAACGAAGTTGATGTGATCATTGATATGAAAGATATAGGAGATAATGTATGAAAAAGATAATTTATATTGCTTTGATCTTTGTAGCTGGAATGCTTGCCATTTTCTTCTTTGGAAAACAAATGATCACAAAAGAAAATACCAATAAACCAACACTGGAGTTAATAGTCTATACGCTTTCTTCTAGTGATACAGAAAAATGGAATAAAGTGAAACAAGTAGAAACGGAAGAAGCTACATATATCATAACTGTGAAAGAAGTAGCGTCTTCAGAAGAAGTATTTTCAAACATCATTGCAAATGGAGCTGCTGCGGGGTTCGGAGTTCGTGAAGAAGAAGTGAAGCAATTTAATAATAATTTAGGAGACACTATTGAGGACTCTAAGCATAATAAACTCATTGGAATAGAATTTTTTACTTTTTCTAATGCTGACGAGGGATTTGTAGTAGCAAATTTTGACTACGGTAGTGAAGAGTTGAATTCTCAGAAAAAAGATATGAAAGAGTTATATAAAAAATATATGAATCTTTTAAAGAAAAGAATAAATGATTGTGTTATAATCCTTATATTTTGTTATGGTTTGTTAATTGATTTTTGCATATCTTATTTCAACATACTATAAAATAAAACATAAGAAAACGAGTATCTCCAACTACGGCAATACTCGATTTTTGATATTTAGAAGTGTTTTTTGCTCTGCTTCTTTTATTTTGATTAACGCATGGTTACAAATTCTTCGGATGCAGTTGGGTGAATCGCTACGGTTGCATCAAAGTCAGCCTTGGTTGCTCCCATTTTGATAGCAACAGCAAATCCTTGAATCATTTCATCAACACCGTATCCAATTCCATGAAGTCCGACAACTTTTTCTTCTGAACCAGCTGTTATGAGTTTGAAACGGGATTCTTGTCTATTGCTAGTAACGGCAGAGTACATAGATGCAAAGCTTGATTTGTAAACCTTGATTTGATCTTGACCGTATTCTTTGATAGCTTGCTCTTCGGTCAAGCCAACCGTTCCGATAGCAGGGTGTGAAAAGACAACAGTTGGAATAGTTGAGTAGTCCATTTTAGCAGTTGTTTTGCCGTTAAAGAGACGTTCAGACAAAGTACGTCCAGCCTTGATAGCAACTGGAGTTAGTTCTTTTTCACCTGTTACATCACCTAGAGCGTAGATTCCCTCAACAACAGTATTTTGGTATTCATCCACTTGGATAAAGCCACGTTCGTTCAGGGTTACTCCAGCTTTTTCAAGTTGCAATCCCTTAACGTTTGGACGGCGACCTGTAGCCCAGATAACTTGGCTAGCTGTGTGACTAGTACCATCTTCGAAATGAATGGTAATGCCTTCAGCAGTTTTTTCTAACTTGACAGGGACTTTGTGAGTATGAAGTGGCAAGTTTGTTCTTTCCATTTCCTTGACTAAACCTTCAACGATGTAAGAATCAAAACCACGTAAAGGACGATCGCGGCGAACAAAGAGATCTGTCTTGACACCAAAGGTGTGGAGTACTCCAGCTAATTCAACAGCGATATAGCCGGCACCTAGAATAGCAACTGATTCTGGCAATTCTTCCCAGGCAAATACATCATCAGAAGAACCACCTAGTTCTGCACCAGGAATATTTGGAATACTTGGATGGGCACCAGTAGCAATCACGATATGTTTAGCACGAATCAGTTCACCATTTACGCTGACTGTATGAGAATCTACAAATTCAGCACGACCCTCAATCAAGTCTACACGGTTGCGTTTAAAACTGCCATCATAAGAAGAACGAGCGCGATCAATGTAGGCTTCACGATTGCGACGTAGGGTTGCAAAGTCAAAATTAAGATCAGTAGTCTTAAAGCCGTAGTCTTCTCCAAATTGATGGAAAGTCTCAGCGATTTGCGCCCCGTACCACATGATTTTTTTAGGAACACAACCGATGTTGACGCAAGTTCCACCGAGTTTCTTTTCCTCAATAACAGCTGCTTTGGCACCATGTTCACCAGCACGGTTCATGGTAGCAATTCCTCCGCTACCTCCACCGATAGCAATGATATCGTATTCTCTCATTGAAAACTCCTTTGTACTCTTTTAAATAGTAGAGTGTCATTTTTTGATAGTCATATTCTATCTTTTTTTTGATTTGATTGCAAAAATCTGCTACGTTCAAAAAAATTAAAGAAAAGGCTTGCAAAAAGGAAAAATAAAGTGTATGATATAACTAGTACAATAAAAAATAAATTCCGAACAATTATTGAATCCTGAAATGTCATTATTTCGTTCTGAACTGTTATTGTTTCAAATTGATAATTTTTGTATAATATTGTTAAGGACTTTAAATCAAAAAGGAGTTTCATTATGAAAAAGAATAGTAAAGCTAAAAAGTGGCAATTGTATGCAGCAATCGGTGCTGCAAGTGTAGTTGTATTGGGTGCTGGAGGGATTTTACTCTTTAGACAACCATCTCAAACCGCTGTAAAAGATGAACCTACTCATCTTGTTGTTGCCAAGGAAGGAAGCGTGGCATCCTCTGTTTTATTGTCAGGGACAGTAACAGCAAAAAATGAACAATATGTTTATTTTGATGCTAGTAAGGGAGATTTAGATGAAATCCTTGTTTCTGTGGGTGATAAGGTCAGCGAAGGGCAGGCTTTAGTCAAGTACAGTAGTTCAGAAGCCCAGGCGGCCTATGATTCAGCGAGCCGAGCAGTCGCTAAGGCAGACCGTCATATCAACGAACTCAATCAAGCACGAAATGAAGCCGCTTCAGCTCCGGCTCCACAGTTGCCAACGCCAGCAGGAGGCGAAGGAGCTGCAGCCCAAACTCCAGTTCCAGTCTCAGGAAATTCAGTATCATCTATTGATGCACAATTAGGTGATGCTCGTGATGCTCGTGCAGATGCAGCAGCACAATTAAGTAAGGCTCAAAGTCAGTTGGATGCAATGACGGTTCTCAGTAATCTAGAAGGAACTGTGGTCGAAGTCAACCGTAATGTTTCTAAATCTCCAACTGGAGCTAGCCAGGTGGTAGTTCATGTCGTTAGCAATGAAAACTTGCAAGTTAAGGGTGAACTATCTGAATATAACCTTGCCAACTTATCTGTAGGTCAAGAAGTGACCTTTACTTCTAAAGTTTATCAAGATAAGAGCTGGACAGGTAAGCTTAGCTATATTTCTGACTACCCTAAAAACAATGGCGAAGCAGCAAGTACAGCTGCAGCAGCAGGCGGTAACTCTGGTTCTAAATATCCATATACCATCGATGTTACAAGTGAAATCGGTGATTTGAAACAAGGATTTTCAGTAAGTGTTGAGGTTAAGAATAAGAGTAAAGCTATTCTAGTTCCTTTAACAAGTGTTGTGACTGAAAATGATAAGAACTATGTCTGGGTACTTGACGAGCAGAAAAAGGCCAAGAAAGTGGAAGTTGGTTTGGGAAATGCTGATGCAGACAACCAAGAAATCACTTCAGGTTTGACAAATGGAGTCAAGGTCATCAGTAACCCAACGTCTTCTCTAGAGGAAGGAAAAGAGGTGAAGGCTGATGAAGCAACTAATTAGTCTAAAAAATATCTGCAGAAGCTACCGTAATGGTGACCAAGAACTGCAGGTTCTCAAAAATATCAACCTAGAAGTGAATGAGGGTGAATTTGTTGCCATCATGGGACCATCGGGTTCTGGTAAGTCTACTCTAATGAATACGATTGGCATGTTGGATACACCAACTAGTGGAGAGTATTATCTTGAAGGCCAAGAAGTGGCTGGACTTGGTGAAAAACAACTAGCCAAGGTCCGTAACCAACAAATCGGATTTGTCTTTCAGCAGTTCTTTCTTCTATCTAAACTCAATGCTCTGCAAAATGTAGAATTGCCCTTGATTTACGCGGGAGTTTCGGCTTCAAAACGGCGCAAGTTAGCTGAGGAATATCTTGATAAGGTTGAATTGACAGAACGTAGTCACCATTTGCCTTCGGAATTATCTGGAGGTCAAAAGCAACGTGTAGCTATCGCGCGTGCTTTGGTAAACAATCCTTCTATTATCCTAGCGGACGAACCGACAGGAGCCTTGGATACCAAAACAGGTAATCAAATCATGCAATTATTAGTTGAACTGAATAATGAAGGAAAAACTATTATCATGGTAACGCATGAGCCTGAGATTGCTGCTTATGCCAAACGCCAGATTGTCATTCGAGATGGAGTTATTTCATCTGATAGTGCTCAGTTAGAAAAGGAGGAAAACTAAGATGCAGAATCTGAAATTTGCCTTTTCATCTATCATGGCCCACAAGATGCGCTCATTTCTCACTATGATTGGGATTATCATTGGTGTTTCATCAGTTGTTGTGATTATGGCTCTGGGGGATTCCATGTCTCGTCAGGTCAATAAAAACATGACCAAGTCACAGAAGAATATTCATGTCTTTTTCTCGCCTATTAAAAGTAAAGACGGTTCTTTTACCCAAAAACAATCAGCTTTGACAGTTTCTGGGAAAGAAGAGGAAGTTCCTGTTGAACCACCAAAACCGCAAGAAGCTTGGGTCAAGGAGGCAGCAAAACTTAAGGGTGTGGACAGTTACTATGTAACCAACTCGACCAATACCACCCTGTCTTATAAAGATAAAAAGGTAGAGCGAGCTAGCTTGACAGGTGGAAATATTACTTATATGAAGGCGGTTGAAAATGAAATTGTTGCAGGCCGAAGTCTTATAGCTCAGGATTATAAAGATGTCGCTAGTGTCATTTTACTAGACCAAGAACTTGCTAATAGTCTGTTTGGATCTGCTCAAGAAGCTGTTAACCAGGTTATAGATGTTGGTGGTTTTAGCTATCGTGTCATTGGTGTCTATACCAGCGATGAGGCCAAGACTGCTAAGACTTTTGGTATTGGTGGACTTCCAATTACGACTAATATTTCTCTTGCCAATAACTTCAATATGGATGAAATTTCTGATATTGTCTTCCGTGTCAATGATACCAGTTTGACACCAACAGTGGGACCAGAATTAGCTAGAAAATTGACCGAGATTGCTGGTCTTCAGCAAGGGGAGTATCAGGTGTCAGATGCGACTGCAGCTTTCCAAGAAGTACAACAAATGTTCGGTTTTATAACTACGATTATTAGTGCCATTGCAGGAATTTCACTCTTTGTTGGAGGGACTGGTGTTATGAACATCATGCTGGTTTCGGTGACAGAGCGTACTCGTGAGATTGGTCTCCGTAAGGCTTTGGGTGCAACGCGTGCCAATATTTTAATTCAGTTTTTGATTGAATCCATGATTTTGACCTTGCTAGGTGGAGTTATTGGTCTAACCATTGCGACAGGCTTAACAGCTATAGCTGGTCTACTATTGCAAGGATTGATAGCTGGTATAGAAGTAGGAGTATCAATCCCAGTTGCCCTATTTAGTCTTGCAGTTTCGGCTAGCGTGGGTATGATTTTTGGAGTCTTGCCAGCCAACAAGGCATCTAAACTTGATCCAATTGAAGCCCTTCGATATGAATAAGATCAACAAGATGGACGCTTGTCTATCTTGTTTTTGTATGGATTTCCCTATCGAAAATTCTTAAAAATGTGATATAATGAAGTGTTAGAAAAACAGGTTTCATTTGCCTGGAAAGGAAAAATTATGTCTGAAAAGAATTTTTATATTACAACGCCGATTTACTATCCATCTGGAAAACTTCATATCGGTTCTGCCTACACAACCATCGCTTGTGATGTCCTAGCACGTTACAAACGCCTGATGGGCTACGATGTATTTTATCTGACAGGTCTTGATGAACATGGTCAGAAAATCCAGCAGAAAGCAGAAGAAGCTGGCATTACACCTCAAGCCTATGTTGATGGCATGGCAGTTGGAGTTAAAGAACTCTGGCAATTACTAGATATCTCATACGATAAATTTATCCGTACAACTGATGACTACCATGAAAAAGTTGTCGCACAAGTCTTTGAACGCTTACTTGCTCAAGATGACATCTATTTGGGTGAATATTCTGGTTGGTACTCAGTCTCAGATGAGGAATTCTTTACAGAAAGCCAGCTTGCGGAAGTTTTCCGTGACGAAGCTGGAAATGTGACTGGCGGTATTGCTCCATCGGGTCATGAGGTGGAATGGGTTTCTGAAGAATCATACTTTCTTCGCCTCAGCAAATACCAAGATCGTTTGGTCGAATTTTTCAAGTCCCATCCTGAATTTATCACTCCAGATGGTCGTCTGAATGAAATGCTTCGCAACTTCATCGAGCCAGGTTTAGAGGATTTGGCAGTTTCTCGTACAACCTTTACATGGGGGGTTCCGGTACCATCAAATCCTAAACACGTTGTATACGTTTGGTTTGATGCTCTGCTCAACTATGTGACAGCTCTTGGCTACGATCAAGACGAACACGCTAACTTTGACAAGTTCTGGAACGGAACAGTCTTCCACATGGTTGGAAAAGACATCCTTCGATTCCACTCAATCTACTGGCCAATCCTTCTTATGATGTTGGATATCAAATTGCCAGAACGTTTGATTGGTCATGGTTGGTTTGTCATGAAAGACGGTAAGATGTCTAAGTCTAAAGGGAATGTTGTCTATCCTGAAATGTTGATAGAGCGTTTTGGACTAGATCCACTTCGTTACTACCTCATGCGCAGCCTTCCGGTTGGTTCAGACGGAACCTTCACTCCTGAGGACTATGTAGGTCGTATCAACTATGAATTGGCCAATGACCTTGGAAACCTTCTAAACCGTACGGTTTCCATGATTAATAAGTACTTTGATGGACAAATCCCTACCTATGTAGAGGGCGTGACAGAGTTTGACAATGCTCTTGCTCAAGTAGCAGAACAATCAATCGCTGATTACCATACACATATGGAAGCAGTTGACTATCCACGTGCGCTTGAAGCAGTCTGGACTCTTATCTCTCGTACTAACAAATACATAGACGAGACAGCTCCATGGGTCTTGGCAAAAGATGAAGCACTCCGTGACCAATTAGCAAGTGTCATGAGCCACTTGGCAGCCAGCCTTCGTGTTGTAGCTCACTTGATTGAGCCGTTTATGATGCAAACCAGTCGTGCAGTCTTGAATCAACTTGGCTTGGAAGAAGTAGCGAGCCTTGAAAATTTGAGCTTGGCTGACTTCCCAGCAGATGTGACTGTAGTTGCCAAAGGAACACCAATCTTCCCACGTCTCGATATGGAAGAAGAAATCGCCTATATCAAGGAACAAATGGAAGGCAACAAGCCAGCTGTCGAAAAAGAATGGAATCCAGACGAAGTCGAACTCAAACTTAACAAGGAAGAAATCAAGTTTGAAGATTTTGATAAGGTTGAAATCCGTGTCGCAGAAGTCAAAGAAGTTTCTAAAGTAGAAGGTTCAGATAAGTTGCTTCAATTCCGCTTGGATGCTGGTGATGGTGAAGATCGTCAAATCCTCTCAGGAATTGCAAAATACTATCCAAATGAACAAGAATTGGTCGGCAAGAAAGTTCAAATCGTTGCTAACCTCAAACCTCGTAAGATGATGAAGAAATATGTCAGTCAAGGGATGATCCTCTCAGCTGAACATGATGGAAAATTAACCCTTCTCACAGTTGATCCAGCTGTACCAAACGGAAGTGTGATTGGGTAACAATAGACAGGACTAGTTCATGCTAGTTCTGTTTTTTATTTAACTATTATGCTTTACAAACTAGTGTGGAAGTGGTATATTATAGATGAAGCTACTAGTAGGCATTACAAAATAGATAGAAGGGGGAAGGGATGAAGGAAACTCAACTATTAAAAGGTGTTCTTGAAGGTTGTGTCTTGGATATGATTGGTCAAAAAGAGCGATACGGTTATGAGTTGGTTCAAACTTTGCGAGAGGCTGGATTTGACACTATCGTTCCAGGGACTATTTATCCTTTGTTGCAAAAGTTAGAAAAAAATCAATGGATAAGAGGCGACATGCGCCCGTCGCCAGATGGTCCAGATCGGAAGTATTTTTCGTTAACCAAAGAAGGAGAAGAGCGTGTCTCGGTCTTTTGGCAACAATGGGACGATTTGAGTCAAAAAGTAGAAGGAATTAAGAATGGAGGATAAACCATGACAAAAATGAAGTATTATGAAGAAACAAACAATTTGTTGCATGAGTTTTCTGAGGAGAATCAGCAGTATTTTGAGGAGCTGTGGGATAGTTTTAATCTTGCTGGATTTCTCTATGATGAGGACTATCTCAGAGAGCAGATTTATTTGATTATGTTAGATTTCTCAGAAGCAGAACGAGATGGCATGAGTGCAGAGGATTATCTAGGTAAGAATCCTAAAAAAATAATGAAAGAGATTCTCAAGGAAGCACCCAGCAGTTCTATCAAGGAGTCCCTTTTGACACCAATTCTTGTATTAGCGGTATTACGTTACTATCATCTACTGGGTGATTTTTCTAAAGGTCCTCTCTTAACAGTCAATTTGCTTACTTTTTTAGGGCAACTTCTTCTTTTTCTGATTGGATTTGGGCTTGTGGCTACAATCTTACGTTGGGGCTTAGTCCAAGATTCTCCTAAAATGAAAATTGGCACCTATATTGTCGTTGGGATTCTTGTTCTGCTAGTTGTTCTGGGATATGTAGGAATAGGAAGTTTTGTACAAGAAGGGGACTTTTATCTTCCTGCTCCCTGGGATAGTTTCCTTGTCTTTACGCTTTCTCTAGTCATCAGTATTTGGAATTGGAAAGAAGCGGTCTTTCGTCCCTTTGTCAGTATGATTATTGCCCATCTTGTGGTAGGATCTCTGCTTCGTTACTATGAGTGGATGGGAATTTCAAATGTTTTCCTTACAAAATTCATTCCTTTAGTTGTTCTCTTTATTGGAATCTTTGTCTTGTTCCGTGGGTTTAAGAAGATAAAATGGAGTGAAATATAGTCAAAAAGCCGTTGCAAAGCGGTTTTTGTTATAATGAAGGGAAGAATGTTAGAAATTTAAGGAGAAAAATTTGATGAGATACATAACTCTTGGTCAAGATGACAAAGAATTATCAGAAATTGTTCTCGGAATGATGAGAATAAAAGATAAGTCTGTAAAAGAAGTTGAAGAGCTTGTAGAAACAGCACTTTCTGTTGGAATCAATGCTTTTGACTTAGCTGATATTTATGGTCGTGGTCGTTGTGAAGAACTGTTAGGTCTTGTCCTAAAAAATCGTCCAGATTTAAGAGAAAAGATGTGGATTCAGTCCAAATGTGGCATTCGCATTGAAGAATTTACCTATTTTGATTTTTCAAAAGAGTATATTCTAGGATCAGTAGATGGAATTTTAAAAAGATTGCAGGTTGATTATTTAGATAGCTTGCTTCTCCATCGACCAGATGCTTTAATGGAAGCTGATCAAGTGGCGGAAGCCTTTGAAATTCTACATACATCAGGTAAAGTTCGAGACTTCGGTGCGTCCAACCAAAATCCTATGATGATGGAATTGCTTAAGAAAGAAGTCAAACAGCCTCTATCGATCAATCAATTACAATTAAGTGCAGCTTTCACACCTGGTTTTGAATCAGGTTTTCATGTTAATATGGAAGATAGTCAAGCAGCTATGCGAGATGGTAGCATTTTTGAATATTGCAAATTACACGATGTGATCATTCAAGCATGGTCAGTCTTGCAGTTCGGATATTTTAAAGGGAATTTTGTTGGCAATGAGAAGTTCCAACAACTAAACCAAGTCCTAAATCGATTAGCATTAAAATACAGTGTGAGCCCATCAGCTATTGCTATCGCTTGGGTGTTACGCTACCCAGCAAAAATGCAGGCAGTCGTAGGTACCACAAATCCTAAGCACTTGAGAGAAGTTAGCTAAGCGGCAAACTTTAGCTTAACAAGAAAAGAATGGTATGAAATTTATCTTGCAGCAGGGAATAATTTGCCTTAGGAAAAAATGCATTTAAAGAAATCACAGTCAAAAAAAAACGTTGGAAAACGTTTTTTTGTTATGTGACCATTTGTCTGTCTTGATTCGTTAGGTACGGTTCATTAACGAATGATTATGATTTAATACTCAATGAAAATCGAAAAGCAAACTAGGAAGCTAGCCGCAAGTTGCTCAAAACACTGTTTTGAGGCTGTAGATAAGACTGACGAAGTCAGTCACATATATACGGTAAGGCGACGCTGACGTGGTTTGAAGAGATTTTCGAAGAGTATAACTATTCTGATTTACATACTAGCAGGGAAGTAGTATCCCATAATTGGCGGTACGATAGTAGATATTATAAAAAAGACTAGAGTGCTTTTGAATTTAAAACATTATAGAGAATAAAAACGAGGTTAGGATTTGTCCCGACCTCTTTTACATATAATAAACAATAGCAATGTATTGGAGGGCAGATGCTGCTAGGATAAAGAGATGCCAAATCATGTGGAAATAAGGTTTTTTCTTGGCATAAAATCCAGTCCCAACTGTATAACAGAGTCCGCCAGTTACCATGAGACTCCAGAAAATGGGCGTCGTTTGACTGATAATGGCAGGAATGATTGCCAGAACCAACCAGCCCATAATCAGGTAAAGAGCAAGGCTGAATTTCTCGTTAACCTTTTTAGCAAAGATTTTATAGAGAATACCAAAGATGGTCGTTCCCCACTGGATGGCAATAATTAGATAGCCAAACAAGTTATTCATTAAGGTTAAGACGACCGGCGTATAAGAGCCTGCGATAGCCACATAAATCATCGAATGGTCAACGATTCGCAAGACATATTTGTGGGTCGAACCATAGGCCATAGAGTGGTAAATGGTGGATGAGAGGAACATGAGAAAGAGACTGATAACGAATATGGAAACGCCGATAGATGATAAAAATCCGTGTGCCTCATAGCTATAGGTGGATGAAATGGGGAGTAATATGAGCATGATGACTGCACCTACGGCATGGGTTACACTATTAGCAATCTCTTCCCCAAAACTGAGTTGTTTGCTGAGTTTAAGACTAGTGTTCATTGGATGACCTCCTCTTGAGTATGATGGATTAAGGCTAGAGTTTGATGATAGAGTTTAACGGTTTGGCAGCTGGTTTGGATAATGGGGTTAGCTGGGTCAATTCCGTGATTCATGTAGTCCACAAAAGCATCGTAGAGTTGGTCTGAATTTGCTTGACTTTGGAGAGTATTAAGTGTCTGGGCTATTTCTTGAATAGAAAATACCGACTTGAGGGTTGTGATAGCAATCAAACGGGCAATTTGTTGGCGTTGGTATTTTTTCTTGTCAGGCTTTGTCAGGTAACCATGTTTGACATAATTGTTGACCATGGATGCTGTCAGGCCCTTGTCTTTATCAGGAGAGATAGGGGCGCAGACCTGATTGACATAGAGTAAAACCTGGTCTAGATAGAGGTCAATATTTGGGATTTCTGCCCATTTTGGGTAGGAAAAGGTAGTTTTCATTTTCAACTCCTTTTTATCTAGTTTTAATAACTAGATTATAAAATAACAAAAACAGAAAGTCAAGTTTTAACTGCTTGTGAAAAGGCTTAAATTATGCTATGATGGGAGAAACTAGTCAGAAATGAGGAGAAAAGATGGAGATTCGTTTAGCTTTTCCAAATGAAGTAGATGCCATCATGCAGGTGATGGAGGATGCTAAAAAATGTTTAGCGGATGCTGGTAGTGACCAGTGGCAAAATGGTTATCCAAATACAGACATTATTATTGAGGATATTATCTCGGGTCAAGCCTATGTAGCCTTGGAAGAGGGAGAACTACTAGCCTATGCTGCTGTGACCAAGAGTCCAGAGGAGGCATATGAAGCTATTTATGAGGGAAACTGGCAAGCTGGAGAGTCAGAGTACTTAGTCTTTCACCGTATTGCTGTGGCAGCAGATGTCCAGGGACAAGGAGTTGCTCAAACCTTCTTAGAGGGTTTGATTGAAGGTTTTGACTATCTAGATTTTCGCTCAGATACGCATGCTGAAAATAAGGTTATGCAACATATTTTTGAAAAACTTGGTTTTAAACGGGTTGGTAAGGTTCCGGTTGATGGAGAACGCTTGGCCTATCAAAAATTGAAGAAATAATGCAAAAGAAGTATGCAAAAATGCTTTACTCTTCGCCAATTGGCTCCCTTTCTCTCGTAGCTGATGACCATTATTTGTATGGCATTTGGGTGCAGGAGCAGAAGCATTTTGAGAGGGGGATAGGAGATGACACGATAGAAGCAGTTGTTAGTCATCCCATTTTAGACTCAGTTATTGCTTGCTTAGATGCTTACTTTAAAGGCAAGTCTCGGGATTTATCCGACTTGCCCTTGGCTCCAATCGGAACGGATTTTGAAAAGCGAGTTTGGTCCTATTTACAGGGAATTCCTTATGGTCAGACAGTGACCTATGGACAAATAGCCCAAGACCTGCAAGTGGCTTCTGCTCAAGCAATTGGTGGAGCAGTGGGGCGCAATCCTTGGTCTATCCTAGTACCTTGTCATCGTGTGCTGGGAGCAGGCAAGCGTCTGACAGGTTATGCTGCAGGAGTGGAAAAGAAAGCTTGGCTCTTGGAGCATGAAGGAGCAGATTTTAAAGATATAAAATAGAAAGTGAAACATATGTTAGAATTTATCGAATACCCAAAATGTTCAACTTGTAAAAAAGCAAAACAAGAATTAAACCAACTCGGTGTGGACTACAAAGCTGTTCACATCGTGGAAGAAACACCTAGTCAAGAAGTCATTTTAAACTGGCTAGAAACCTCAGGATTTGAATTGAAGCAATTTTTCAACACCAGTGGAATCAAATACCGTGAATTAGGACTGAAAGATAAGGTAGGAAGTCTGTCAAACCAAGAAGCGGCTGAGTTGCTAGCAAGTGACGGCATGTTGTTAAAACGCCCAGTTTTAGTAGAAAATGGAACTGTTAAGCAAATTGGTTATCGAAAACCTTATGAAGAATTGGGATTGAAATAGTTTTTATCTATCTCTTTGATAGATAAAATATATAACCTCCCTGTTTCAAAGTATGATAAACTAGTAGGTAGAAAAGTCTGTATCTGACCGTAGCAAATAATTTCATTGACGGCAGAAGTATGGTAGAATGAATCATTATCAGGAGAGGATGTTTTTATGAATGTTACAACGATTTTAGCATCAGATTGGTACCAAAACTTGATGCAATTGATTCCGGATGGCAAGCTGTTTAGCCTGCGTTCGGTCTTTGATGGAATTCCAAGAATTGTCCAACAACTTCCAACAACGATTATGTTGACAATTGGTGGTGCCCTTTTTGGCTTGGTTTTGGCACTTCTTTTTGCCATTGTGAAAATCAATCGTGTCAAAATTTTATATCCCTTGCAGGCCTTCTTTGTTAGTTTCTTAAAAGGGACACCGATTTTAGTGCAACTCATGTTGACCTACTACGGAATTCCTTTGGCTTTGAAAGCTCTCAATCAGCAATGGGGTACTGGTCTCAATATCAATGCTATTCCGGCTGCAGCTTTTGCGATTGTCGCCTTTGCTTTTAATGAGGCAGCTTATGCTAGTGAAACCATTCGTGCGGCAATTCTCTCAGTTAATCCTGGTGAGATTGAGGCGGCACGCAGTCTGGGTATGACCCGAGCGCAAGTTTATCGACGAGTGATTATTCCAAATGCAGCAGTTGTTGCGACTCCAACATTGATTAACTCATTAATCGGCTTGACCAAGGGAACTTCTCTAGCCTTCAGTGCGGGTGTTGTGGAAGTCTTTGCCCAAGCTCAGATTTTGGGTGGTGCCGATTATCGTTATTTTGAACGCTTCATCTCCGTTGCCCTTGTTTATTGGGTAGTCAATATTGGAATTGAGAGCCTTGGTCGTTTCATCGAGAGAAAAATGGCTATTTCTGCACCCGATACAGTGCAAACAGATGTGAAAGGAGACCTTCGTTAATGATTAAGATTTCGAATTTAAGCAAATCCTTTTCAGGACAGACTGTCTTGGATCATCTGAACTTGGATATTCAAAAAGGGGAAGTTGTAGCCTTGATTGGTTCTTCAGGAGCTGGAAAATCAACCTTCCTTCGCAGTCTCAATTATCTTGAAACACCTGACAGTGGCTCTATTCAGATTGATGATTTCTCAGTTGATTTTTCTAAAATCACTCAAGAAGAAATCCTTGCCCTTCGTCGTAAGTTGTCTATGGTTTTTCAGCAGTTTAATTTGTTTGAACGCCGCACAGCACTTGATAATGTGAAAGAAGGCTTGGTTGTTGTCAAGAAATTGTCTGATCAAGAAGCGACTAAGATTGCCAAGGAAGAGTTGGCTAAGGTTGGGCTTTCTGACCGTGAAAACCATTACCCTCGCCATTTATCAGGTGGACAGAAGCAACGGGTTGCCCTAGCGCGTGCGCTTGCTATGAAACCAGATGTTTTGCTCTTAGATGAACCAACTTCAGCCCTTGACCCAGAATTGGTCGGTGAAGTAGAGAAGTCTATTGCAGATGCTGCTAAGTCAGGTCAAACCATGATTTTGGTCAGTCATGACATGTCCTTTGTAGCCCAAGTAGCTGATAAGATTCTCTTCCTAGATAAGGGGAAAATCATTGAGTCTGGAACACCGGATGAGATTATCCACCATCCTAAAGAAGAGCGGACAAAAGAATTCTTCGCTAGTTACAAACGGACTTATATTTGATATAATAGATAAAGGAAAACTCAGTTAGCTGGACTAGCTGAGTTTACTCTTTAAAAAAGATAGAAATGAGAGAAATCATGCTACTGCAACTATTTTCTTTATATTTCGAGAGTTTAATCTTGACCGCCATCCTTGTCCTGATTTTTTTAGGAATTTGGATTGGACTGAGAGCCATGTCGGGAATTGATAAGACAGCCAAGGCTCGCCAAGCCCATCTCTATGATATGATTATGATTGGGGTCTTGGTTGTTCCAGTATTATCCTTTGCGGTTATGAGTTTAATTATTGTTTTCAAGGCATAATCCTTGCGTGATTGACAGGAAAGAGTTAGAATAAAGATAGTTACAACAAGAAAGAAGGAAACTATATGTACGATACTATTATTATCGGTGCTGGACCTGCAGGGATGACTGCGGCCTTATACGCTGCTCGAAGCAATTTGAAAGTAGCCTTGATTGAAGGCGGTCTGCCAGGTGGTCAGATGAATAATACATCTGATATAGAAAATTACCCAGGGTACGCTAATATCAGTGGACCAGAATTGGCAGAAAAGATGTTTGAACCGCTTGAAAATCTTGGTGTTGAGCACATTTATGGCTATGTTGAAAATGTCGAAGACCATGGTGATTTTAAGAAAGTGATTACTGATGATCAAACGTATGAAACACGTACAGTTATCGTAGCGACTGGTTCTAAACACCGTCCTTTGGGAGTGTCTGGAGAAGAAGAACTGAACAGTCGTGGTGTTTCTTACTGTGCTGTGTGTGATGGTGCTTTCTTCCGTGACCAAGATTTGTTGGTAGTCGGTGGTGGAGATTCGGCTGTTGAAGAAGCCCTCTTCTTGACTCGTTTTGCTAAGACTGTTACCATTGTTCACCGTCGTGATCAACTTCGTGCTCAAAAGGTATTACAAGACCGCGCCTTTGCGAATGAGAAAGTCAGCTTTATCTGGGATTCTGTAGTAAAGGAAATCAAGGGTGAAAACAGAGTAGAATCAGTCGTGTTTGAAAATGTGAAAACAGGTCAAGTGACAGAACAAGCCTTCGGTGGTGTCTTTATCTATGTTGGATTGGACCCTCTTAGCGATTTTGTTAAAGAATTGAATATTCAAGATCAGGCAGGCTGGATTGTGACAGATAGCCACATGAAGACTGCAGTTGACGGTATCTTTGCAGTTGGAGATGTTCGCTTGAAGGACCTCCGACAAGTAACAACAGCGGTTGGAGATGGAGCTATCGCTGGTCAAGAAGCCTATAAATTTATCACAGAACATAGTTAATTATAAAAAACGCATAGTATCAGATTTACAAAAAATTTGACACTATGCGTTTTATTGTGGGAAAATTAATTTCATTTTCTACTGAAATTGAGTTTTGCCAGCCTCTTATATTTTTAGAAAAATCCTTTAATCTTGCTAACGAAGCCATCTAGACCTTCTGAACCGGAAATCAACTGCTGAGCTTGAGAGAAGTATTCTCCAAGCTGTTCTTGATTTTCTGCAACAAATGTTTTTGCAGCTTCGAAATCTTTTGTTTCGATTAATTCTTTTACTTGGTTAAACAAATCTAATGGGTTCATCTTATTTCTCCTTTTCTGTACTTAACTATTTAATCATCTTTATGATAAAAAATCAACTGTTGCTGCTTTTGGCTAGGACCTGTTTTTATCTACAAGTTCTCATAACTAAGATTCTAACTACCAAAACAAGGTGGACATAAAAATGTTCGGGTTTTTCTAGTGTATCCATGAAATAAAAACGGATACATGATATAATAGAGATAGCTCTTTAATGGAGGTGTTTGAGTGGAAAATCTGAAGAAAATGGCAGGTATCAAGGCTGCTGAGTATGTCAAGGATGGCATGGTAGTCGGACTTGGAACGGGGTCTACTGCCTATTATTTCGTAGAAGAAATTGGTCGTCGTATCAAGGAAGAAGGGTTGCAGATTACAGCTGTAACGACTTCTAGTGTGACTAGTAAACAGGCTGAAGGGCTTAATATCCCGCTCAAGTCTATTGACCAAGTAGATGTTGTCGATGTGACGGTTGATGGAGCGGATGAAGTGGATAGTCAGTTTAATGGAATCAAAGGTGGTGGTGGTGCCCTTCTGATGGAGAAAGTTGTCGCAACGCCTTCAAAAGAATACATTTGGGTGGTGGATGAAAGCAAGCTAGTAGACAAACTAGGTGCTTTTAAATTGCCAGTAGAAGTGGTTCAGTATGGCGCAGAACAGGTCTTTCGTCGTTTTGAGCGAGCTGGCTACAAACCAAGTTTCCGTGAAAAAGACGGCCAACGTTTTGTGACCGATATGCAGAATTTTATCATTGACCTTGCTTTGGATGTCATTGAAGATCCAATTGCTTTCGGACAAGAATTGGACCATGTGGTTGGCGTCGTGGAGCACGGCTTATTCAACCAAATGGTGGATAAGGTCATCGTTGCTGGACGAGACGGGGTTCAGATTTTAACTTCAACAAAAGCAAAATAACTAAAATAATAAGGAGATACACTATGTCAAAATTTAATCGTATTCACTTGGTGGTATTGGATTCTGTAGGAATCGGTGCTGCACCAGATGCTAATAACTTTGTCAATGCAGGAGTTCCAGATGGAGCTTCTGACACATTAGGACACATTTCAAAAGCAGTTGGTTTGAATGTCCCAAACATGGCTAAAATTGGTCTTGGAAATATTCCTCGAGAAACTCCTCTTAAGACTGTTCCAGCTGAAAGCAATCCAACAGGATATGCAACAAAATTGGAAGAAGTATCTCTTGGTAAGGATACGATGACTGGACACTGGGAAATCATGGGACTCAATATTACTGAGCCTTTCGATACTTTTTGGAACGGATTCCCAGAAGAAATCCTGACAAAAATCGAAGAATTTTCAGGACGTAAGGTCATTCGTGAAGCTAACAAACCTTACTCAGGAACGGCTGTTATCGATGATTTTGGACCACGTCAGATGGAAACTGGAGAGTTGATTATCTATACTTCAGCTGACCCTGTTTTGCAAATTGCTGCCCACGAAGATAGTATTCCTTTGGACGAATTGTACCGTATCTGTGAATACGCTCGTTCGATTACACTTGAGCGCCCTGCCCTTCTAGGTCGTATCATTGCTCGCCCTTATGTAGGTGAGCCTGGTAACTTCACTCGTACAGCAAACCGTCGTGACTTGGCTGTATCCCCATTTGCACCGACTGTTTTGGATAAATTGAATGAAGCTGGTATCGATACTTATGCTGTTGGTAAAATCAATGATATCTTTAACGGTGCGGGTATCAACCATGATATGGGCCACAATAAGTCAAATAGCCACGGAATTGATACACTATTGAAGACCATGGGCCTTGCTGAGTTTGAAAAAGGATTCTCCTTCACAAACTTAGTTGACTTTGATGCTCTTTACGGCCACCGTCGTAATGCTCACGGTTATCGTGATTGCTTGCATGAGTTCGATGAGCGCTTGCCTGAAATTATCGCTGCCATGAGGGAGAACGACCTTCTCTTGATTACTGCGGACCATGGAAATGACCCAACCTATGCAGGAACAGACCACACTCGTGAATATATTCCACTTTTAGCTTACAGCCCTAGCTTTAAGGGAAATGGTGTCATTCCAGTTGGACATTTTGCAGACATCTCAGCGACAGTTGCGGATAACTTTGGTGTTGAAACTGCCATGATTGGGGAAAGTTTCTTAGATAAATTGGTATAAGATGACACGCTATGCTTTACTGGTAAGGGGCATTAATGTCGGTGGGAAAAATAAGGTTGTCATGGCGCAACTTCGTCAAGAACTGACAGAGTTGGGACTGGAAAAGCTTGAAACCTACATCAACAGTGGCAACATTTTCTTTACTTCGACAGCTCCCAAAGCCCAATTGGTTGAAAAATTAGGGACTTTCTTTGGAATCCATTATCAATTTATTCAGAGCTTTTCTTTACTGAGTCAAGAAGACTATGAAGCAGAAGTGGAGAGTTTACCAGCTTGGTGGACCAAAGACCTAGCTCGAAAGGATGTCCTCTTCTACACGGAGAGCTTGGATGTGGATCAAGTGATCGAGAAAGTGAACGGTTTGGAACTGGAAGATGAAGTTGTTCATTTTGGAAGACTTGGGATTTTCTGGGGGAAATTCTCTGAGGAATCCTACTATGCAACTGCCTATCACAAGTACTTGCTCAAGATGCCTTTTTATCGCAACATCACCATTCGCAATGCAAAAACCTTTGACAAAATCGGTCAAATGCTAAAAACTAATAAAGGAGACACACAATGACATTTTTAGATAAGATCAATGAAACAGCTGCCTTCCTGAAAGACAAGGGAATCCAAGCTCCCGAGTTTGGTTTAATCCTTGGATCAGGTCTGGGAGAACTTGCAGAAGAAATCGAAAATCCTGTTGTAGTAGACTATGCAGATATTCCAAACTGGGGCCGCTCTACAGTAGTTGGTCACGCTGGTAAATTAGTATATGGGGAACTTGCAGGTCGCAAGGTTTTGGCTCTTCAAGGTCGTTTCCATTTCTACGAAGGAAATCCTCTGGAAGTCGTGACTTTCCCAGTACGTATCATGAAAGTGCTAGGATGTGAAGGTGTCATTGTAACTAATGCAGCTGGTGGTATTGGTTATGGTCCTGGTACCTTGATGGCTATCTCAGATCATATCAATATGACGGGACAAAACCCATTGATGGGTGAAAACTTGGATGATTTTGGTCCACGTTTCCCAGATATGTCTAAGGCCTACACACCAGAATACCGTGCTACTGCCCATGAAGTGGCTAAAAAACTTGGTATCAAGCTTGACGAAGGTGTCTATATCGGTGTTACTGGTCCAACTTATGAAACACCAGCAGAAATTCGTGCCTATAAGACACTGGGAGCTGATGCAGTCGGTATGTCTACGGTTCCTGAAGTTATTGTGGCAGCCCACTCGGGTTTGAAAGTTCTAGGAATTTCATGTATTACTAACTTTGCGGCTGGTTTCCAAGAAGAACTCAACCACGAAGAAGTTGTGGAAGTAACAGAACGTGTCAAAGGTGATTTCAAAGGCTTGCTTAAAGCGATTCTTGCAGAATTGTAAAAAAATTGGTGATGGCATTAGACTAGAAAGGGGGAGTTCTCATCGTTTTTAGTAGAGAAGATTGGGTTTGTTGTGATTAAAAGATGAACAAAAATCCAATCAACTACTATATCTTTAGTAAAAATTTATCACATGCTTATTTATCAATTATTGGTAAATAGGGGAAAATAAAAGAAAGTTAGAAAAGAATGAAAATCGGTCAACGAATGATGCGTTTTGGCATAAAAAAATTAAGTATCGGAGTTGTATCTGTTGCAGTTGGTTTTGCTTTTTTAGCACCGACAGGAATTTCTGCCAATGAAGGAAGTCCAGTTGTGAAAAACGAAACTCCTCTAGTAGTAAATGCAACGGATAGTCCGACAAAACTAGAAAATACTGATAAAAAACAGGAAACGCCTCTTATAGAGGAAAGAGTAGCAGTTATCCAACCAGCTCCGGAAACAAAAGAAGTCCTTAAAAATCAGAAGGAAGAAGAAAAGCTGGAATCCCATAAAACAGAGCCTGCTCTAGTTCCTGAAGAAGTGAATAGAGAGGAAAATGTAAAGGATGAGTCTACAACTTCTCGTCCTGTGACAGCAGAAGATCTCTTGAAAATCTCAAAAGGAGAACTGCACTCAGAAAATGATTTACTTGACAATTCTCTTTATGGTGAAAAGGTCCTTGATTTGGAAGGTGATGATGATCAGGATGGTATCAAAAATAAGGATGAGCTTTATGTTTATCGTAAAGATGGTAAGGACTATTTAGGATATAACAGTCATCCATTACTGGCAGACAGTGATGGAGACGGATTAGCAGATGGGGAAGATGATAATAAGAAACAATGGTATGTTACAGATCGAGATGCTCTTCTCTTTATGGAGTTATCCTATCGTGATGATGACTATATCGAAAAAATTCTAGATCATAAGAATCCATTTCCGAGTCTCTACTTGAATCGTCAAGAATATAAGATGATGCACAATGAGTTAGCCCCGTTTTGGAAGATGAAAAAAGCTTACCATACAGCTAGCGGTTTGGATGCTTATCTATTCGAAACTAAGAGTGATCTTCCTTATTTAAAAGACAATACTGTTCAAATGTTGGCTATACGTGGAACAAGACTGAATGATGCAAAAGATTTGAGAACGGACTTGACCTTGCTAGGAGGAAATAAACCTGCACAAGCGGATGATATTCGTAAAGTTGTAAAAGAATTGGCGCAGGATTCCACTATAACCAATCTCTATATGACAGGTCATTCGCTAGGAGGCTATTTAGCTCAAATAGCAGCAGTTGAAGCCTATCAAAAATATCCTACTTTTTATAATAATGTTTTGAAAAAAGTGACAACATTTAATGCACCTAAGGTCATTACTTCAAGAACAATCTGGAATGCCAAAAATGGTTTCTGGGATGTAGGACTAGAAAGTCGGAAGCTTGCTGTAAATGGGAAAATTAAACATTACGTAGTAGATAACGATAATGTGGTTACATCTGTGCTACAAAATGATAGTGATGTTGTGACATCTACAGGAAGCGCCAATGTTAAACACCGTTCGCGTGGCTATTTTGAAAGTCGCATGAATGATATTCCAAACTTTAATATTGGAAAACGAACAACATTGGACAAGCAGGGTTACCGTGATCCAAAACTGGAAAAAATTTCTTTCTTTAAGAAACAACAACTCCCTCTGTCATCTAGTCAACCAAGCGTTGAACCTCTTGAAAATATAGCTTTAGGGAAACGAGTAACTCAAAGTTCGACAGCTTTTGGAGGTGACGCTAGAAGGGCTGTGGATGGAAAAGTTGATGGGAATTATGCTCATCATTCTGTAACGCATACAGAGTTTCAATCTAAACCTTGGTGGCAAGTTGATTTAGACAAGGAAGAAACGATTCGTCAAATCAATATCTATAATCGAACAGATGTTGCTCAAGATAGACTGACTAATTTTAATGTGATTCTTTTGGATAGTACTGGAAAGGAAATTGAAAGAAAGCGCATTGCATCTCTGAAAGATATCTCTGCACAAATTGCAATTGACTATAAAAAAGCTCGTTTTGTCCGTATAGAGTTAGATGGTTACAATGCTCTCAGTCTCGCAGAAGTTCAAGTCTTGCGTGCTGAGAATATCGCATGGAAAAAGCAAGCACGCCAAAGCTCTACCGAGTTTGGAGGAGATGCTAGTCGTGCTCTAGATGGAAATACCAATAGTAACTACAGCCAGCAATCAATTACTCATACAAAATTTGAAAATCAGCCTTGGTGGGAAGTTGATTTAGGTCGTACAGAACAGGTAGGACTTGTCCGTCTTTATAATCGTGGGGATGGCGAACTTTCCAAACGCTTGGCAGATTTTGATGTGATTTTATATGATGAAAAAGGGACAGAAGTTGCTAGACAATATGTTTCTCGTTTAGAAGGAAATCGTTTAGATCTTCAGTTGGATGGCAAGTTGGGCCGCCGTGTCCGTATTCAACTACGTCAAAAAAATCAAGCTCTCAGTCTTGCTGAAGTAGAAGTGTTTCGATTTATGGCTAAGAATGCTGTAACACCACCAACTTCTAAGCCAATACAAGTGTTAAATTACACTCCTGTAAAAGATAAAACCCTAACTATTCAGCATAGTGGAGCTTACATTGCATGCTATTCTATAACTTGGGAAGAAGTTATAGTAGATAAAAATGGTCATTCAGTTGTTCGAAGTCATTCTTGGGAAGGAAATGGACGTAACCAGATTGCAGGTTTTGTCCTCAACCTCCCAATTAAAGAAAATATGAGAAATCTTCGAATTAAGATCGAAAAGAGAACAGGTCTTATCTGGAATAGATGGCAAACAATCTATGACAACAGACCTCTTCTCGCCCAACCACATCGAAAAATCACTCATTGGGGTACGACATTGAATTCCAAGGTGAGTGACGATGATGTCTTGTAGTCTGATGGTACAATGACAGTTAGTTTGTCTAGTTTATAAGAAAGTACTACCTGAGCTTGAATAGAACTCAGGTAGCTCTCTGTGAAAGAACAAAATGAATACTCAATGAAAATCAAAGAGCAAACTAGGAAACTAGCCGCAGGCTGCTCAAAGCACTGCTTTGAGGTTGTAGATATAACTGACGAAGTCAGCTCAAAACACTGTTTTGAGGTTGTGGATAGAACTGACGAAGTCAGTAACCATACCTACGGCAAGGCGACGTTGACGTGGTTTGAAGAGATTTTCGAAGAGTATAAACAGAAAGGTAGAGCGCGTGTTTGGATTTGAACACGAGTAGAAATTCGTACCTATAAGATGCTTGGAACAGATGTGGTCGGAATGTCAACTGCTCCTGAAGTTATTGTTGTAGCCTACTTAGGTTTGAAACTTCTAGGAAGTTTATGTATTACTAACTATACTACTGGTTTCAAAGAAGAGATTAACCACGGAGAGGTTATAGAAGTGACTGAGTGTGTTAAAGGTGATTTTAAAGGCTTGCTTAAAGCCGTTTTTGCTGAATTATTACTATGTTAAAAGAATTGAGGAGTATTTTTCAGAAAATCCCTTATAATTTTAAATTATTCCTAGCAGTCATTTTGCAAGGAATAGTTTCAGGTTTATCTGGTATTTTTCTACATTATCTTTTAAAGATAATAGAGGGGATAGCTGTTGGTCAATCAGAGCATCAAACTGTATTCTTGACAGATGGAGTTTCCTCATCGCGGATAGGATTAAGTTTAATAATCGTGGGTGTCAGCTCATCCTTGGTCTGGTATTTCTTGCAAAAAGAATCACAGATTTTTTCCATTAAAGTACAGATGAAGGATGAGAGTTCACAATACAAACTTCATTTTTTAAAACAGCTATTTCATTCAATTTGGCAGATTATTGCAGTTGGAGGGGGAGCACCTGTTGGTAAAGAAGCTGCGCCACGAGAGATTGGAACTCTATTTGCAGGACCAATTGGAAAAATATGTTTTCTCTCTAAGAAGGATCAAATCTTTCTCCTTGCTTGTGGTGCTGGTGCTGGTTTAGCAGCTGTCTATCAGGTTCCATTAACAAGTGTCTTCTTTGTTTTTGAAACTCTAGGAATTGCTCTATCTATTAAACGATTTATCTTAGTCGGTTTGACTACCTATGTCTCAACCTATATAGCAGGCTGGGTTATTTCAGATCAGGCTCTCTACCATATTCCAGCCATTACATGGTCATTAAAGGAAATATGGATTATTCCCTTATTACTTCTTTTCTTAAGCCCACTAGCTTGGCTTTTTGGCCGCTTGAGTAAAGAAGTGTCTTCAAACAGGATAAAAGATAAACGAGTACTTCTCACATTGCCTACAGCTTTTCTTTTTCTTGCTGGGTTGGCAAGTTATTTTCCACATCTACTTGGAAATGGACGTATGATGGCTCAGGAAGTATTGAATGGTAGCAATGGCAAAACAGTGTTCCTCTTGTTTATCCTAAAAGCAATGGTCGTTCTTATTACTCTGTGGGCAGGGGCCTATGGTGGTACCCTTACGCCATCTTTTGCCTTGGGGATGGCTGGAGCTGCTCTCTTGGGCATGATTTTAGGTTTCGACAGCCAGCCAAGCATTTTGCTTTTGGGATCTGTTTGCTTTTTGTCTGTGACCTTGAGGGCTCCCTGGTCTGCAACCGGATTAGTAATAGGTTTCACTGGGCTAGGTTTAGATTCTCTTCCGTATCTCTTAGTAACAGCTGTTTTAGCCTATGAATTTGCAAAAATATTAGACCGTTTTTCTTGGGCTAACATACTGTGTCAGAAGTCAAAGAATAGAGTAATAAGATAGAGAATGACCGTTTCTTCTAATCAAAGATTTATCTTAAAAGATTAAAAACTATTGTCAATTTATCAATAACTGTTTGAAATAAAAAAGAAGTAGGCTTATCGGAGTCATGATTGAATCCGATTTTTCCTAGCTATGAAATATAAAAATAAAAAAAGAAAGGTAGAGCGTGTGTTTTGATTTGAACACGAGCGGAGAACTTTTCTAAAAACTCAGAAGAGAAGGGGAGTTCGGGTTTGAATTGAAGCCGGTCTAATCTTCTCAATATCATCAAAATTAAGAAAGAAAGGAATTGAACCCACCCTAAAAGCAGGGGGAAAAAGATAGTTGGTCTAGCGAGCATCGCTCACTGCACCCAACTCCCATTTTCCCTTTGCTTTTTGACGGGTTTGGTATCTTTCTCAATATAAAATAAAGAAAGGTAGAGCGTGTGTTCTGATTTGAACACGAGCGGAAAACTTTTCTAAAAACTCAGAAGAGAAGGGGAGTTCAGGTTTGAATTGAAGCCGGTCTAATCTTCTCAATATCATCAAAATTAAGAAAGAAAGGAATTGAACCCACCCTAAAAGCAGTGGGAAAAAGATAGTTGGTCTAGCGAGCATCGCTCACTGCACCCAACTCCTATTTTCCCTTTGCTTTTTGACGGGTTTGGTATCTTATATTATGTCTATCCATATTGCTGCTCAGCAGGGTGAAATTGCTGATAAAATTCTTCTTCCTGGGGATCCTCTTCGTGCTAAGTTTATTGCGGAGAATTTCCTTGAAGATGCTGTTTGTTTTAACGAAGTACGTAACATGTTTGGTTACACTGGTACTTACAAGGGCCACCGTGTATCAGTCATGGGAACTGGGATGGGGATGCCATCTATTTCGATTTATGCGCGTGAGTTGATTGTTGACTACGGTGTGAAAAAATTGATCCGTGTGGGAACAGCAGGTTCATTGAATGAAGATGTTCACGTTCGTGAATTAGTTTTGGCGCAGGCAGCGGCAACCAACTCAAACATCGTCCGTAATGACTGGCCACAGTACGATTTTCCACAAATCGCTAACTTTGATTTGCTGGACAAGGCCTACCATATCGCCAAAGAACTCGGTATGACAACCCACGTTGGGAACGTTTTATCATCTGATGTCTTTTACTCAAACTACTTTGAAAAGAACATCGAGCTTGGTAAATGGGGAGTTAAAGCTGTGGAAATGGAAGCAGCAGCTCTTTACTATCTGGCAGCCCAACACCATGTTGACGCGCTAGCTATCATGACTATCTCTGATAGCTTGGTCAATCCAGACGAAGACACAACTGCAGAAGAACGTCAAAATACCTTCACTGATATGATGAAGGTTGGTTTGGAAACCTTGATTGCAGACTAATTATAGCCAAAAAGGAAGCCCTTCTTTATGAATTGGAGGACTTCCTTTTCTTATCTAGAAATTGGTCTATCTCTTTTTGTGATCTGAGGATGACCACTTTATATGGATAGTTTTTTTGAATCCACTTGTAGCGTTCCTTAGCGGATTTGCTCCGTCCGTCCCAAAGAATCCATCTGATAAACTCCCAATTAAATTGTTCTTGACAACCAGCTGCCATACTTTCTCTGACCTTGCCTCGGTATGTGAGATAACGTTTAAAAGCCCGAAATAGACAAGTCCATGGGGAAAAGTTGAGAAAGATGATTTGGTCAGCTTCCTGCATTCTTTCTTGGTAATAGCACCAAGAATAATTTCCATCGATGACCCAAGCTTCATGCTTGGTAAGAAAGTTTTTCATCTCGGTCAACATCCATTCGCGATCACTGTCTTGCCAACCAGGTTGAAATTGGAGTGTGTCCATGTGCAGTTTTGGAATGGAGTAGTAGTTAGATAATTTTTCTGCTAGAGTTGACTTACCAGCACCAGAATATCCGATAATTGCGATTTTCATTTTATACCTTTTCCTATTTAGAGACAAAAAAACAGCCTCTATGGACTGTTTCTTATTTAGCAAGTTTAGCTGAAAGACGAGCTTTGTCGCGGCTTGCTTTGTTTTTGTGAATCAAACCTTTAGTTTCTGCTTTATCGATAGCTGAGCTAGCAGCACGGAAAAGTTCTTCAGATGGGTTTGCTTCGAAAGCTTTGATAGCAGTACGCATAGCTGATTTTTGAGCTGAGTTCTTTTCGTTTTGTTTAACGTTCAATTCAGCGCGTTTGATAGCTGATTTAATGTTTGCCAATGTTCTTACCTCCATATTTACTAACTATACCATTATATCTGAAAACTTACGTTTTGACAAGGGAAAATTATTTTTTTAAGTAAATTTCATCGATTTCATGGTTCTTTGTTTTATGAAGAATCACTTCTGCACGATTTCTGGTCGGTTCAATATAATTTTGTAGATTTGTGAGATTGATACTGGTCCAGACCTGATGGGCAAAGGATTCCACTTCCCCAATAGGCATTTGAGTAAAACGATAATAGTAGCTATCAGGGTCGTTTTGGGCTAGGCTCAGCATCTTCAAGAAACGGTCCAGATACCAACTCTCGATGTCATCGACTGCAGCATCAACATAGATGGAAAAGTCAAAGAAGTCAGTAATGTAGAGACGCTCGTTTTGTGGATTTTGAAAAACGTTAATCCCTTCGACAATGACAAAATCAGCAGCTTTGACGCTTTGCTTTTCCTCAGGTACGATGTCGTAGACTTCATGAGAATAGACAGGAATATCTACATCTTGTCCATTTTTGATGTGATCCAAGAAGTTGAGAAGAGCTTCCATATCATAGCTTTCAGGAAATCCCTTGCGATTTAAAATCCCTTGCTCAGTCAAGGTCTGGTTAGGATAGAGAAAGCCATCAGTTGTTACCAACTCAACCGTAGCATCTGTAAGGGTACGGGACAGTAGGATTTGAAGTAGGCGACTGGTTGTGGATTTTCCAACGGCAACACTCCCAGAAACCCCAATGATAAAAGGCTGGGATTTGCTTTCACGTTGAAGGAAAATTCCTTTTGAAAAGGCCAAATCATCCTTGGTACGTTTGTAAATCTGGATGAGATGGGCTAGGGGGAGATAGACATCGGTAACATCTTGCAAGCTAATCTGGTCATTAAAACTCTTGATGGATTCTAATTCCTCTTCTGTCAAAGGAGGTGTCGTCTTTCGATGTAAAGATTGCCAAGTCTGGCGGCTGATTTTTTCAAAATGTAAAAATTCGTTAGTCATTTGTTTTCCCCTAGATATTTTGTTTATCATACCATAAAAAGCTAAAAAAATAAAGCGGTTTCTTGAATGTGGTAAGTCAATAGTATATAATATAAGTAGATAGAGGATGAACAATTTATTGATGAAGTAGGAGCTGGTTTATCCTGATTTATAAGCTAATAAAGGGGGCTTTGAGGGTTACAACTTATAGGAGGTGTGACATGAAAATATTAAAAAGTTATATATTGGAACTCTGTTTTATTTTAAGTTTTGCACTACCTTTTTTAAAAGGAGCGAATGCGGATAATGGTAGACGTTTTGTGGAAACCTATTACGGTTTTACTTTTTTGATGGAACATGCCATTGTAACAGCTGTCTTTATCTGTTCGCTCTTGATTGCTTTCTTCCTAAAAAAACGGTGGACGAAATGGCTTGTTGCTGGTAGTTATGTCTTCTTAGTTCTATGGATTGCTACAGAGGGTTATTTCTTCCGCATGTCACTAGAAGATTTGGTACGACTTTGGACAAGTTTGGAAGTTCTGACAAAAACGTATCAGTTGGGCTTTTATCTAAACATCCTGTTGGGAATTTTGTTGATAATAAAGTATTTTAAGGTTAAGCAATCGTAATAAAAATGCGACTGCTTACAGATGATAAACTTTTGGTTTTATCCTGACTATAGTACCAATGGCTTGTCATTTATCTATAAGTGTTAAAAGAGATTGAAGAAAAGGTCTTCTTGACTAGCTTTCTTCAGTCTTTTTCGTTTTATTAGCAATTTGTAAACGATTTACAAATTGAGTCAAATTATGGTAAAATAGTGTCATGAGTAAAATGTATTATGCAGAAAATCCTGACGCTGCTCACGACATTCATGAGTTGAGAGTGGACTTGTTGGGAGAAAAAATGACCTTTTTGACGGATGCGGGTGTTTTTAGCAAGAAAATGGTTGACTTTGGCAGTCAACTCTTGCTCAAGTGTCTTGAGGTCAACCAAGGAGAGACTGTCCTTGATGTAGGCTGTGGTTATGGACCTCTGGGCTTGTCCTTGGCTAAGGCTTATGGAGTTCAGGCGACCATGGTCGATATTAATAATCGTGCCTTGGATTTGGCGCGACAAAATGCTGAACGAAATAAAGTAGAAGCGACGATTTTCCAGTCTAATATTTATGAACAAGTTGAAGGGAAATTTGACCATGTCATTTCCAATCCTCCTATCCGTGCGGGCAAGCAAGTGGTTCATGAAATTATTGAGAAAAGTAAAGATTTCTTGGAAACTGGTGGAGATTTAACAATCGTTATCCAGAAGAAACAAGGGGCTCCAAGTGCTAAGTCCAAGATGGAAGAGGTGTTTGGCAATTGTGAAATCGTCAAAAAAGATAAGGGATACTATATCCTTAGAAGTGTGAACGAATGAGAGCAGTTGATTTAATCCAAAAAAAACGAGACGGTCAAGAACTGACTTCGAGTGAAATTGAATGGCTGGTAGAAGGCTATGTGTCAGGAACTGTCCCTGATTATCAGATGTCTGCTTTTGCTATGGCTGTTTATTTCAAAGGAATGACGACTCGAGAAATCTCTGACCTAACTATGAAGATGGTCAAGACAGGGCAAGAGTTTGATTTATCCGCTATTGATGGGGTTAAGGTTGACAAGCATTCTACGGGTGGTGTTGGTGATAAGGTGACCTTGATTTTAGCTCCTTTAGTAGCGAGTTTTGGAGTTCCAGTCGCAAAAATGAGTGGTCGTGGTCTCGGCCATACGGGTGGAACAATTGATAAATTGGAGTCTATCAAGGGCTATCAAGTCGAGCGCAGTCAAGAAGATTTCATTCGTCAGGTACAGGACATTGGTGTATCTGTCATTGGGCAATCAGACCAGCTGGTCAAAGCAGATAAGCTTCTCTACGCCCTACGTGATGTGACCGCAACTGTCGACAATATTCCTTTGATTGCGAGTTCGGTGATGAGCAAGAAAATTGCGGCAGGGGCAGATTCTATTTTGCTAGACGTGACTGTCGGTGAGGGTGCCTTCATGAAGACGGTTGATGAGGCGCGTGAATTGGCTCAAACCATGGTGGATCTTGGTAAGGCTGTTGGTCGGAAGACGGTAGCAGTGATTACGGATATGAGTCAGCCCTTGGGACGAGCGATTGGAAATCGTCTAGAAATTCTTGAAGCACTGGAGATTTTACAAGGTCAAGGACGTCAGGATATTACCCATTTTATATGCGAATTGGCACAAATTATGCTTGGTCTGGCAAATGTTAACAAGACAGTTGAAGAAGTTCGCCAACATCTTGAGAATGGCAAGGCACTGGCTAAGTTTGAGGAAATGGTCCAAGCCCAAGGTGGATACTTGGAAGACCTCTATCGTCCTGTAAATGTGGCCTATGTGGTGGAAATCCCTGCTCAGGAAACGGGTGTCATTTCAGCTCTCCCAGCAATGGAATTTGGGCTTTATGCCATGAGACTGGGTGCTGGTCGTGCAGTCAAATCTGATGCCTTGGACTATGAAACAGGAATTGTTTTTGAAAAGAAAGTTGGAGATTTCGTTCAAAAGGGAGAAATTGTTGCAAAAGTATACACAAATGGAAAAATTTCTCCTCAGCTAGTTACAGATTTTCAAAAATATGTTAAAATAAATGATAGGGTGCAAAGTTTACGAGAAATTATAGAAATAATCTCATAAACTGCAGGAGAATCCGAATATGAAATTAAATAAATATATCGATCATACACTTTTGAAACAAGATGCGACAGAAAATCAAATTGATTGTTTGTTGTCTGAAGCTAGAGAGTATGATTTTGCCAGTGTTTGTGTTAATCCGACCTGGGTTGAACATGCTAAAAAAGGGCTTGAAGACACAGATGTCAAGGTCTGCACAGTAGTAGGTTTCCCCTTGGGGGCAACAACTTCAGCTGTGAAAGCATTTGAAACCAAGGAAGCTATCCAAAATGGTGCAGATGAGATTGATATGGTGATCAATGTTGGGGCTCTCAAAACAGGTAATTTGGCCTTAGTTGAATCAGATATTCGCGCCGTCGTGGAAGCAAGTGGAGACAAGTTAGTGAAAGTCATTATTGAAGCTTGCCTTCTGACTGACCAAGAAAAAGTTGTGGCTTGCCAATTGGCCCAAAAAGCGGGAGCTGATTTTGTTAAAACATCTACTGGCTTTTCAACTGGTGGGGCTACGGTAGCAGATGTTACATTAATGCGCGAAACAGTTGGACCTGATATGGGAGTCAAGGCTGCTGGTGGAGCTCGTTCTTATGCAGATGCTCTTGCATTTGTAGAAGCAGGGGCGACTCGTATCGGAACGTCAGCTGGGGTAGCCATTTTAAAAGGAGAATTGGCTGATGGCGACTACTGAGTTGATTGAACTAGCAATTGAAACCAGCAAGAAAGCTTATGTGCCCTATTCTCATTTTCCAATCGGAGCTGTTCTAGTGGCGAAAGATGGTAGCACTTATACAGGTGTCAATATCGAGAATGCTAGTTATTCTTTGACCAACTGTGGAGAACGCACAGCGATTTTTAAAGCAATTTCTGAAGGTCAAAGAGAGTTTTCAGAATTGATTGTCTATGGAGAGACTGAAAAACCAATTTCACCATGTGGCGCTTGTCGCCAAGTGATGGCTGAATTTTTTGAACAAGATCTAAAAGTGACCTTAGTCGCAAAAGATAAATCGACGGTCGAGATGACGGTCGGGGAATTACTTCCATACTCTTTTACAGACTTAAACTAGTCTGAGTCGCTCTCTGAGTGGCACGGTCCTTGTGGCCAACCAATCCATACTTGCAACATCGTTGCACATCTTATTTAGGAGGTTCAGTAATGAACAAGAAACAATGGCTAGGCCTTGGTCTAGTTGCAGTAGCAGCAGTTGGACTTGCTGCATGTGGTAACCGCTCTTCTCGTAACGCAGCTTCATCTTCTGATGTGAAGACAAAAGCAGCAATCGTCACTGATACTGGTGGTGTTGATGATAAATCATTCAACCAATCAGCTTGGGAAGGTTTGCAAGACTGGGGTAAAGAACACAATCTTTCAAAAGATAAAGGTTTCACTTACTTCCAATCAACAAGTGAAGCTGACTACGCTAACAACTTGCAACAAGCGGCTGGAAGTTACAACCTAATCTTCGGTGTTGGTTTTGCCCTTCACAATGCAGTTAAAGATGCAGCAGAAGAGCACACTGATTTGAACTATGTTTTGATTGATGATGTGATTAAAGATAAAAAGAATGTTGCTAGTGTAACATTTGCTGATAATGAGTCAGGTTACCTTGCTGGTGTGGCCGCAGCCAAAACAACTAAAACAAAACAAGTTGGTTTTGTAGGTGGTATGGAGTCAGAAGTTATCTCTCGTTTTGAAGCAGGATTCAAGGCTGGTGTTGCGTCAGTAGACCCATCTATCAAAGTACAAGTTGACTACGCTGGTTCATTTGGTGATGCTGCTAAAGGTAAAACAATTGCAGCCGCACAATACGCAGCTGGTGCAGATATTGTTTACCAAGTAGCTGGTGGTACAGGTGCAGGTGTCTTTGCAGAAGCAAAATCACTCAACGAAAGCCGTCCTGAAAATGAAAAAGTTTGGGTTATCGGTGTTGACCGTGACCAAGAAGCAGAAGGTAAATACACTTCTAAAGATGGCAAAGAATCAAACTTCGTTCTTGTATCTACTTTGAAACAAGTTGGTACAACTGTAAAAGATATTGCTAACAAGGCAGAAAAAGGTGAATTCCCTGGCGGTCAAGTGATCGTTTACTCATTGAAAGATAAAGGGGTTGACTTGGCAGTTACAAACCTTTCAGAAGAAGGTAAAAAAGCTGTCGAAGATGCAAAAGCTAAAATCCTTGATGGAAGCGTAAAAGTTCCTGAAAAATAATGGATGGAAGTCATTTCTTAGGAAGCGGCCCTCGGCCGCTTTTTTAAGAGTTGAGACAAAGTCATTTTGTCTCAGTAAAGCTTGCTACTAGAGAAACTAGCAAGTTTTATTGAAATAAAATAAGACTCTGAAAGGAAGAGCACATGGCACACGAAAATGTCATTGAGATGCGTGATATTACCAAGGTGTTTGGTGAATTTGTTGCCAACGACAAAATCAACCTGCACCTACGAAAAGGTGAAATTCATGCACTTTTAGGAGAAAATGGGGCTGGAAAGTCCACGCTCATGAACATGTTAGCAGGGCTTCTTGAACCAACCAGTGGTGAAATTGTGGTCAACGGTCAAGTTGTCAACCTCGACTCACCATCTAAAGCAGCTAGCTTGGGAATCGGAATGGTTCACCAGCACTTTATGCTGGTAGAAGCCTTCACAGTGGCTGAAAACATCATTTTAGGTAGTGAATTGACTAAAAATGGTGTGCTAGATATCGCTGGAGCTAGCAAAGAAATCAAGGCTCTTTCTGAACGTTATGGCTTAGCTGTTGACCCTTCTGCCAAGGTAGCAGATATCTCAGTTGGAGCCCAACAACGTGTAGAAATTTTAAAAACCCTTTATCGGGGGGCTGATATCCTTATCTTTGACGAACCAACGGCTGTTTTGACTCCATCAGAAATTGATGAGTTGATGGCTATTATGAAAAATCTTGTCAAAGAAGGGAAATCAATTATCTTGATTACCCACAAGTTGGACGAGATTCGCGCAGTTTCTGACCGTGTTACAGTTATCCGTCGTGGGAAATCAATTGAAACTGTAGAAATCGCAGGGGCTACCAATGCTGATTTGGCAGAAATGATGGTGGGACGTTCTGTTTCCTTTAAAACAGAGAAACAAGCTTCTCAACCAAAAGAAGTGGTCTTGTCTATTAAAGACTTGGTGGTCAATGAAAACCGCGGTGTTCCAGCTGTTAAAAATCTATCCTTGGATGTTCGTGCTGGAGAGATTGTTGGGATTGCGGGGATTGATGGAAATGGTCAGTCTGAACTGATTCAAGCCATTACAGGTCTTCGCAAGGTTGAATCTGGTAGCATCGAGCTAAAAGGAAATTCAATTGTAGGCTTGCACCCACGTCAGATTACAGAGTTGAGTGTTGGGCACGTTCCAGAAGACCGTCACCGTGATGGTTTGATTTTGGAAATGATGATTTCTGAAAATATTGCCCTTCAAACCTATTATAAAGAACCACATAGTAAAAATGGAATTTTGAACTATTCAAATATTACTTCTTATGCTAAAAAGCTAATGGAAGAATTTGATGTTCGTGCTGCCAGTGAATTTGTTCCTGCTGCTGCACTCTCAGGAGGAAATCAACAAAAAGCAATTATTGCTCGTGAAATTGATCGAGATCCTGATCTCCTTATCGTCAGCCAGCCAACTCGTGGGTTGGATGTCGGTGCCATTGAATATATCCACAAGCGCTTGATTGAAGAGCGTGATAATGGCAAGGCTGTTCTTGTTGTCAGCTTTGAGTTGGATGAGATTTTAAACGTCTCAGACCGTATTGCCGTTATCCACGATGGAAAGATTCAAGGTATTGTGTCACCAGAAACAACCAATAAACAAGAACTTGGTGTCTTGATGGCTGGTGGAAACTTGGGAAAGGAGAAGAGTGATGTCTAAAAAATTACAACAAATTTCGGTTCCCTTGATTTCTGTATTCCTAGGAATTTTACTTGGAGCCATTGTCATGTGGATCTTTGGTTATGATGCTATTTGGGGCTACGAAGAATTGTTCTATACAGCCTTTGGTAGTCTACGTGGGATTGGAGAAATCTTCCGTGCTATGGGGCCTTTGGTCTTGATTGGTCTTGGCTTTGCTGTTGCCAGTCGTGCAGGTTTCTTTAACGTCGGGCTTCCTGGTCAGGCCTTGGCTGGTTGGATTCTTAGTGGTTGGTTTGCCTTGTCGCATCCAGATATGCCACGTCCCTTGATGATTCTAGCAACCATCGTGATTGCCCTGATTGCTGGTGGGATTGTTGGAGCGATTCCGGGTATTCTTAGAGCCTATCTGGGGACGTCAGAGGTTATCGTAACCATCATGATGAACTACATCGTCTTGTATGTAGGGAATGCCTTTATCCATGCTTTCCCTAAAGACTTCATGCAAAGTACAGATTCGACGATTCGTGTTGGGGCTAATGCAACCTATCAGACACCTTGGTTAGCTGAGTTGACTGGTAATTCGCGGATGAATATTGGTATTTTCTTTGCCATCATTGCCGTTGCAGTTATTTGGTTCATGCTCAAGAAAACAACCCTTGGTTTTGAAATCCGTGCGGTTGGTCTTAATCCACATGCATCAGAGTACGCTGGTATTTCTGCCAAACGAACGATTATCCTCTCAATGATTATTTCAGGTGCCTTGGCTGGTCTTGGTGGTGCTGTTGAAGGACTTGGAACCTTCCAGAACGTCTATGTTCAAGGGGCGTCATTGGCTGTTGGATTTAACGGGATGGCGGTTAGTCTGCTTGCGGCCAACTCACCAATTGGTATTCTCTTTGCAGCCTTCCTATTTGGTGTTCTCCAAGTTGGAGCCCCAGGTATGAATGCGGCGCAGGTACCGTCTGAGCTTGTCAGCATTGTAACAGCGTCTATTATCTTCTTTGTCAGTGTTCATTACCTTATCGAACGCTTTGTCAAACCGAAAAAACAAGTTAAAGGAGGTAAGTAAAGATGTCTATTACAACCTTGCTCACCCTCTTGGTGTCTTCTATGCTGATTTACTCAGCGCCCCTCATCTTTACAAGTATCGGTGGTGTTTTCTCTGAACGTGGTGGTGTGGTAAACGTCGGCCTTGAAGGAATTATGGTTATGGGTGCCTTTTCTGGAGTTGTCTTTAACCTTGAATTTGCAGAACAATTTGGAGCAGCAACTCCATGGTTATCCTTGCTTGTAGCAGGATTGGTTGGAGGTCTCTTCTCCATCATTCACGCAGCAGCGACGGTTCATTTCCGTGCAGACCATGTTGTCAGCGGTACGGTATTGAACTTGATGGCGCCTGCCTTGGCTGTTTTCTTGGTGAAAGTGCTTTATAATAAAGGACAAACCGACAACCTAAGTCAGACTTTTGGACGCTTTGATTTCCCAGTCTTGGCAAATATTCCAGTTATCGGTGATATTTTCTTCAAGTCAACTAGTCTACTTGGTTATCTAGCGATTGCCTTCTCTTTCCTTGCTTGGTTTATCCTCTTCAAGACTCGATTTGGTCTTCGTCTCCGCTCTGTCGGTGAACATCCTCAAGCAGCAGATACTTTGGGAATCAATGTCTACAAGATGAGATATTTTGGAGTTATTATTTCAGGTTTCCTAGGTGGAATTGGCGGAGCGATTTATGCTCAATCAATCTCAGTTAACTTCTCAGTGACAACTATTGTTGGACCTGGATTTATCGCTCTTGCTGCGATGATTTTCGGAAAATGGAATCCAATCGGAGCCATGCTTTCTAGTCTATTCTTTGGGCTTTCACAAAGTTTGGCTGTTATCGGTTCTCAATTGCCATTCCTACAAGGAGTGCCTGCGGTTTATCTTCAAATCGCACCTTATGTCTTGACAATTCTTGTCTTGGCAGCCTTCTTTGGAAAAGCAGTCGCACCAAAAGCAGATGGTATCAACTATATCAAATCAAAATAAGCATACAAAAAAACGTCAGTTCTGTTCAAACTGGCGTTTATTTTTTAGAATTTTGATGGGTTAAGTTTAATCCCCAAGGAACAAGATTTTCAGTCTTATTCTGGATACGTGTGATATTATCCTTATGCCGAATGATAATCAAACTAGCAAGTGCTAGGATAATAGCGATGAAGAGAGGGTCATAGTTACTCAGGATAAAACCAAAAAGTGGAAAGAGTAGAACTCCGATGACAGCCGCGATAGATGCTGTGACACTAGATAGCGAAATCATACTACCAAGATAGAGGGTTCCAAAGAAAACAACCGCAAGGTAGAGGCAGAAGACAGGCGCAAATCCGAAAATCACACCAGCACTGGTTGCGACAGCCTTACCACCCTTAAATCCTGCAAAGATAGGAAAGGTATGGCCAATGACAGCTAAAAGTCCAAAGATAAGAGGCGAAACGCCTTGCAGATGAAAAATAATCGGAAGAAGCGTTGCTAGGGTTCCTTTGAAAAAGTCAATCACAAAGGTCGCCATACCAGCTTTCTTGCCTAAAATGCGGAAGGTATTGGTCGTTCCAGTGTTACCAGAACCATGTTCGCGCAGATTGATTTGAAAAAATACTTGTCCAATCCAGAGACCAGACGGAATCGAACCCAGCAGATAGGCTAGGATTAATAAAACTATTGTAATCATACTCCTATTATATCATGAAATGGAGAAGAAAGGCAGAGAATCTCTTCTGAAATTGTCACAGCGGAGAAAGAAAAATTTTGCAAAATCCTTGGAAAACCTGTAGAATAGTAAAGATGAACGAATAGGAGGTTCCTTGTGTCAAAAAAGGAAATCAATATTAACAATTATAATGATGATGCCATACAGGTGCTAGAAGGGTTGGATGCGGTCCGTAAACGTCCAGGGATGTATATCGGATCGACTGATGGGGCAGGTCTCCATCACCTAGTCTGGGAAATCGTCGATAATGCTGTCGATGAAGCCTTGTCTGGATTTGGTGACCGTATTGATGTGACCATCAATAAAGATGGGAGTTTAACGGTTCAAGACCATGGTCGTGGGATGCCGACGGGTATGCACGCTATGGGAATTCCAACTGTTGAGGTTATCTTTACCATCCTTCATGCCGGAGGAAAATTTGGTCAAGGTGGTTATAAGACATCAGGTGGACTTCACGGGGTGGGTTCTTCCGTTGTTAATGCCCTATCTAGTTGGCTGGAGGTTGAAATCACCCGTGATGGTGCAATCTATAAGCAACGTTTTGAAAACGGTGGCAAACCTGTCACGACCTTGAAGAAAATCGGTACAGCGCCTAAGTCTAAGACAGGTACCAAGGTTACGTTTATGCCTGATGCGACGATCTTTTCTACGATAGACTTCAAGTACAATACTATTTCAGAACGTCTTAATGAATCAGCCTTTCTCTTGAAAAATGTGACCTTGTCTCTGACAGATAAGCGAACAGATGAAGCGATTGAGTTCCACTATGAGAATGGGGTACAAGATTTTGTTTCTTATCTGAACGAAGACAAGGAGACCTTGACACCAGTTCTCTACTTTGAGGGGGAAGATAATGGTTTCCAAGTAGAAGTTGCCCTCCAGTACAATGATGGATTTTCAGATAATATTTTGTCCTTTGTCAATAACGTTCGTACCAAGGACGGTGGAACACATGAGACTGGACTTAAGTCTGCCATTACCAAGGTTATGAACGACTACGCGCGTAAGACAGGTCTTCTCAAGGAAAAAGATAAAAACCTTGAAGGTTCAGACTATCGTGAGGGACTAGCGGCCGTTCTCTCTATTCTAGTCCCTGAAGAACACCTCCAGTTTGAAGGACAGACCAAGGATAAGCTAGGAAGCCCTCTTGCCCGTCCCGTTGTGGATGGAATTGTGGCTGACAAGTTGACCTTCTTCCTTATGGAAAATGGAGAATTGGCTTCTAACCTCATACGCAAGGCTATCAAGGCGCGAGATGCTCGCGAAGCGGCACGTAAGGCGCGTGATGAGAGCCGAAATGGGAAGAAAAATAAGAAAGATAAGGGCTTGTTGTCTGGGAAATTGACCCCAGCCCAGTCCAAGAATCCAGCTAAGAATGAACTCTATCTAGTCGAGGGAGATTCTGCCGGAGGTTCTGCCAAACAAGGCCGTGACCGCAAGTTCCAGGCAATCTTGCCTCTTCGTGGTAAGGTGATTAATACAGCCAAGGCCAAGATGGCGGATATCCTCAAAAACGAGGAAATCAACACTATGATTTATACCATTGGTGCGGGTGTTGGAGCAGACTTTTCCATTGAAGATGCCAACTATGATAAGATCATTATCATGACCGATGCGGATACAGACGGTGCCCATATCCAGACCTTGCTCTTGACATTTTTCTACCGTTACATGCGTCCGTTAGTTGAGGCAGGCCATGTCTATATTGCCCTTCCGCCTCTTTACAAGATGTCCAAAGGCAAAGGCAAGAAAGAAGAAGTGGCCTACGCTTGGACGGACGGAGAACTAGAAGAACTCCGCAAACAGTTTGGTAAAGGTGCTACACTTCAACGTTATAAAGGTCTCGGTGAGATGAATGCGGACCAGCTCTGGGAAACAACTATGAATCCAGAAACCCGTACCCTCATCCGTGTCACGATTGAAGACCTAGCACGCGCAGAACGCCGCGTCAATGTCCTCATGGGAGATAAGGTCGAACCACGCCGTAAGTGGATTGAGGATAATGTCAAGTTTACGCTTGAGGAAGCAACAGTTTTTTAATGAAAGAAAATAATATGTTAGTAAACTGGAAATTAGAGTCGGATGTGAATGACTATGTGAAAAAGCAGTTTGAAAATCTGGGTTTGAAAAAATTGCAGGATTATAATGAAGAATCTGCTATGAGTGCTTATCTCAAAGAGGCGCTTAAGGGAGCGGCTAAGACGCAAACTAAGACTAATTTTGGAAAACCAGATTTTCATATTGAAAAATACAAACAAGTTCCTATCTTGATTGAAAACAAACTCAAATTATCTAAGCTAGTTGCTCAAACAAAGGACGGTATTAAGTTTGATGATAAATCAATCAGTGATTTTGCAGTGAATGGGGCTTTGCATTATGCGAGGGCAGTTATTGATAGTGGTAAATATCATGAAGCCGTCGCAGTTGGTGTTGCAGGTGATAACGAAGAAAATGTGACTATCAAAGTTTATTATGTCTTTGGTTCTGCTCCTAATGCCTATAAAGAGCTATCAAAGGTAACGACTTTTGATTTTTTGGAAAATGAGTCCACCTTTGAGACGTTCTACAAAGATGCTGTTTTGAGCGAAGAAGAAAAACACCAAATTCTGATTGATAGTCAAGCGACCTTGCAAGGCTACGCTAAAAAGCTCAATAAATTGATGCACAACCATAATATCACAGCTCCTCAACGGGTGCTTTATGTGTCTGGTATGCTATTATCTATGCAGGATATCGTAGATTGTAAAGGCAACAAGGTTGATGAGGGCTTAATACCTGATGATTTAAAGGGTGTACAGTCTGAAACCAAGCGTGATGGTAAGAAAGTAGTTGATCAAATCAAGGCTTTCCTAGATGAACGTGAAATCAATGAAGATAAGAAAACTCTCATGTTGGCTTCTTTTGGAGAAATTTCCAAAGATAGCCAGCGTGACGAGTTGATCACCAATGACAAAGAAGTAGCACAACTTCTCCTTCAAAAGGAAACTTCTGTTACCAAGCAAATCTTCACTTTTATCTATGAGAATATTTTCAGGTCTATTGATGGTTTGGGTGGACATATCGATATTATGGGGGAAATGTACTCTGAGTTTCTCAAGTACGCTTTGGGAGATGGAAAAGAAATTGGTATTGTCCTGACCCCTCCTTATGTTACCAAAATGATGGCGCAAATTCTGGGGATAACAAGTGAGAGCAAGGTTATGGATTTGGCGACTGGTTCGGCTGGTTTCCTCATTTCAGCGATGGAGTTGATGATAGATCATGCAAATACCAGTTTTGGGAAGGGGACTTCTCGAGCTAACGTGGAGATTGCGAAGCTCAAGAAAGATAAGCTGCTAGGAATAGAACTTAATGCAGAGATGTATACTTTAGCGACAACCAATATGATTCTTCGTGGAGATGGGTCTAGTCGAATTGAAAAAGGTTCGGCCTTCAATCGTCCTGAGAGTCTGTTTACGGATTTTAAAGCTAATCGTGTCTTGCTGAATCCCCCTTTCTCTTATGAAGAAAATGGTCTTCCTTTTATAGCTTATGGTTTGGATAAGATGGAGCGTGGTGGCCTAGGTGCCATTATCATTCAAGATAGTGCTGGTTCTGGTAAGGCAACAAAGACAGCTAAAGCTATTTTGAAAAAGCATACCCTACTTGCTTCTATCAAAATGCCCGTGGATCTTTTTGTTCCCATGGCAGGGGTCCAGACTTCTATCTACATTTTTAAGGCTCATGAGGCACACGATTACGACCAGACGGTTAAATTTATTGACTTTAGAAATGACGGTTTTAAACGTGCTAAGCGAGGTATTTCAGAGATTGATAATCCTATCCAGCGTTACCAAGATGTGATTAAAATTTATAAGGCTGGAAAGAGAGCGGAAGTGAGTAAAGAACTTTGGGATTTAGATGCTATCTTTATAGAGGACTTTATCACTGACAAAGGAAATGATTGGAATTTCGAACAGCACCAGATCATTGATACAAAACCAACCTTGGACGATTTTAAAAAGACTGTTGCTGACTACTTAGCTTGGGAAGTGGAACAACTCCTGAAAAACAAGGGGGAAGATAGCTCAAAAAAAGCCTAAGCCCTCGCCTTCAAAAATTGGAAGAGGAATTTGAAGCAAGTGGGGGCGAGTGGAGAGAGTATCGGATAGGAGATTTATTTGGTAATATTGTTCAGGGTTCCCGTCTAACGAAAGCAGATCAGATAGATGGCCTTTTACCATTTGTGATGGCAGGAGTGACTAATACGGGTGTCGTTAGACATATTGGGAATAAGATGACTATTTTTCCAAAAAATTCTCTGACTATTGATATTTTTGGAAATGTTTTTTATCGAAATTATGAATTTAGCGCATCAGATGATGTGGGTGTCTACTGGAATGACGAAGAGTATAGTGAACACTCCATGTTATTTTTAGCATCTTCAATTCAAAAATCTTTAGTTGGTAAATTTGATTTTGGAAATAAGCTACGCTCTTCTAAATCTCATGACCTCCTAGTTAAACTTCCAACTCTCAATAACAAATTAGCATTTTCATACATGGAAAGCTACATCAAAGCGCTCGAGTCTGAACGCATCGAGACGCTCGAGTCTTATCTAACTGTAACAAATCTTAGGGATTATCATCTTACAAAAAATGATGAAAAAGTACTTGACAAGTTTGCAAAACTTTCCGATACTAAGAGTAGAGTAGAGTAGAGTAGAGGAGTTGGAGGTATTCCAACTTTCTCAGGTCTTTAACTTATCCAGTAGTAAAAAGAAATTCAATGCAAATATGATTGAGTTTGGAGGAAAGTTTCCTTATGTAGCTCGTGGAGATAGTAACAATGGGATTCGAGGTTATATTACAGAGAGTGAAGAATTTCTCAATCCTGCCAACACAATTAGTTTTGGTCAAGATACGGCAACGATGTTTTATCAAAAAGAACCCTATTTCACAGGAGATAAAATTAAGGTATTGCGCACTAAAGAAGTAGAATTGGATAGGTATAAAGCTCTTTATTTAATTACTTCATTAAGAAAGAGTTTCTCTACATTTAGTTGGGGAAGTAGCTCTTTTAATGAAAAAGTATTAAAAGAGACAGATGTTAAGCTCCCTATCAAAAATAATCAAATCGACTATACATTTATGTCTGACTTTGTTCGAGCAGTGGAGAAATTAGTTATCAAGGATTTAGTCATCTGGGCTGACAAAAAAATTGCTGCGACTAAGGAAGTAGTAGCAAGATAGTTCAGTATATCTGTCCTTTTTAGGGAGTAGCTGTCCTGACTTTTAGGCAGCTTTTCCTTAAAAAGGACAAGTTGAGTTTTGATAACAGCTGTTTATTTACAACTTACAAAAAGTTTACATTGAAAAAAGTAAGAAGGAGTATCTAGTGAATGGTGAATAAGAAACCTAAAGGAGCGGCAAAGATTAGATTGTTCAAAATAAGTCATGCAGAGTATGGGAAAGTACTTGATGTGTTGGATGCGAAAACATCTATTTTGGATGTAAGAAATATGATTTCTAATAGAGAGCCGGATTATGAGTATTTTATTCCAAAAGTGATATTTTCATTGGACAAAGAGGATAAGGAAAATGGTTTCTATTTTAGCGGACTCAACGGAGATTTTGCTTACTTACCAAGGGTTACTACAGACATTGTAGAGTTTAAGTTGCCAGATGAACTGAAAGAACATATTGCTAAAGGATACCCTCTTTTCTATACAAAATGGCGTTAATAAGGGGAAATAATGGTATTGGAAAATAAACTAGGCATTACAAACTCAGCCCAGCTGGCAGATGCAGAAGAAAAACTGACAAAAAAACAAGCCGCCCTTCTTTTTCAGACAGGAGCTTTGTTCAAGATGGAAGTTGGCACCTTTGCAGGGCTGTCCGCTATTCACCATTATCTCTTTTCAGGTATCTATGATTTCGCTGGAAAGATCCGTGATGTCAATATTGCAAAGGATAACTTTCAATTTGACCCCCGTATTTTTTTAGAGCAATCCTTACAGTATATTGACAAACTTCCTCATGACAATTTTGATCAAGTGGTTGATAAGTATGCGGATTTGGCTAGATTGTATGCTTCGTGAAAAGCTGGGTAAGGTGGTAGATTGGAACGCCATTGATAAGGATGAATACTTGAATGCCATGAAGCGTAGTGCAGTATCGACTGGAGAACTCAAGTATTTACTTCTCAATAACTTGACGGATGACCTCAGTCAGACCAGTTTCTTTAAGGGAGTGGATGCTTCATACTACTACGAAGGATACAGTCTTTACCAGACAGGGGAATTATAATATAAAAACTATCCAGTAAGAAGAAGCAGACACCTAGTAATCTATAAAACGAGAAGGTACTGACATGAGAGCTGAAACAGAAATGCTAGATTTGATTTTACAGACTGCCAAAACTTTACAAGTCAAAGCTGTCGCCATGTCTGGTTCACGGACAAACCCAAAGGCCCCAAAAGATGAATTTCAAGACTATGACGTGGTCTATGTCGTGGACGATTTAGATAATCTGACGAGTGACCTTTCTTGGTTAGACCTGTTTGGGAAGCGCCTGATTGAACAGCATGTCCTACTTGACCATCGTCGTCTCTATCTCATGCTCTTTGAAGATGGGAATCGAATTGATCTAACCCTCTGTCCTAAAGAACACATGAAAGAATGGGTAGATAGCGAGTCGAAATTCATAGTTTTAGAAGATGAGAAGGGTTTGTTTGCGCCTTATTCTCCAACTCCCCAGCGTTACTGGACAAGCCCAGCTAGTGAGACAGATTTTGAAAAATCCTGCAATGAATTTTGGTGGGTGTCAGCCTACGTGGTCAAAGGGATTTGTCGTAAGCAAGTCATCTACGCGACTAACCATCTCTACGGCATTTGTCAACAAGAACTTCTGAAAGTCTTATCTTGGCAGGTCGCAAGTGACAGGGGAAAAATCGATATCGGCAAGAACTACAAGTATCTCTTTAACTATTTACCTGCTGAGAAAGAGAAACAATTCTCAAATCTACTTGATTTCTCAAGTTTAGATGAAATCCCCCAGTCTTTATTTGCTACCATGGAACTTTTCCATAGAGAAGCTCAAAGACTTGCTCAAAAGCTGGGCTTTGACTACGATAAAGAAGTGGCTGAGAAGATGATTCAGTATGCTGAGGAGAGAGTAAAGAAGTTTGGGAATAACTAGAAAAATGAAAAAGCGAGAGGAGAAGACTCATGATTGAAAAAGTGGAACGCCTCATTACAGAGATTAATCGTATTCATCGAGAATATTCTAAAGATTATTTTGAAACGGGTAAGGTGGAAAAAATCAATCTCAAGCATACCTTTTCAAAAGTTCCGACTAAAGCAATTCTGGCCTACCGTCTGAATTTACATGAGTCAATTAATGATTATCTGATGAAAGCGGATGTCCAAGATATTGCCTATGTTTATCGTGTCAAAACTTCTGAGTCTATTTTAGATAAAATTACACGTTTTTCAGAGCGTCAAGAGGGCTATCCTGTGAATTCAATTCTTAATGATATTTTTGGTGCTCGTATGATTTTAAGCTCCAAAGAGATAGCTCAAGTTATGGAGAAACTAGATGATTGGCAAGAGCTGTACGGACTAAAAAACTGGTATTTACGTGATAAAGATGGCTATGTCGGTATTCATATCTATTTTAAAAATAAAAGTAATTTTTATTATCCATGGGAACTCCAACTTTGGGATAAGAAAGATGTAGATAGTAATATCGCCAGCCATATCAAGTATAAACGAGGATTTGTGGAGTAGACATTTCAAGTGGAAATGACGATACAGGAATTGGATAAAATTCACTTACTCTATATTTTTTATAGTATTTACTCTACATTTTTTTAAAGGAGTTGAACACGCCCTGAATGCTATGTGAAATTTCTTATTAACTGAAGCAACGCATTTTAAACACATTAAACTACAGAAAGGGTCGTTTGGTTATTTGTAGTAACTGAATACGGGACTAATTTTATTCGGAAAAAAGTCAAATCAAATCGTCTTGACTTCATCGAGCCCTACATCGATTTTCTATTTTTCTACAGACATTTTTGGCAAGCCAAATCGTCCCTTTATATCTTAACTGAACACCTTTTCTGTAAAAACCTACTCTATATTCTTTGAAAGGAGTTGAACACGCCCTAAATGACGCGTGAAAAAGATAAATTCTCTGGTGAGCTTGCTTACTTCAAGAATTTTCTATTTTCACTTGATATTTTACGGGCTCTGTATCCTATATGAGTAACATTCAAAACATGTCCCTGGAGGACATTATGGGAGAGCGCTTTGGTCGCTACTCCAAGTACATTATTCAAGACCGAGCTTTGCCAGATATTCGTGATGGCTTGAAGCCGGTTCAACGTCGTATTCTTTATTCGATGAATAAGGATGGCAATACCTTTGACAAGAGCTATCGTAAGTCGGCTAAGTCTGTCGGTAATATCATGGGGAATTTCCACCCACACGGTGACAGTTCTATCTATTATGCCATGGTCCGTATGTCTCAGGACTGGAAGAACCGTGAGATTCTAGTCGAAATGCACGGTAATAACGGTTCTATGGACGGAGATCCGCCTGCGGCTATGCGTTATACTGAGGCGCGTTTGTCTGAGATTGCGGGTTATCTTCTTCAGGATATCGAGAAAAAGACCGTTCCTTTTGCTTGGAACTTTGACGATACCGAGAAAGAGCCGACAGTCTTGCCAGCAGCCTTTCCAAACCTTTTGGTTAATGGTTCGACTGGTATTTCGGCTGGTTATGCCACAGATATTCCACCTCATAATTTGGCTGAGGTCATTGATGCTGCGGTTTACATGATTGATCATCCAACTGCCAAGGTGGACAAACTCATGGAATTCTTACCTGGACCAGACTTCCCGACTGGAGGGATTATCCAGGGTCGTGATGAAATCAAGAAGGCCTATGAAACTGGGAAAGGGCGCGTGGTTGTTCGTTCCAAGACTGAGATTGAAAAGCTAAAAGGTGGTAAGGAACAAATCGTTGTCACTGAGATTCCTTATGAAATCAACAAGGCCAATCTAGTCAAGAAGATTGATGATGTTCGTGTCAATAATAAGGTAGCAGGTATTGCTGAGGTTCGCGATGAGTCTGACCGTGACGGTCTTCGTATCGCTATTGAACTTAAGAAAGACGCTAATACAGAGCTCGTTCTCAACTATCTCTTTAAATATACTGACCTGCAAATCAACTACAACTTTAACATGGTGGCGATTGACAATTTCACACCTCGTCAGGTCGGTATTGTCCCAATCTTGTCTAGCTATATTGCCCACCGTCGTGAAGTGATTTTGGCGCGTTCTCGATTTGATAAGGAAAAGGCTGAGAAACGTCTCCATATCGTTGAAGGTTTGATTCGTGTGATTTCGATTTTGGACGAAGTCATTGCACTTATTCGTGCTTCTGAGAATAAGGCTGATGCCAAGGAAAACCTTAAAATCAGCTATGATTTTACAGAAGAGCAGGCTGAGGCTATCGTAACCTTGCAACTTTACCGTTTGACTAATACAGACGTAGTTGTTTTGCAGGAAGAAGAAGCAGAACTTCGTGAAACGATTGCCATGCTTGCGGCTATTATCGGTGATGAACGTACCATGTATAATCTCATGAAGAAAGAACTTCGTGAGGTTAAGAAGAAGTTTGCGACTCCGCGTTTGAGTAGCTTAGAAGACACTGCAAAAGCAATTGAGATTGATACAGCTAGTCTGCTCGCCGAGGAAGATACCTATGTCAGCGTGACCAAGGCAGGTTATATCAAGCGTACCAGTACACGTTCTTTTGCAGCTTCAACGCTGGAAGAAATTGGCAAACGTGATGACGACCGTTTGATTTTTGTTCAATCTGCCAAGACAACCCAGCACCTCTTGATGTTCACAAGTCTTGGAAATGTCATCTACAGACCAATCCATGAATTAGCAGATATTCGTTGGAAGGACATCGGAGAGCATCTGAGCCAGACCATCACAAACTTTGAAACTAACGAAGAAATCCTTTATGTTGAAGTAGTAGATCAGTTTGATGATGCGACAACCTACTTTGCTGCAACTCGTCTTGGTCAAATTAAACGCGTAGAACGAAAAGAGTTCACTCCATGGCGGACCTATAAATCTAAATCAGTCAAGTATGCTAAACTCAAAGACGAGACAGACCAGATTGTAGCAGTAGCTCAGATTAAACTGGATGATGTTCTCTTGATTAGTCGAAACGGTTATGCTCTGCGTTTCAATATCGAGGAGGTTCCTGTTGTTGGTGCCAAGGCAGCAGGTGTCAAGGCTATGAATCTGAAAGAAGATGACGTCCTCCAATCTGCCTTTATTTGCAATACCTCATCCTTCTACCTCTTGACCCAACGTGGAAGCTTGAAACGTGTTTCTATTGACGAAATTCCAGCAACCAGCCGTGCCAAACGAGGATTACAAGTCTTGCGTGAGTTGAAAAACAAACCGCACCGTGTCTTCTTGGCAGGAGCAGTTGCAGAGCAAGGATTTGTTGGTGATCTCTTCAGTACGGAAGTGGACGGGGACGATCAAACTTTGCTTATCCAATCTAATAAAGGAACGATCTATGAAAGTCGATTACAAGATTTGAATTTGTCAGAACGAACCAGCAACGGAAGCTTCATTTCTGACACGATTTCAGATGAAGAAGTTTTTGATGCTTATCTTCAGGAACCTTATAAAGAATTTGAATCTAAGAGATGATAAAAAACAATGAAAAGCTTTGCATTGAGAAATTTGTTGAGCTATATATTTAAGAATTGAATTTGACTATATATACAAAAACGAACAGTGCTGATTCCCAACTTATAGGGACTTAAGCCTGGTCGTTTTCTTGTTTTTAGTGCTATAGACCACTCTTTATTTGAATGTAAAAATATTAACATATGTTCAGTTATTCAATCTAGGTTAATAAAAAAATAATATTTTTTTAAGAAAACGATTGCATCTATAATATTTTTATGTTATACTCTTATTGTTTCAAGAAAGCGCGTTCAAGAAATAATTCGTACAAACATATATAGGAGTTTTTTATGTCTCAAAATAAACAAGATAAAGGATTTCGTTATTCTATTCGTAAACGTAGCGTTGGAGTATGTGGTGTTGCCATTGCAACATTTTTGCTAGGTTCTGGCCTTGTATTTCAAACAAATGTAGTAAAAGCAACAGAACCAAGCGTTGCTGAAGTTGCTGGTGAAAATATTGCTGCTCATAAGTCTGCAAGTCAGAGTTCGACTTATTATGATGCAGATGCTTCTAGAGCGGTTGACGGTAATCTAGATAATGTTTACAGACATCACTCAGTTACTCATACAAATTTTGAAGATCATGCTTGGTGGAAAGTTGATCTAGCAAAAGAAGAAGGTGTGGGAACTGTTCGTATTTACAATCGTGGAGACAGTAATGTAGGAGATCGTTTATCTAATTTTGATGTTATTTTGTTGGATAAAGATGGAAATGAGGTAACTCGTCAACACATCGATAGCTTGAACAATCAACCAACAGTTGATGTCCAATTCTCAGGGGTTAATGCACGATATGTAAAAATTGAATTAAATAAATCTAAAACTCCTCTTAGTTTGGCAGAAGTTGAAGTATATCGTTCTGTAAAAGATGAAAAAGTAGTAGAAAGTAAGAAAACAGAAAACAAAGTTAAAACAGAAAATAAAGCAAAAACAGACTTTACTGCAGAACTAAATAACTATTTATTTGGTTTAAATTATGATAAGTTAAATATTTTAACTAGAAAAGGCGAAGCGTTAGAAAATTACACTAATACAAGCACAAAACAACAAGGAAATGAATTTGTAGTTGTGGAAAAAGTGAAGAAGAACCTTTCTAATGGTTCCGCGGATGTTGCCATTAATGGTAACGGAGATATCTTCCTAGGTGCATTGTTTAAAGCAAATCAAGACCTCCTAGAAAATAAACCACAACAAATTAGTTTAGATCGTAGCAAAGGTAGAATAAGTGTTGATTTACCAGGAATGGTAGGCGGAGATAGCTATGTAGATGCTAATCCAACTGCAAGTGGTATGCAGGAAGGTGTGAATACCTTGTTAAATCGTTGGCATGAAAAATATGCTGCGAAAAATCCTGCTCCAGCACGTATGCAGTACGAATCAACTTCTGCTTACAGCATGAATCAATTGAAAGCAAAATTCGGAAGTGATTTTGAAAAAGTCGGTGTTAATTTGAAAATTGACTTTGAGGCTGTAAACAAGGGTGAAAAACAAGTTGAAGTTGTTGATTTTAAACAAATTTACTATACTGCTAACTTTGATGCTCCAAAAAATCCATCCGATGTATTTGCGCCAGGAGTAACGGTTGATCAATTGAAAGCACGTGGAATTGATGATAAAACACCTCCTGTATACGTGTCAAGCGTTTCATACGGACGTCAAATGTATGTCAAATTTGAAACAACAAGCAAGAGTACAGAGTTGAAAGCAGCGATTAATGCTGTTATCAAAGGGGTGCCTATTAAACCAGAATCTGAATGGGCGCGTGTCTTGAAGAATACAACTGTAACCGTTTCAATCGTAGGTGGAAATGCTGATGGAGCTGCACATGTTGTGACAGGTACAGTAGAAGATTTGAAGAAATTGATTCAAGAAGGAGCTACTTTCAGTACACAAAACCCTGCTGTTCCAATTTCTTATAAGACTGCATTCTTGAAAGATAATCAAGTAGCCACAATTCAAAGTAACACAGACTACATTGAAACTAAAGTGACTTCATACAAAAATGGCTATCTCAATTTACAACATAAGGGAGCTTATATTGCTCGTTACTATGTTTACTGGGATGAAGTAACTTATGATAAGGATGGAATTGAAAGTATTCGCTCACGTCAATGGGAAGATAATGGTAAGAACAGAACAGCTGGCTTCCAAACTGAACTTCAATTTAAAGGAAATGTACGTAATATACGCGTGAAGATTCAAGAAAAAACAGGTCTTGTTTGGGAACCATGGCGTACAGTTTACAATCGTACAGACCTTCCTCTTGTTCAAAAACGTACCATTGTTAACTCAGGTACAACACTAAGACCAAAATACGATGAAAAAGTTGAAAATAACTAATTTTTCACTTTTAAAAGGAATCAGTTCTAAGAGCTGGTTCTTTTTATTTCTAATATTCCTCCGTAATCAAAAATCAACAAAGACAGTCAATTATTTCTTATCAATCCATTGATTAGCATTCCAGTTTATACTATCTATTTTTTGACTTTTGTATGTTTCCCTAAAAATGGAGTTTTAGGTCAGCCTTTTGAAGAAAAATTTTTAATGGGGTGAAAATTGGTAAATCTGAGCATAATTTCTTGTAAAAAATTCTAAAATCCTTTAAAATAAAAGAGTTGGAGGAGTTTATGAATGTAAATCAGATTGTACGGATTATTCCTACTTTAAAAGTTAATAATAGAAAATTAAATGAAACATTTTATATAGGAACCCTTGGCATGATGGCCTTATTAGAAGAGTCAGCCTTTCTGTCACTAGGTGATCAAACAGGTTTAGAAAAGCTGGTTTTAGAAGAAGCTCCAAGTATGCGCACTCGTAAGGTAGAGGGAAGAAAAAAACTAGCTAGATTGATTGTCAAGGTGGAAAATCCCTTAGAAATCGAGGCCTTATTAGCTAAAACAGATTCGATTCATCAATTATATAAAGGTCAAAATGGCTATGCTTTTGAGATTTTTTCACCCGAAGATGATTTGGTTTTGATTCATGCGGAAGATGATAGAGAAAGTCTAGTAGAAGTAGAAGAAAAGCCTAGATTTCAAACAGATCTGGAGTCAATTTCTTTAAGTAAATTTGAGATTTCTATGGAATTACACTTCCCAACGGATGTAGATAGTTTTTTGGAACTATCCGAAATTGGGACATCCCTTGATTTTATTCCAGCTCAGGGACAGGATCTGACTGTGGACAATACGGTTACTTGGGACTTGTCTATGCTCAAGTTCTTGGTCAATGAATTAGATATTGCAAGTCTGCGCCAGAAGTTTGAGTCTACAGAATATTTTATTCCTAAGTCTGAAAAATTCTTCCTTGGTAAAGATAGAAATAATGTTGAATTGTGGTTTGAAGAAGTATGAAGTGGACCAAGATTATTAAAAAAATAGAAGAACAAATCGAGGCAGGGATTTATCCCGGAGCCTCTTTTGCGTATTTTAAGGACAATCAATGGACGGAGTTCTATTTAGGACAGAGTGACCCAGAGCATGGCTTGCAGACAGAGGCAGGACTCGTTTATGACCTAGCTAGTGTCAGCAAGGTTGTTGGGGTTGGCACCGTTTTTACCTTCTTGTGGGAAAAAGGCAAATTAGATATTGACAGACCGGTAACAGATTTTTTAGCTGAGAGTGATTATCCAGACATCACTATTCGCCAGCTCTTGACTCACGCAACAGATCTTGATCCTTTTATTCCCAATCGTGATCTTTTAACAGCTTCTGAATTAAAGGAAGATATGTTTCATCTCAAGAGACGAAGTCAGCCAGCCTTTCTTTATTCGGATGTCCATTTTTTACTTTTGGGCTTTATTTTGGAAAGAATCTTTGATAAGGATTTGGATGTGATTTTACAGGAACAAGTTTGGAATCCTTGGAGAATGACGGAAACCCAATTTGGGCCTGTTGAGCTTGCTGTTCCAACCGTCAGAGGTGTCGAGGCAGGTCTGGTACATGATCCCAAGGCTCGCCTCCTGGGCAGACATGCAGGGAGTGCTGGTTTGTTTTCGACTGTAAAGGATTTACAAATCTTTTTAGAACACTATTTAGCAGATGATTTTGCAAGAGACTTGAGTCAAAATTTTTCTCCTTTGGATGACAAGGAACGTTCTTTGGCATGGAATTTGGAAGGAGATTGGCTAGACCATACGGGCTATACAGGTACCTTTATCATGTGGAATCGTCGGAAGCAAGAAGCGGCCATTTTCCTATCGAATCGTACCTATGAAAAGGATGAGAGGGCTCAATGGATTGTAGACCGCAATCAAGTGATGGACTTGATTCGCAAAGAAGAGTAAGGAGAGACATGTCAAATAGTTTAAAAGGGATTCTATTAACAGTTGTGGCTGGTATTGCTTGGGGCTTGTCAGGAACGAGTGGCCAATACCTGATGGCGCACGGAATTTCGGCTCTGGTTTTGACCAACTTACGTCTTTTAATCGCTGGTGGAGTTCTCATGATCTTGGCTTATACCACTGCAAAGGATAAAATGCTGGCCTTTTTAAAGGATAGAAAGAGTTTGCTGTCTCTTCTCATTTTTGCTCTAATCGGCCTCTTCCTCAATCAATTTGCCTATCTAACTGCTATTCAGGAAACCAATGCAGGAACCGCGACGGTGCTTCAGTATGTTTGTCCTGTCGGGATTTTGATTTATAGCTGTATCAAGGATAAGGTGGCGCCGACACTAGGAGAGATTGTTTCTATCATATTAGCCATTGGAGGGACCTTCCTAATCGCCACTCATGGGCAGTTGGACCAGTTATCCATGACACCTACTGGTCTGTTCTGGGGTCTCTTTTCTGCTCTGACCTACGCACTTTATATCATTTTGCCCATAGCCTTGATTAAGAAGTGGGGGAGCAGTTTGGTCATTGGTGTGGGAATGGTCATAGCTGGTTTGGTCGCCCTTCCTTTTACAGGAGTTCTACAGACTGCTATCCCAACTAGTCTTGATTTTCTCCTTGCTTTTGCGGGTATTATTCTTATCGGTACTGTCTTTGCCTATACAGCTTTCCTTAAAGGAGCCAGTCTGATAGGACCGGTCAAGTCAAGCTTGTTGGCTTCAATTGAACCAATATCGGCGGTTTTCTTTGCCTTTCTAATCATGAATGAACAATTTTATCCCATTGATTTTCTTGGTATGGCAATGATATTGTTTGCTGTAACCCTGATTTCTTTGAAAGATTTACTCTTAGAAAAATAAAAAGACTCTTTGTCTGTGACAGAGAGTTTTTGCCTAGTATTTTATACTCAATGAAAATCAAAGAGCAAAATAGGAAACTAGCCGCAGGTTGCTCAAAGCACTGCTTTGAGGTTGTAGATAGAACTGACGAAGTCAGCTCAAAACACCGTTTTGAGGTTGCAGATGAAACTGACGAAGTCAGTAACCATACATACGGCAAGGCGACGTTGACGCGGTTTGAATTTGATTTTCGAAGAGTATTAATTATTTTCAAGATAAAATTCAAAGCGTTCGCCTACATACTGACTTTTTACGTATTCAAATGCTGTTCCATCTTCTAGGTAGGAAACCTGAGTCAAACCAAGAATAGCATGTCCTTTTTCAACTTCCAAATAGTGGGCAATCTTTTCTTTAGCAAGGCGAGCATAAATAGTCTGCTGTGATTTACCGATACGGTAGCCATGTTTTTGTAGAGTCTGGAAGAAATGACTGGTGATTTCTTCTTTTTTAAAATCCTTAATGAATTTCTCAGGAATAGAAGCAACTTCATAAACCAGAGGGACTTGGTCGGCATAGCGGACCCGTTCCATTCGGATAATATTTTCCGTTGGAGAAATGCCTAACTTGGCAACTTCCTGCTCATTGGGAATGGTTTTTCTGTAGGAAATGAGTTGGCTAGAGGGAACTTTACCTTGGGCCTTAACAATTTCAGTAAAACTGGTTGTCCCTCGCATCTTTTCTTGTACTCGAGTACTGGAAACAAAGGTGCCGCTTCCTACACGACGCTCTAAAACGCCTTCTTCGACTAATAGAGATACAGCTTGGCGGAGGGTCATGCGACTGACCGCAAACTGCTCTGCCAAGTCTCGTTCACTAGGAAGCCTCTCCCCAATAGCCCAACGATGTTCGTCAATATCCTTTTTAATTTGATCATGAATTTTCATATAAGCAGGTAGCATATTTTTCACTTCATTTCTATCTTTTCTCTATTGTACCTCAATAAACTAGAAAAAGTCAATCTTCGCCTTGTTTAGTTGGTAATTCGCCCTTATTTGTGATAGAATATTGAAAAAAGATATTTCTTTTGAGAAAGGAAAAAGATGAGCAACATTTCAACTGATTTGCAAGATGTAGAAAAAATCATCGTATTGGACTATGGTAGCCAATACAACCAGCTGATTTCACGCCGTATCCGTGAGATTGGTGTTTTTTCAGAACTAAAAAGCCATAAAATTTCAGCTGCTGAAGTTCGTGAAATCAACCCTGTAGGAATCATCCTTTCAGGTGGTCCAAACTCTGTATACGAAGATGGTTCATTTGATATTGACCCAGAAATCTTCGAGCTCGGAATTCCTATTTTGGGAATTTGTTACGGTATGCAGTTATTGACCTATAAACTTGGAGGAAAAGTTGTTCCTGCAGGTGATGCTGGAAATCGTGAATACGGTCAATCAACCCTAACTCACACACCATCAGCGCTTTTTGAATCAACACCTGATGAACAGACTGTTTTGATGAGCCACGGCGATGCAGTTACCGAGATTCCTGCTGACTTTGTTCGTACAGGTACATCAGCTGACTGTCCATACGCAGCCATCGAAAACCCTGATAAACATATTTACGGTATCCAATTCCACCCAGAAGTTCGTCATTCTGTATACGGAAATGATATCCTTCGTAACTTTGCCCTTAACATCTGTAAGGCTAAAGGCGACTGGTCAATGGATAACTTCATTGATATGCAGATTCAAAAAATTCGTGAAACCGTCGGTGATAAACGTGTCCTTCTTGGCCTTTCAGGTGGGGTTGACTCATCTGTTGTTGGGGTTCTTCTACAAAAAGCGATTGGTGATCAATTGATCTGTATTTTTGTGGACCACGGTCTTCTTCGTAAAGGAGAAGCTGATCAAGTTATGGACATGCTTGGTGGTAAGTTTGGTTTGAATATCGTCAAAGCAGACGCTGCAAAACGCTTCCTTGACAAACTTGCTGGTGTTTCTGACCCTGAACAAAAACGTAAAATCATCGGTAACGAGTTTGTCTATGTATTTGATGATGAAGCAAGCAAGCTTAAAGATGTGAAATTCCTTGCTCAAGGAACTCTTTATACAGACGTTATCGAGTCTGGTACGGATACAGCTCAGACGATCAAGTCACACCACAACGTGGGTGGTCTTCCAGAAGACATGCAGTTTGAATTGATCGAACCACTCAACACTCTTTATAAAGACGAAGTTCGTGCCCTAGGTACAGAGCTTGGTATGCCAGACCACATCGTATGGCGCCAACCATTCCCAGGACCAGGACTTGCGATCCGTGTCATGGGTGAAATCACTGAAGAGAAACTTGAAACCGTTCGTGAATCAGACGCTATTCTTCGTGAAGAAATTGCCAAAGCAGGTCTTGACCGCGATATCTGGCAATACTTCACTGTTAACACAGGCGTTCGTTCAGTTGGGGTTATGGGGGACGGTCGTACGTACGACTACACTATTGCAATCCGTGCTATTACCTCCATCGATGGTATGACTGCTGATTTTGCCAAAATTCCATGGGAAGTGCTTCAAAAAATCTCAGTACGTATCGTAAACGAAGTGGATCATGTTAACCGTATCGTCTATGATATTACAAGTAAACCACCTGCAACCGTTGAGTGGGAATAGAGTTAATGAGTTAAAAAAAGCCTAGAAATCAATCTTTCTAAGGCTTTTTACTTTATTTTAACAACAATTTAACAACAAAACTATAATTTTCACTATAAACTATACTTATCTTTAATCTACTTTTAAATAGGTATATATGGTATAATATGGTATAATATGATAAATTTGAAGGTGTGGAGGAAAAAATAAGATGTTTGTGAGAAAATTTGAACCTAAAGATGCAGAAAAAGTGTCAGAATTAGTTGTAACAACTTTAAGAACTACTAATATCAAAGATTATTCATTAGAGTATATAGAAAATGATGTAAAGATTTTGCAACCACAAAATATTTTAGAAAGAGCAAACTGGATGCATTTTTATGTGGTATGTGATGCTGAAAAGATTGTTGGGTGTGGGGCGATAGGACCATATTGGGATAAAGAAGATGAAAGTAGTCTTTTCACTATTTTTGTACTACCGGATTATCAAGGAAAAGGTGTAGGGCGAATGATTATTGAAACACTTGAGAAAGATGAATTTTTCCTTCGGGCAAAAAGAGTAGAAATTCCAGCTTCTATAACTGCAACACCTTTTTATTTGAAGATGGGATATAATTATAAGAATGGGATTACTCTTCCGGACGAAGAAGGGTTATTGAGATTGGAAAAATATAGATAAATTGAGGCTTTCTTGGCAACAACGGAAAGACAACTCCCAGTTTGTCGAACGTAAAGTATTAAAGACGATAGAAATAAAAAATCTATCGTCTTTTTCATGCCTATTTTCAATTTATATTGTGAGCAATAAATAGGGAAAACTCGCAAGAGTTGCTAACTAGTATTTCAAATGTAATCTCGGAATTATATGAATTATAACTAATAATACGGTAAACACTAATAGTTTACCGTAGGAATCTAAAGTTTAATCGGACAGACTTCGCTAGTCAGACAAAACTTTAGATTGAAAATTTTTAGTATGCTGATTGCCATTAAATTTACTTTTTCTGACAATATTATCACTCACCACTACTTTCCCAGTCATCCTAGTAGCTACTTCTTTCATAGCATTTGGCCTTAAATGAGAGTAGGTTCCAAGTGTTGTCTTAATATCAGCATGTCCTAGACGATTTTGCATTTCTAAATCATTCATTCCTAGAGAGAGCATAAAGCTGGCATGAGAATGCCTTAAATCGTGGATTCTTATTGATTTTATTTTTGCGTAATCACTATGAGATTTTAGAACACGTTTAAGAGTTGATTTTACCAACGGACTATCTGCTATGGAAAATACAAATTTACATTCTCCTATTTGAGATTGTGCTTTCTTCCAATATTTCAAATGTTCTAATGTATCATCATCAAGATACAAAAGCCTTACACCTGATATAGATTTTGTATCAGTAAGATACCACTCTTTTTGGCTTTTAATACATTGAGCAGTTTATTAAAGCAGTACCTTTTTCAAAATCTATTTTCGACCATTCAATAGCTTGTAATTCACTTGTCCTAACTCCAGTCATAAAGAAAAACCAAAATGTAGTAAAATACAATAATTCATAGATATTAGATTTATCAAATGTACTAATGAATAGCTGAAATTCTTCTACCGTCCAAAAATCAACTTTAGGACGGTCTTTTTTTACGTTTCCTACCGTCTTAGCAACATTATTTGACAACATACCCAATTTAACTGCTAAATCAAAAATCTGTTGTAACATTTGATGAACAGAACGAATATAATTATTAGATAACCCCTCTATAAACATTGCATTTTGCCACTTCTTTACATGAGGTGCTTGAATATCCGATAACTTTATATTCTCAAAAAATGACAGTCTTTTAAATTTTGATTGTGTCATATCAAAAGTACGTTTTCTTACTTGGCTCTTATAGTCTGGTATAAAATAATCATCAAGAAACTTTTTAAAAGTCATTGTGCTATTAACAGTTATAGAACCTTTACCAAAGTCGGCAAGCATACGTAAGCGCCACTCTTGAGCTTCCTTTTGCGTTTTAAAGCCATTCTTAAACTTTTGTATCCTTTTTCCAGTCTGAACATCAAAACCCAAAGAAACAGTCGCCCTATACGTGCCATTGCCCATAGGATAAATACTAGATATTTTAGGCATTTTCTTTGATTTCCGTATCTAACAAGCTATCTTCATCTATTTTCACTCCCAAAATTTCCTCAACTGTTTCAAGAGGTACACGTCCTAAACCTTTACTTTCATACCAAGTTAAGCCTTGACTAGCTAATTTTGCTTTAGCCTGTTTTACTAACATCATGGCTTGCCAACTTGAAAATCCTAATTTCATTAAATCTTTTTTTACAACAAACATACTTTTTTCCCTTTCTTTATGTTATAATTATCTTGGTTTTTTATTTTGATGTGTGATTGATTTTCACGCATCTTTTTTTTGCATCTATTCCATAAATTCCTATCATTCAGGAACATATAGATGTTACCTATTTCTTGCCTTACTGGTATACACTTCCCAAAGCGTACTATACGAAAGTCAGTATTATTGATTGTATTATCAATCACTATTTAATCAACTATCCTAAATAGTCAATATCTGACTTTTAGTGAGTGGGAATAGTCGTTTAAGGACTAGATTATTCCATGTAGTTTAATTAGCCAGTATCTTTGGATACTGGTTTTTACTTTATCGGATCTTTTTACTACTTGTTTCAACTGCTGAAAGATTAGAATTGTCAAAACAATCTGTCCAGGCTTGATTTTATGGCTTATTTACTATAAAATGAGAAGGAAAAACGTCAAACTTTTATATTGCAAATAGGAGAAAACATGACAAAAACATTAAAACGTCCTGAGGTTTTATCACCTGCAGGGACTTTAGAGAAGCTAAAGGTAGCTGTTCAGTATGGAGCAGATGCTGTCTTTATCGGTGGTCAGGCCTATGGTCTTCGTAGCCGTGCTGGAAACTTTACCTTTGAACAGATGGAAGAAGGTGTTCAGTTTGCGGCTAAGTACGGTGCCAAGGTCTATGTAGCTGCCAACATGGTTATGCACGAAGGAAATGAAGCTGGTGCTGGTGAGTGGTTCCGTAAACTGCGTGATATCGGAATCGCGGCAGTTATCGTGTCTGATCCTGCCTTGATTATGATTGCAGCGACAGAAGCGCCTGGTCTTGAAATCCACCTCTCTACCCAAGCCAGTGCCACTAACTATGAAACGCTTGAGTTCTGGAAAGAATTGGGCTTGACTCGTGTCGTTTTGGCGCGTGAGGTTTCGATGGAAGAATTAGCTGAAATCCGCAAACGTACTGATGTAGAAATTGAAGCCTTTGTCCACGGAGCCATGTGTATTTCTTACTCTGGTCGTTGTACTCTTTCAAACCACATGAGTATGCGTGATGCTAACCGTGGTGGTTGCTCTCAGTCTTGTCGTTGGAAATACGACCTTTACGATATGCCATTTGGTCAAGAACGCAAGAGCTTGAAAGGTGAAATTCCTGAAGAATTTTCAATGTCAGCCGTTGATATGTCTATGATTGACCATATTCCAGATATGATTGAAAATGGAGTGGACAGTCTTAAGATTGAAGGGCGTATGAAGTCTATTCACTACGTATCAACAGTAACCAACTGCTATAAGGCGGCTGTGGATGCATATCTTGAAAGTCCTGAAAAGTTTGAAGCTATTAAACAAGATTTAGTGGACGAAATGTGGAAGGTTGCTCAACGTGAATTGGCAACAGGTTTCTACTACGGTACACCATCTGAAAATGAGCAGTTGTTTGGTGCTCGCCGTAAAATTCCTGAGTACAAGTTTGTTGCTGAAGTGGTTTCTTATGATGATTCGACACAAACAGCAACTATTCGTCAACGGAACGTTATTAACGAAGGAGACCAAGTTGAGTTTTACGGCCCAGGTTTCCGTCATTTTGAAACGTATATCGAAGATTTGCATGATGCCAAAGGCAATAAAATCGACCGCGCTCCAAATCCAATGGAACTCTTGACTATTAAGGTGCCTCAACCCGTTCAAGCAGGAGACATGGTTCGTGCATTGAAAGAAGGACTCATCAATCTTTATAAGGAAGATGGAACCAGCGTCACAGTTCGTGCTTAATAAACATATAGGAGACGAAAGCTTTCTAGTTGCTTTCCCTTTAATCCTACTTACTAAAAGAGCATTAGGTTAAAGAAAATAGATAAATTTCCATCCGAGATTTCATCTCGGATTTTTTCAATATTTTCAGAAAGGTCTAGATAATGGTCGGATTTATTACAAGTTTTTTACAAAGTTTTCTATATAATAGACTCAAAAATAGTAAAATTGTAAATAATTTTCATTAAACGCTTTCAATGTTAGTAAAAAGTTGACAAATCCAATTTTTAGGACTAAACTAAGTAAGTAAATTTTAATTAAAAGGAGAATTCGTCATGAATTTAACATTTTTCGGTCTATGTCTTGCCTGTATGGGTGTATCTCTTGGTGAGGGTATGTTGATGAATGGTTTGTTGAAATCAGTAGCTCGCCAACCAGATATTATCGCTGAGTTTCGTAGCTTGATGTTTTTAGGGGTTGCCTTTATTGAAGGAACTTTCTTCGTAACTCTTGTCTTCTCATTTATTATTAAATAACGAAATATAAATTGGAGAAGGGAGAATGTTAGATGGAAGAAAGTATCAATCCAACCATCAATATTGGTCCTGTTACCTTTGATTTAACTTTGACAGCCTTGACTTTGCTGTCTGTGTTTCTGATTTTTGCATTTATCTATTGGGCAAGTCGTAATATGACCTTGAAACCCAAAGGTAAACAAAATGTACTAGAGTATCTCTATGATTTTGTAATTGGATTTACAGAACCTAACCTTGGTTCCCACTACATAAAAGATTACTCACTCTTTTACTTATGTTTATTTCTTTTTATGGTTATCGCCAATAATCTTGGTTTGATGGCTAAACTTCAAACAACAGATGGGACAAACCTTTGGACATCGCCAACTGCAAATCTTTCATTTGACCTTGTCTTGTCTTTCTGTATTATTGTGATGGCGCACATTGAGGGGATTCGTCGTCGTGGGATTAAACAATACCTAAAAGGTTTTGTAACTCCTGCATTTATGACACCGATGAATCTACTTGAAGAAGTCACGAATTTCCTTTCTCTTGCTTTGCGGATTTTTGGGAATATCTTTGCAGGTGAAGTAATGACAAGCTTGCTTCTTTTACTTTCACATCAGGCTATTTTTTGGTATCCAATCGCATTTGGGACAAACTTAGTTTGGACTGCATTTTCCGTGTTCATTTCTTGTGTACAGGCCTATGTCTTTACACTATTATCCTCTATGTACCTAGGAAATAAAATTAATGATGAAGAGTAGAAAGGAGTAACTGATGCACGTAACAGTAGGTGAATTAATTGGTAATTTTATTTTAATCGCTGGCTCTTTTATCCTTTTGCTAGTCTTGATTAAAAAATTTGCATGGTCTAATATTACAGGCATTTTCGAAGAAAGAGCTGAAAAAATTGCTTCAGATATTGATAGAGCTGAAGAAGCCCGTCAAAAAGCAGAAGTATTGGCTCAAAAACGCGAAGATGAATTGGCTGGTAGCCGTAAAGAAGCTAAGACAATCATTGAGAATGCGAAAGAAACAGCTGAGAAAAGTAAAGCTAGTATTTTAGCAGATGCTAAACTAGAAGCAGGACGCTTAAAAGAAAAAGCAAACCAAGAAATTGCTCAAAACAAAGCTGAAGCTTTACAAAGCGTTAAGGGTGAGGTAGCAGATTTGACAATCAGCTTGGCTGGTAAAATCATCTCACAAAACCTTGACGGTCATGCCCATAAAGAACTCATTGATCAGTATATCGATCAGCTAGGAGAAGCTTAATGGACAAGAAAACAGTAAAGGTAATTGAAAAATACAGCATGCCTTTTGTCCAATTGGTACTTGAAAAAGGAGAAGAAGACCGTATTTTTTCAGACTTGACTCAAATCAAGCAAGTTGCTGAAGAAACAGGTTTACCTTCTTTTTTAAAAAAAGTGGCAGTAGACGAGTCTGACAAGGAAAAAACGATTGCTTTCTTCCAAGACTCTGTGTCACCTTTATTGCAAAACTTGATCCAGGTTCTTATCTACAACCACAGAGCAAATCTTTTTTATGATGTGCTCGTAGATTGCTTGAACCGACTTGAAAAAGAAACAAATCGATTTGAAGTGACGATTACTTCAGCTCATCCTTTAACAGATGAACAGAAGAGTCGCTTGCTCCCTTTGATTGAGAAGAAAATGTCTCTGAAAGTAAGGAGTGTAAAAGAACAAATCGATGAAAGTCTCATTGGTGGTTTTGTCATTTTTGCCAATCACAAGACAATTGATGTGAGTATTAAACAACAACTTAAAGTTGTTAAAGAAAATTTGAAATAGAAAGTGGTGTTCTTTTGGCAATTAACGCACAAGAAATCAGCGCTTTAATTAAGCAACAAATTGAAAATTTCAAACCCAATTTTGATGTGACTGAAACAGGTGTTGTAACCTATATCGGGGACGGTATCGCGCGTGCTCACGGCCTTGAAAATGCCATGAGTGGAGAGTTGTTGATCTTTGAAAACGGCTCTTATGGGATGGCCCAAAACTTGGAGTCAACAGACGTCGGTATTATCATCCTAGGTGACTTTACAGATATCCGTGAGGGCGATACAATCCGCCGTACAGGAAAAATCATGGAAGTTCCAGTAGGTGAGAGTCTCATTGGTCGTGTTGTTGACCCGCTTGGTCGTCCAGTTGACGGTCTTGGTGAAATCCACACTGATAAAACTCGTCCAGTAGAAGCGTCAGCTCCTGGTGTTATGCAACGTAAGTCTGTATCAGAACCATTGCAAACTGGTTTGAAAGCTATTGATGCCCTTGTACCGATTGGTCGTGGTCAACGTGAGTTGATTATCGGTGACCGTCAGACAGGGAAAACAACCATTGCGATTGACACAATCTTGAACCAAAAAGGTCAAGATATGATCTGTATCTACGTAGCGATTGGACAGAAAGAATCAACAGTTCGTACGCAAGTAGAAACACTTCGTCAGTACGGTGCCTTGGACTACACAATCGTTGTGACTGCCTCTGCTTCACAACCATCTCCATTGCTCTTCCTAGCTCCTTATGCTGGGGTCGCCATGGCAGAAGAATTTATGTACCAAGGGAAACATGTTTTGATCGTTTATGATGATTTATCAAAACAAGCGGTAGCTTATCGTGAACTGTCACTCTTGCTTCGTCGTCCTCCAGGTCGTGAAGCCTTCCCAGGGGATGTTTTCTATCTTCACAGCCGTTTGCTTGAGCGCTCAGCTAAAGTTTCTGATGAACTTGGTGGTGGATCAATTACAGCCCTACCATTTATCGAGACACAAGCAGGAGATATCTCTGCCTATATCGCAACCAACGTGATTTCTATCACTGATGGACAAATCTTCCTTGGTGATGGTCTCTTCAATGCGGGTATTCGTCCAGCCATCGATGCGGGTTCATCTGTATCTCGTGTAGGTGGTTCTGCACAAATCAAAGCCATGAAAAAGGTTGCTGGTACACTTCGTATCGACCTTGCTTCATACCGTGAGTTGGAAGCTTTCACTAAGTTTGGTTCTGACTTGGATGCAGCAACACAGGCTAAGTTGAACCGTGGACGTCGTACAGTTGAAGTTTTGAAACAACCTGTTCACAAACCATTGCCTGTTGAGAAACAAGTAACCATTCTCTATGCTTTGACACATGGTTTCTTGGATACTGTTCCAGTAGATGATATTGTTCGTTTCGAGGAAGAGTTCCATGCCTTCTTTGATGCTCAACATCCAGAGATTTTGGAAACTATTCGTGAAACAAAAGACTTGCCAGAAGAAGCAGTCTTGGATGCTGCGATTACAGAGTTTCTCAATCAAACCAGCTTCCAATAAGAATAGAGGTGTCAGATGGCAGTATCTCTAAATGATATTAAAACAAAAATCGCCTCAACAAAAAATACGAGTCAAATCACTAATGCCATGCAGATGGTATCAGCTGCTAAGCTAGGTCGTTCTGAAGAAGCTGCTCGCAACTTCCAAGTTTATGCTCAGAAAGTTCGTAAACTTTTGACGGATATTCTTCATGGGAATGGAGCTGGTAGTTCAACCAATCCCATGTTGATTAGCCGTCCAGTTAAGAAGACAGGCTATATCGTCATTACTTCAGATCGCGGTTTGGTTGGAGGGTATAATTCTTCTATTCTGAAAGCCGTTATGGAGTTGAAGGAAGAATACCATCCAGATGGTCAAGGTTTTGAAATGATCTGTATCGGTGGAATGGGAGCTGACTTCTTTAAGGCCCGTGGTATTCAACCACTTTATGAACTACGTGGCTTGGCAGACCAACCTAGCTTTGATGAAGTTCGTAAGATTATTTCAAAAACTGTTGAAATGTACCAAAATGAACTCTTTGATGAGCTCTATGTCTGCTACAACCACCATGTCAATACGCTAACCAGTCAAATGCGTGTGGAGCAAATGCTTCCGATTGTTGACTTGGATCCAAATGAAGCGGATGAAGACTACAGCTTGACTTTTGAATTGGAGACAGGCCGAGAAGAAATTTTGGAGCAGTTGTTGCCTCAGTTTGCAGAAAGTATGATTTACGGGGCTATTATCGATGCCAAGACAGCTGAAAATGCTGCTGGTATGACAGCCATGCAAACAGCGACAGATAATGCTAAGAAAGTCATTAATGATTTGACAATTCAGTATAACCGTGCCAGACAGGCGGCGATTACACAAGAAATTACAGAAATCGTAGCAGGAGCTAGTGCCTTAGAATAGGCACTAGTCCAGCTCGTATGAAAATGAACTTAGGACCTAGTTGAGCTAGGAACCGACAGTATCTTATATAGAATAGGAGAAGGAGATGAGTTCAGGTAAAATTGCTCAGGTTATCGGTCCCGTTGTAGACGTCTTGTTTGCAGCAGGGGAAGAACTTCCTGAGATTAACAATGCACTTGTCGTCTACAAAAATGACGAAAGAAAAACAAAAATCGTCCTTGAAGTAGCCTTGGAGTTGGGAGATGGTATGGTCCGTACTATCGCCATGGAATCAACAGATGGATTGACTCGTGGAATGGAAGTATTGGACACAGGTCGTCCAATCTCTGTACCAGTAGGTAAAGAAACTTTGGGACGTGTCTTCAACGTTTTGGGAGATACCATTGACTTGGAAGCTCCTTTTACAGAAGACGCAGAGCGTCAGCCAATTCATAAAAAAGCTCCAACTTTTGATGAGTTGTCTACCTCTTCTGAAATCCTTGAAACAGGGATTAAGGTTATCGACCTTCTTGCCCCTTACCTTAAAGGTGGTAAGGTTGGACTTTTCGGTGGTGCCGGAGTTGGTAAAACCGTCTTGATCCAAGAATTGATTCATAACATTGCTCAAGAACACGGTGGTATTTCAGTATTTACTGGTGTTGGGGAACGTACTCGTGAGGGGAATGACCTTTACTGGGAAATGAAAGAATCAGGCGTTATCGAGAAAACAGCCATGGTATTTGGTCAGATGAATGAGCCACCAGGAGCACGTATGCGTGTTGCCCTTACTGGTTTGACAATCGCTGAATACTTCCGTGATGTAGAAGGCCAAGACGTGCTTCTCTTTATCGATAATATCTTCCGTTTCACTCAGGCTGGTTCAGAAGTATCTGCCCTTTTGGGTCGTATGCCATCAGCCGTTGGTTATCAACCAACCCTTGCTACGGAAATGGGTCAATTGCAAGAACGTATTACATCAACCAAGAAGGGTTCTGTAACCTCTATCCAAGCTATCTATGTGCCAGCGGATGACTATACTGACCCAGCGCCAGCAACAGCCTTCGCTCACTTGGATTCTACTACAAACTTGGAACGTAAGTTGGTACAATTGGGTATTTATCCAGCCGTTGACCCACTTGCTTCAAGCTCACGTGCCTTGGCACCTGAAATTGTTGGAGAAGAGCACTATGCAGTTGCTGCTGAAGTAAAACGTGTCCTTCAACGTTACCATGAATTGCAAGATATCATTGCTATCCTTGGTATGGATGAGCTTTCTGATGAAGAAAAGACCTTGGTTGCTCGTGCCCGTCGTATCCAGTTCTTCTTGTCACAAAACTTTAATGTTGCGGAACAATTTACTGGTCAGCCAGGTTCTTATGTTCCAGTTGCTGAAACTGTTCGTGGATTTAAGGAAATCCTTGATGGTAAACATGACCACTTGCCAGAAGATGCCTTCCGTGGTGTAGGTTCTATCGAAGATGTGATTGCAAAAGCTGAAAAAATGGGATTTTAAGAGGTGATCTATGGCTCAGTTAACTGTCCAGATCGTGACACCAGATGGTCTCGTCTATGATCACCATGCCAGCTATGTATCGGTTCGAACTCTGGATGGTGAGATGGGGATCTTGCCACGACATGAAAATATGATTGCGGTTTTAGCAGTTGATGAAGTAAAGGTAAAGCGTATTGATGATGAAGATCACGTGAACTGGATTGCAGTAAACGGAGGCGTTATTGAAATTGCCAATAATACCATCACAATCGTTGCGGATTCTGCAGAACGTGCTCGTGATATCGATATCAGTCGTGCAGAACGTGCCAAGCTTCGAGCAGAGCGTGAAATTGAAGAAGCACAAGACAAAAACTTGATTGATCAAGAACGTCGTGCTAAGATTGCACTGCAACGTGCCATTAACCGTATTAATGTCGGAAAAAGACTATAAGAAAAAAATGAACTTGAGTTACCAAGTTCATTTTTTATGTTTTCTTAAGGGGCAAAACTGATGCAGACCGCTTCTGGAACATGGAAGTCGTTAGAAAGTTCTGCTAGACGACCAGTTTCAGGATTGCGTTTAAAAACGGTTGCATTGTCAGAGTCTTGATGGACAGCAATGACAAATTCTTGGTCTGGTGTCAAATCAAAATCACGTGGAGTCTGACCATGTGTCGGAACGATTTCTAACAACTCTAAGCTACCGTCCGCAAGTATTGTATATACTGCGATAGAATCATGACCACGGTTAGAAGCGTAGAGGTATTTACCATCTTTAGAGAGACGAATAGCAGCAGTACCATTAAAGCCTTCATAACCGTCTGGTAGAGTTGAAATGATTTGCATGCGTTCAAATTCGCCAACACCATCGTAGATTAGAACCTCGATAGTGCTATTGAGTTCACAAATGAGATAAGCGATTTTATAATGGTTATGGAAAATAATATGGCGTGAGCCTGCTCCTGGCTGGCTATGATAGGTATAGAGCTTAGATAATTTTCCTTCTTGATCAAGGTCATAGGTGATGACTTGGTCAGTACCCAAATCACAGGTCACTAGATAGTGGTCAGGTGTTAAGTCTGTAAAGTGAACATGAGGAGATGCTTGATTTTCATGTGGACCTTGGCCACTGTGTTGATCCACATCACTAAGTAGAAGACTACCGTCTTCCTGACGTTTATAAACAAGGACCTGTCCTTTATGGTAGTTGGCTGCATAGACCAAATTACGCTTTTCATCAACGGCAACATAACAGTGGGGAGCTCCTTCTTCAACGACATGATTTAATAAAGTCCCGTCAGTTTGATAGGCTGCAATTCCTCCCTTATCGTCTTGACTACCAACAGTGTATAAATGTTGGTGCTGGTCAAAGGCAAGGTAGGTTGGGCTTGGTTCAGCTGCAAAAAGTTCTAGATTTGAAAGCTGACCAGTTTCTGTATCAAAGTCTGCCTTGTAAATCCCTTGAGAAGTACGACGTGTATAAGTTCCAAAATAAACAGTTTCTTTCATAACTTTACCTCTATATAAAGATAAGACTATTATATCACAAAAATGCTAGTATGAAAAAATCAAGCTTGGCAAGAGATTTTCCACATTCTTTTCATGATAATATTAAGAATGTTTTCATTGATTTACTTAATAAAAGTGCTATAATAATCTTATACAAATTGCAAAGGAGTTTGTTTATGAAAAAACGTGTTTTCTTAGCAGCAGGAGTTGCTGTACTCTCGGCAGCTCTCCTAGCAGCGTGTTCATCTGGTAATGCTAATAAAGAAGCAAAAAAACCAGTTACTTATGCCTATGTATTTTCATCAGATCCTTCGACTCTGGATTATACAGTTTCTGGAAATGTCAGCACTAAACAGGTCACAGGTAACGTTATTGACGGTTTGCTTGAAAATGACCAATATGGGAATCTTGTTCCATCAGTTGCAGAAGATTGGACTGTTTCCAAAGATGGTTTGACCTATACCTATAAAATCCGTCAGGGTGTCAAATGGTATACCAATGAGGGGGAAGAGTATGGTGAAGTCAAGGCTCAAGACTTTGTAACTGGTCTGAAGCATGCAGCAAATAAAAAATCACAGGCCCTCTATTTGGTACAGGAATCAATTAAAGGATTGGATGACTATGTAAATGGGAAAACAACGGATTTTTCTACTGTTGGTGTAAAAGCAACAGACGATTATACTGTTGTTTATACTTTGAACCATCCAGAATCTTTCTGGAATTCAAAAACAACAATGGGAGTTCTTGCACCAGTCAATGAAGACTTTTTAGCTTCTAAAGGAGATGACTTTGGTAAACCAACGGATGTAACGAGCATTCTATACAATGGGCCATTTCTCCTCAAAGGTCTTACATCTAAGTCTTCTATAGAAATGACCAAAAACCAAAATTATTGGGATAAGCAGAATGTCTTTATTGATGATATCAAGTTATCCTTCTTTGATGGTCAAGATGCAGACTCTCTAGGACGCGGTTTTGATGAGGGACACTATCCAGCTGCACCACTCTTTAAAAACTCTGCTAACTATGAACGTCTAAAAGAAAAATACAAGGATAATATTGTGTATGGTCAACAGCGTGGAGGAGTTTTTTATATCTCAACCAATATCGACCGTGTAAATTACAATCACACTGCTAAAACAAGTGATACAGAAAAAACTTCTACTAAGAAAGCCTTGTTAAACAAAGATTTCCGTCAAGCCTTGGCTTTTGCGGTAGATCGTAAAGCAGGGATCTCTCAAGTATTTGGTGATGAAGTAGGACCTCGTAAGTTACGGACAAGTTTCACTCCTCCAACATTTGTTCAAGTAGGAGATCAAACATTTGGTCAAGTTACTAAGACAGAATTGGATAAATTGGATAATGTCTGGAAAGATGTTAGTCTTGATGATGCCCAAGATTCACTTCATAATGTAGACAAGGCTAAAGCTAAGTTTGAAGCTGCTAAGAAAACCCTTCAAGCTGATGGAGTACAGTTCCCAATTCATTTAGATTTGCCAATTTCTTCATCAAATCCAGATTTTATTCGTCAGGTTCAGTCTTATAAACAATCCATTGAGGAAGCCTTAGGCTCTGATAATGTAGTTGTTGATATTCAACAAGTTTCTGATGATGAATTGGGAAGCATGACTGTTCTAGCTACTTCCAATACCAATACCGACTGGGATATTAATGCAGTCAGTGGTTGGAGTCCAGACTTTGCTGATCCATCGACTTATCTAGATGTATTTGATCCAACTTCAGGTCCAAGTCTCCTAAGTGCTCTTGGTGTAGCACCAGGAACAGACAATCCAGTTATTAAAACAGTTGGATTGGATAAATACAAAGAACTGATTGATGATGCAAATAGTGAGAAAACAGACCTTCAAAAACGTTATTCCAAATATTCTAAGGCCCAAGCTTGGTTGTCAGATAGTGCACTTGTTATTCCAGTATACTCTGATGGTGCTCAAATGCTAGTGACGAAAATGGTTCCTGGCAGTGGTGCCGGTGGCTGGGTAGGTGACAAGACTAGTGAAAATAGCTACAAGTATCTGAAAATCCAAGATAAGATAGTCACTACTAAAGAAATGGATGAGTTCCGCAAGAAATTTGCTGATGAAAAAGCCAAATCCAATGCTGATTATCAGAAGAACTTAGACCGTCATATTCAAGACTAATTAAATCTCCTCTTTTGAGGGGATTTTTTATGTCGCTGTCTCCATGTAAGCACTTTAAAAAAGAGTTATTTTGGCCTAAAAATGGTATAATGAAAGGACGACAGAAAGGAATTATATATGGAACAAAAAGAGAAACATTTTAGCCTATCTTGGTTTTTCAAGTGGTTTTTGGATAACAAGGCCATTACGGTATTTTTGGTAACCTTATTATTGGGACTCAATCTTTTTATTTTAAGTAAGATTAGTTTTTTATTTTCACCTGTTTTAGACTTTTTGGCAGTCGTGATGTTGCCAGTTATTCTATCTGGTTTGCTATATTATTTATTAAATCCTATTGTTGATTGGATGGAGAAGCATAAGGTTAATCGTGTTATAGCTATCACTATTGTCTTTGTCATCATCGCTCTCTTTATCATTTGGGGCTTGGCAGTAGCTATTCCAAATCTGCAACGTCAAGTTTTAACATTTGCAAGAAACGTACCAATATACCTCGAAGATGCTGACAGAGTTATTGACGATTTGGTAACCAAGCGTTTATCAGATGATTTCAGACCACAGTTAGAGCAAGTTTTGACAAACTTCTCAAGTCAGGCTACAGTTTGGGCAAGTAAGGTTTCATCTCAGGCTGTTAACTGGGTGAGCGCTTTTATTAGTGGGGCATCTCAAGTGATTGTTGCCTTGATTATCGTTCCTTTCATGCTCTTTTATCTCTTGCGTGATGGGAAAGGCTTGCGTCACTATTTGACCCAATTCATGCCAATGAAATTGAAAGAACCTGTTGGACAAGTTTTATCAGATGTGAATCAACAGTTGTCTAACTATGTTCGAGGGCAAGTGACAGTGGCTATTATTGTAGCAGTAATGTTTATCGTCTTCTTTAAGATCATTGGTCTACGCTATGCGGTTACGCTGGGTGTTACTGCTGGTATCTTAAATCTGGTTCCTTATCTTGGTAGTTTCCTAGCCATGCTTCCTGCCCTAGTATTGGGTTTGATTGCTGGTCCAGTCATGCTTTTGAAAGTAGTGATTGTCTTTATCGTAGAACAAACTATTGAAGGCCGTTTTGTCTCTCCATTGATTTTGGGAAGTCAATTAAACATCCATCCCATTAATGTTCTCTTTGTCTTGTTGACTTCAGGATCCATGTTTGGCATATGGGGAGTCTTGCTCGGTATTCCGGTTTATGCCTCTGCTAAAGTTGTCATTTCAGCGATTTTTGAATGGTATAAGGTAGTCAGTGGCCTATATGAACTAGAAGGAGAGGAAGCTAAGAGTGAACAATAGTCAACAGATGTTACAGGCTTTGGAGGAGCAAGATTTAGTTAAGGCAGAGCACTACTTCGTCAAAGCTTTAGAAAATGATCCAAGTGACCTTCTGTATGAGTTGGCAACTTATCTTGAAGGGATTGGTTTTTATCCTCAGGCCAAGGAAATTTACCTGAAAATTGTAGGGGATTTCCCAGAGGTTAATCTCAATCTGGCAGCTATTGCTAGCGAGGATGGTCAAATAGAGGAAGCATTTGCGTACCTTGAGGAAATCCAAGCTGACAGTGACTGGTATGTTTCAGCTTTGGCACTTAAAGCAGACCTCTACCAGCTGGAAGGTTTGACAGATGTGGCGCGTGAGAAATTGTTAGAAGCATTGACTTACTCAGAGGATCCTCTCTTGATATTGGGCTTGGCAGAGTTGGATAGTGAGTTGGAAAATTACCAAGAAGCTATTCAAGGCTATGCTCAGTTAGATAATCGCTCAATTTATGAGCAAACAGGCATTTCTACCTATCAACGAATTGGCTTTGCCTATGCCCAGTTAGGGAAATTTGAAACAGCTATAGAGTTTTTAGAAAAAGCCCTGGAGTTAGAATACGATGACCTGACAGCTTTTGAGTTGGCCAGTCTTTACTTTGATCAAGAAGAATACCAAAAAGCTGTCCTCTACTTTAAGCAGATCGATACCATTTCTCCTGACTTTGAAGGCTATGAATATGGTTATAGCCAGGCCTTACATAAGGAACATCAAGTTCAAGAAGCCCTGCGTATCGCTAAGCAAGGCTTGGAGAAAAATCCTTTTGAAACAAGACTCTTGTTAGTAGCTTCACAATTTTCCTATGAATTGCATGATGCTAGTGGAGCAGAGAACTACCTCCTTACTGCTAAAGAAGATGCTGAGGATACGGAAGAAATCTTACTCCGTCTAGCAACTATTTATCTGGAGCAGGAGCGTTATGAAGACATTCTAGACTTGCAAAGTGAGGAGCCAGAAAATCTCTTGACCAAGTGGATGATTGCTCGTTCCTATCAAGAAATGGACGATTTGGATACTGCCTATGAACTTTACCAAGAGTTGGCAGGAGATTTAAAGGACAATCCAGAGTTTCTGGAACACTATATCTATCTCTTGCGTGAATTGGGCTACTTTGAGGAAGCCAAAGTCAATGCCCAAGCTTACTTAAAACTAGTTCCAGATGATGTGCAAATGCAAGAATTGTTTGAGACATTGTAAGAATCCATTAGTTACAGAAAACTGCAAGTTATCACTAGAGAGTAACTGTGGTTTTTTGTTTTAAAAAGGACAATTTTCAACTAATATATTCTCTTGAAAAAAGTTTCAACTAGGACTATAATATAAAATTATGAGTGATAGAGGAGGGAAATAATGCTTGATACGATAGCTCTACCGATTGAAGTCCGACACATTATTCTCATTTTATTGTCTTGTTTTTCTGGTTTTATCATTGGCTATTAAAGAAAATCTAAGCACAAGTAGGCTGGGAGAAAGACTCATATTTTGGTTGCCTTAACTGCAACTTTAATGATGATTTTATCAAAAGAAGCTTTCTTGGATACGCCTAATGATGATACTTCTAGGGTTGCGGCCCAAATTGTCAGTGGAATTAGTTTCATTGGTGGTGGTATTATTTTCATGAGGGATAAAAAAATCAGTGGTATCACCACAGCAGCTGGTATTTGGGCGACTGCAGGTATTGGAATGGCGATTGTTCTAGGCTTATTTTGCAGTTTAATTGTTGTCTCTGTTCAGAAAAATAGCTCCAAATTTTTGAAAAGCGATACTCATTATCATATCAGAATGACTGGATTTGTAACCAATAAATCTTCAATAGATACCTTGAATATTCTCATTGAACAGAAGGGATTTTATAATCTAAATATTGACATGGATAGGAATGAAAGTGGCTATAATCTCACAATTAGAGCTGATCACGATAAATCCATTTCTTACAAAATATGGCTGAGATTTTATGGCAATGTGACGAGAATTTTTATGTAAATCAGGTTAAGATTGTTTCATTAGAAGGATAGAGTTTTGTTTTCATAGCAAAACTCTTATTGGTGAATGGGGAAAGATACTTCTTATTCCCTATACTATGTATCAGTAGGAATTGACATAAAAGCATCAGATTAGCTCAGATAACATAATGAACTGGGAATATCTTGGAAAAAAGATTAGTTTATAAGATTTGGAACCGTTTTCTGTCACAATCTTTCGGGAAAGTAGTTGCTAAAAGATGTAAAAATTGATAGAATAAGGATTGTCTAAAAAATTTTAAGGAGAATCTATCAAATGGATTTCACATGGGCAATTAAATATGCCACTGAATTTTTGGGAACTGCTATTTTGATCATTCTTGGAAATGGTGCAGTTGCCAACGTTGAACTTAAAGGTACGAAAGGTCACCAAAGTGGCTGGATCGTTATCGCTGTTGGTTATGGTATGGGGGTTATGATCCCAGCCTTGATGTTTGGTAACGTATCTGGTAACCACATCAACCCAGCCTTCACTCTTGGACTTGCAATCAGCGGTCTTTTCCCTTGGGCTCAAGTTGCGCCTTATATCATCGCACAAGTTTTGGGTGCTATCTTTGGTCAAGCCTTGGTTGTGGCAACACACCGCCCATACTACTTGAAAACTGAAAATCCAAACAACATTTTGGGTACTTTCTCAACAATTTCAAGTTTGGATAATGGTACAAAAGAATCACATTTTGCAGCAACTGTTAACGGTTTTGTAAACGAGTTTGTTGGATCATTTGTTCTTTTCTTTGCAGCCCTTGGAATGACTAAAAACTTCTTTGGTTCTGAAGTGCTTCAATACATGAAACAAATGGCTAGTCAAGCAGGTCAAAATGTTGACTTTTCTGATTTAGCCATCAAAGCCCAAGTAGCACCACATACTGCTTCAGGACTTTCAGTAGCTCACTTGGCACTTGGATTCCTTGTTATGGCCTTGGTAACATCACTTGGTGGACCTACAGGACCTGCCTTGAACCCAGCCCGTGACTTGGGACCACGTCTCCTTCATGCTTTCCTTCCAAAATCAGTTCTTGGTGAGCACAAAGGCGATTCAAAATGGTGGTACTCTTGGGTACCAGTAGTAGCACCGATTGCAGCAGCAATTGCGGCAGTAGCTATTTTCAAATTCCTTTACTTATAAGAAATTGATTTCTCTATCTATTGTAATGGATTGAAGAAAAATTAAAAACGCATAATATTCAGGTGTTGAATGAACTGCACCCCAAAAGTTAGACAGAAAAATCTAACTTTTGGGGTGTTTTTATTATGTGACTATTAGTCCGTCTCGCTCTGTTAGGCGCGAGACAAAAAAACCACCCGCTATGCGGGTGCGCGTCGAAGGTTATACCCAAAAAACTCCAAACGCGATACAATGAAGGTGTTCAAGCCAATTGTAAAGCGAAAGGAGAAAAATATGGCACAAAAGGCTCATAGTTTATCGCACACAAAGTGGCACTGTAAGTATCACATTGTGTTTACCCCTAAGTATAGACGAAAAGTCATCTATAATCAATATCGAAGTAGTTTAGGCGGAATATTTCATCGCTTGTGTAGTTATAAAGGAGTTGAAATTATCGAGGGTCACTTAATGCCAGACCATGTACACATGTTAGTAAGTATTCCACCAAGGATAAGTGTTTCGAGTTTCATGGGTTATTTAAAAGGAAAAAGTGCACTCATGATGTTTGACAAACACGCCAATCTCAAGTACAAGTTTGGGAATCGGCATTTCTGGGCGGAAGGTTATTATGTGAGTACAGTAGGACTTAATGAAGGCACAATTAAGAAATATATTCAAGAACAGGAAAAGCATGATATAGCACTAGATAAATTAAGTGTAAAAGAATATGAGGATCCCTTTAGGGATAGTGGTAAGTAATACTAAAGCCTCTTTGAGAGGCAAGTGACGAGTCAAGAGCGATAAGGCTTGAACAAAGTGAAAGTCAGCGTCTTTAGGCGCTGGCTGGTAATTTGGACTTATAGCCCTGGGACAAACCACCCGTTTGACGGGTGGTCATGATTGTAGGAATAATTACTTCATTTTCTCCTGAAATTGAGTTTTTCCCCAGCCTTTTTGTAGTTTATATGGTCGTCCTTAATCAGTTTTCGCGATAAGCTGTAATACTGTGACTATACCATTCTTGCATTTCTTTTGATGGTGGTGTCATATAATCGCCATACATCTGGGTTAAAAATTGGTCATATTTTTTAGGAACTGGTAACATACGACCTTCAAACTCAGTTAAGATGAGTTCTTTAAAGGTATCAACTGGGAAGACTTCTTTCATTCCTTCCTTACCAATTCCAATTCCTCCTTCATATAGAGGATTACTAGTTGCAGCATTTTTGACTAACTGATCAATTTTCTTGTAAAAGTAGCGAGGATTGACAAAGCGGAGGGCGTACCAGCTACATAATCTTAGAAAATCTTTTAATTTGCTATCACCGTGAACTGCGCGTGATTTTTTAATATAGGCTAGTTGACGAAGGGCTACATACTTATAACTCTTGTCGACAATGCTCAAGTCTGTAAAGCGATCAATTGGGAAGACATCGATAAAGAGACTGGTGTCATGACGCTTGTACTTAACATGGTCTTCGATAACAGTAGAAGTATCCAAAATCGATGCGAAATTATGGAAGTACCAAGAAGAGGTGTCGTAGGAAAGAACCTTGTAGCGAGGGTGATTTTCTTTTTCTATAATATCCAGTAAACGTTCATAATCCTCACGATAGAGAGAAATATCAATATCATCATCCCAAGGAATCATACCTTTGTGGCGGATAGCTCCAAGCATGGTTCCATAACTGAGAAAATAAGGAATATTATGTTTCTTACAAGTCTCATCAATATAATCTAGAAGGGCTAGTTGAATTTCTTTAATTTCTTCTTTTTCTAAATATTGCATCCTAATCCTCCAATTTGTAAGCGTGAAATTCATGACTGTAGAAGCGTTTTTCTTCAGGTGGCAAGGTCATATAGTCTCCATAAAATTGAGTCAAAATAGTATCAAATTTTTCAGGTGCAGGAAGGCTTAAATTCTCAAAGGGTAAATCAATTGTTTTATCAAAGGTACCACTTGGGAAGACTTCCTTTTCCTTAAATTTAGAAGGGATAAAGGCCATATACTGTCCATCCTCACGACTATATTTCTGAATTTCTTTCTCGATTTTATGTGCGAAATAACGAGGAGAAACAGGTCGAAGGAGCAACCAAAAGGCTGTTCGTATCCAATCTTTTAAAAGGCTATCCTTATAGACAATATTTTTATGTTTACTGAAAGACAGAAGTTTGAAGCTTTCCAGTTTATAACAAGTATCAATGACCTTAGGATCATCAAATCGATCCATAGGGAAAATATCGATAAAAACACCAGACTCATAGGTTTTTGTATTTCGAGTATCAATAATTTTAGTTGTACTGTCGGTTATTTTGATAAAGTTGTTAAAGTAGTTCTTATCAGTTTCTAAGGAAAGGAGCTTATATTTACTTTCTTCCTTTTGAAAAATGTTTATAAATCGTTGGTAGTCTTCTCGAGGCATGGACAGATCAATATCATCGTCCCAAGGGATAAAGCCCTGATGTCGAACTGCCCCAATCAGAGTACCGTAGTTAATAATATAGTTGATATTGTGCTTTTTACAGAGAGTATCAATATAATCTAAAATTTCTAATTCAATTTGTTTGGCATCTTCAATGGTTAGTTGTTTCATTCTAAACTCCTATGATCTTTTGAATTTATTTTTTAAGGCTAGGACATGGTTTAAAAATTCATAGAAAATGCTATCTTTGGTGAAGGCAAGTAGACCAATATAAGAGATGGCTGATAGCAAGACAATCAAACCAGTATTAATCAAAAATGGCAAATTAATGACCATATCCACGGGATACAAGAAATTAATCAGGAAATAAATTCCTACAAAGGAAAGTGAAAAGAGCGAGTATCGAACAGTATAGCTAAAGATATGTCCTAAGTGGATGAGTTGTTTTCTATGGATGAAAATGATATAGAAAACAAGTAGAGAGGCCTCTGATAGCATAGTTGTCAGTAAGTAGTATTCAGGAGCTACGATATGGTTGAAAAAGAGGAGACTATTCAAGCCCAAATTGAGCAGTCCTGCAAAGACTGTGTAGACTGTGATACGTTTTTCATAACCATTTGTAAAGAGAATTTGGGAACCAAGAATGGTATCTAAGGCCAGGATAATCGTACGAAAAGCGAAGAGAGAGGTTAAGATACCGCCTCCGATATATTTTTCACTACCGTAAAGTAGGATGGCATTTGGTCCTAAAACCATGAGCCCAAAACTTAAAGGAATGATAAAGAAGTTAAAGATTCGACTTCCTCTATTAACCAGAGAAACATAGGCTTCTTTGTCTCCTTTACCCAAATAGTAACTGAGACGAGGCACACTCACTCCAATTGCACCTGTTACAACCCCAGCTATAACAGTCACAATTCGTTGAGCCATGGTATAGTAACTAACGTTGACATCAATCCCTGTTTTAACGAGGAAGAGACGGTCCAAAAAAGTGAAGAGCATATTGGCATTAGCAAAGACCAACATGGCTGTTAGAGGGAGAAAGAGTGGTTTGAAATCACTTATGTGAATCTTAACAAGCTTAATGTCTCTTTTAATCCAAAAATAACTAATCAGATAGTTAATCAGTGTCGATAAACTCATCACAAGTGTATAGATAACAATATCGTGTTCATTTTTGACAAACAGGAAAATAGATACCAGCATCAGGATACGGATGAAGGCAGTCTTGTAAAAGAGAAAACTGTAATTTTCCAGAGCTTCATTAACCCATTCGATTGAAAAAATCTGGGCAATGAGTTGAATCCCCATAACAAGGTAGACCTTTTTGATGATTGGATTATCTGTAAAGAAGAGAGGATAGGCAAGGATATAGACAGCGGTAGTCAAAATCGTACAAGCTATGCACAAATAAAAAAGACTAGAGAAGGTTCTATTCAGATCTTTTTTGTTATCCTTGACATTGCTGATGGCTCGTAAACCGTAGTTATAGACCCCATAAGTTGCAAAGGGTAAGAAAAATGACAAAATTGTGTCGACTGAGTTGAAGTAACCATAGTCAGTACGGTCCAAGACACGTGCGACATAGGTACCAGTTAAGATGGGAAAAATAATATTCAAGACACGAATTCCCATGTAAGATAGAGCATTTAATTTTATACTTTTCATTCAATTTACCTCGTTTTTCATTATATCATAAAGTTAGCTAATAAGAAATGAAGGGCAGTAAGTCAAGCGATTCCTTTGAAGTTTCAAAGCTTAATTTTAAGTTTTCTTTAAGGAAAGTATATTATTCTGAAGAACTCTAAAATTTCACAGCCATTTATTAGTAATCGCTATAGAATTCCTGGTCATTACTAGAAATGGACTAGCTTCTTTGAAGATATAGAATTGCTTAATCCTCCTATTCTAGAACGGGAGGTCCGGTATTTCTTTCATGATAGGACTAGATTGTGGTATAATAGAGAGAATAAGTTTTTTTAGTAAGACAAAGGAGAAAATAGATGATTTATGCAGGAATTCTTGCCGGTGGAACTGGCACACGCATGGGAATCAGTAACTTGCCAAAACAATTTTTAGAGCTAGGTGATCGACCTATTTTGATTCATACAATTGAAAAATTTGTCTTGGAACCAAGTATTGAAAAAATTGTAGTTGGGGTTCATGGAGACTGGGTTTCTCATGCAGAAGATCTTGTAGATAAATATCTTCCTCTTCATAAGGAACGTATCATCATTACAAAGGGTGGTGCTGACCGCAATACAAGTATTGAGAAAATCATTGAAGCCATTGATGCTTATCGTCCGCTTACTCCAGAGGATATCGTTGTTACCCACGATTCTGTTCGTCCATTTATTACACTTCGCATGATTCAGGACAATATCCAACTTGCCCAAAATCATGACGCAGTGGACACAGTAGTTGAAGCGGTTGATACTATCGTTGAAAGTACCAATGGTCAATTTATTACAGATATTCCAAATCGTGCTCACCTTTATCAAGGACAAACACCTCAAACATTCCGTTGCAAGGACTTCATGGATCTTTACGGTTCTCTCTCTGCTGAAGAGAAGGAAATCTTGACAGATGCATGTAAAATCTTTGTGATCAAAGGAAAAGATGTGGCCTTGGCCAAAGGTGAATATTCAAATCTAAAAATTACAACCGTAACAGATTTGAAGATTGCAAAAAGTATGATTGAGAAAGACTAGTAAAATGATTAATCAAATTTATCAACTAACTAAGCCTAAGTTTATCAATGTCAAATATCAGGAAGAGGCTATTGACCAAGAAAATCATATCCTTATCCGTCCCAACTACATGGCTGTCTGTCATGCGGATCAGCGTTACTACCAGGGAAAACGTGATCCCAAGGTTTTGAATAAAAAGCTTCCAATGGCAATGATTCACGAGTCATGTGGAACCGTTATTTCTGACCCTACAGGAACCTACGAAGTTGGTCAAAAAGTTGTCATGATTCCTAATCAGCCTCCTATGCAGAGTGATGAAGAATTCTATGAGAACTACATGACAGGGACCCATTTCTTGTCTAGTGGATTTGATGGCTTTATGAGAGAGTTTGTTTCTCTCCCTAAAGACCGTGTGGTGGCTTATGATGCTATTGAAGATACGGTTGCAGCGATTACAGAGTTTGTCAGTGTCGGCATGCACGCTATGAATCGTCTATTGACCCTTGCTCATAGCAAGCGGGACCGAATTGCTGTTATCGGAGATGGAAGTTTAGCTTTTGTGGTTGCCAATATTATCAACTATACTTTGCCAGAAGCAGAGATTGTGGTTATTGGTCGTCATTGGGAAAAGTTGGAACTTTTCTCATTTGCCAAAGAATGCTATATTACTGATAATATTCCTGAAGATTTGGCCTTTGACCATGCTTTTGAGTGTTGTGGTGGTGATGGTACTGGACCAGCCATTAATGACTTAATTCGCTATATTCGTCCTCAGGGAACGATTCTCATGATGGGTGTTAGCGAGTATAAAGTCAATCTCAATACACGCGATGCCTTAGAAAAAGGCTTGCTCTTGGTTGGTTCCTCTCGTTCTGGTCGCATTGATTTTGAAAATGCCATCCAAATGATGGAAGTCAAGAAATTTGCAAATCGTCTTAAAAATATCCTTTATCTAGAAGAACCTGTAAGAGAAATTAAAGATATTCACCGTGTCTTTGCAACCGATTTAAACACAGCCTTTAAAACCGTGTTTAAGTGGGAAGTATAAGTGCTGGAGGTTAATTGTGGAGAAAATCATTAAAGAAAAAATTTCTTCCCTACTTAGTCAAGAAGAGGAAGTCCTCAGTGTTGAACAACTGGGGGGAATGACCAATCAAAACTATTTGGTCAAAACAACAAATAAGCAATACATCGTTAAGTTCTTTGGTAAAGGGACAGAAAAGCTGATCAATCGTCAAGATGAAAAGTACAATCTTGAACTACTTAAAGATTTAGACCTAGATGTAAAAAATTATCTTTTTGATATTGATGCTGGTATCAAAGTAAATGAGTATATCGAATCTGCGATTACGCTTGATTCAACGTCAATCAAGACCAAATTTGACAAAATTGCTCCAATATTACAAACTATTCATGCATCTGGTAAGGAGTTAAGAGGAGAATTTGCTCTTTTTGAAGAAATCAAAAAATACGAATCCTTGATTGAAGAGAAAATCCCTTATGTCAACTATGAAGCTGTTCGAGAAGAAGTCTTCTCCTTAGAGAAAAGACTGGCTGACTTAGGTGTTGACAGAAAATCTTGTCATATCGATTTGGTGCCTGAAAACTTTATCGAGTCACCACAAGGACGACTTTATCTGATTGACTGGGAATATTCATCAATGAACGATCCAATGTGGGATTTGGCTGCCCTCTTTTTAGAGTCTGAATTCACTCGTCAAGAGGAAGAAGACTTCTTGTCTCACTATGAGAGTGAGCAAACACCTGTCTCTCGTGAAAAGATTGCAATCTATAAAATTTTGCAAGATGCTATTTGGAGTCTATGGACAGTCTACAAAGAAGAGCAAGGTGCAGATTTTGGTGACTATGGTGTGAGTCGTTACCAAAGAGCTGTTAAAGGTTTGTCATATTATGGAGGTTCAGATGAAAAATAAAAATGGAGTTTCTTTTGGTCTACTCTCAGGTATTTTCTGGGGTTTAGGTCTAACGATTAGTGCTTATATCTTTTCGATTTTTACAGATTTGTCGCCCTTTGTGGTGGCCGCTGCTCACGATTTCTTGAGTATCTTTATCTTACTAGCTTTTCTCTTGGTAAAAGAAGGAAAAGTTCGTCTCTCAATTTTCTTAAATATTCGCAATGTTAGTGTTATCATCGGAGCCTTGCTAGCAGGCCCTATCGGTATGCAGGCCAATCTTTATGCGGTTAAGTATATCGGAAGTTCCTTAGCTTCATCTGTATCGGCTATTTACCCTGCGATTTCAGTTTTATTGGCTTTCTTCTTTTTGAAGCACAAGATTTCGAGAAATACTGTGTTTGGGATTGTCTTGATTATTGGAGGGATTATTGCTCAGACCTATAAGGTAGAACAGGTCAATTCCTTCTACATTGGCATTCTCTGTGCTTTAGTTTGTGCCATTGCATGGGGAAGTGAGAGTGTTCTTAGCTCTTTTGCCATGGAAAGTGAATTGAGTGAAATCGAAGCCCTCTTAATCCGTCAAGTAACTTCATTCTTGTCCTATCTTGTGATTGTGCTCTTCTCTCATCAGTCATTTGCAGAAGTGGCCAATGGACAATTGCTAGGTCTTATGATTGTCTTTGCGGCCTTTGATATGATTTCCTACTTGGCTTATTATATCGCTATCAATCGCTTGCAACCAGCCAAGGCTACAGGTCTTAACGTGAGTTATGTAGTTTGGACTGTCTTGTTCGCAGTTGTTTTCTTGGGTGCACCGCTAGATATGCTGACAATTATTACGTCACTTGTCGTTATTGCTGGAGTTTATATTATTATTAAAGAATAAAGGAGATTCGTGTGAAAGCCATCATCTTAGCAGCGGGATTGGGAACTCGCTTGCGTCCTATGACTGAAAATACCCCTAAAGCCTTGGTTCAGGTTAATCAAAAACCTTTGATTGAATACCAAATTGAGTTTCTCAAAGAAAAAGGAATCAATGACATTATCATCATTGTTGGTTATCTTAAAGAACAATTCGATTACTTGAAAGAGAAATACGGTGTTCGCCTCGTTTTCAATGATAAATACGCTGACTACAATAACTTTTACTCTCTCTATCTTGTAAAAGAAGAGTTGGCTAACAGCTATGTTATTGATGCGGATAACTATCTCTTCAAAAATATGTTCCGCAATGATTTGACACGTTCGACTTATTTTAGTGTTTATCGTGAAGATTGTACCAACGAATGGTTCTTGGTCTATGGAGATGACTACAAGGTTCAAGACATTACTGTTGATAGTAAGGCAGGTCGCATCCTTAGTGGTGTATCCTTCTGGGATGCTCCAACTGCAGAAAAGATTGTCAGCTTTATCGATAAGGCTTATGCAAGTGGCGAATTTGTTGATCTCTACTGGGACAATATGGTTAAGGATAACATCAAAGAGCTAGATGTCTATGTTGAAGAACTAGAAGGCAATAGCATCTATGAGATTGATAGTGTCCAAGACTATCATAAATTAGAAGAAATTCTTAAAAACGAAAATTAAAGATTCCAACATCTGGCTAAAATAGTCGGATGTTTTTTTTGATTTTTTTACGAATAAATAGATGACTAGAAAAAGAAATGGAGATATTTATGAAAATCACAAACTATGAAATCTATAAGTTAAAAAAATCAGGTTTGACCAATCAACAGATTTTGAACGTTCTAGAATACGGTGAAAATGTTGATCAAGAACTGTTGTTAGGTGATATTGCAGAAATTTCAGGTTGCAGAAATCCAGCTGTTTTTATGGAACGTTATTTTCAGATAGACGATGCGCATTTGGAGAAGGAGTTTCAAAAATTTCCATCTTTCTCCATTTTAGATGACTGTTATCCTTGGGATTTGAGTGAAATATATGATGCGCCTGTACTTTTATTTTACAAGGGAAATCTTGACCTCTTGAAATTCCCTAAGGTAGCAGTCGTAGGAAGTCGTGCTTGTAGCAAACAGGGAGCTAAGTCAGTTGAAAAAGTCATTCATAGCTTGGAAAATGAACTGGTTATCGTCAGTGGATTAGCCAAGGGGATTGATACAGCAGCTCATATGGCAGCTCTTCAGAATGGCGGAAAAACCATTGCAGTGATTGGAACAGGACTGGATGTGTTTTATCCTAAAGCCAATAAACGTTTGCAAGACTACATCGGCAATGATCATCTGGTTCTCAGTGAGTATGGACCTGGCGAACAACCTCTAAAATTTCATTTTCCTGCCCGTAATCGCATCATTGCTGGACTTTGTCGAGGTGTGATTGTAGCAGAGGCTAAGATGCGCTCAGGTAGTCTCATTACCTGTGAGAGAGCGATGGAAGAAGGGCGCGATGTTTTTGCTATTCCTGGTAGCATTTTAGATGGACTATCAGACGGTTGCCATCATTTGATTCAAGAAGGGGCAAAATTGGTTACAAGTGGGCAGGATGTTCTTGCGGAATTTGAATTTTAATACTCTTCGAAAATCTCTTCAAACCACGTCAGCGTCACCTTTCCGTAGGTATGGTTACTGACTTCGTCAGTCTCATCTGCAACCTCAAAGCAGTGCTTTGAGCAACCTGCGGTTAGTTTCCTAGTTTGCTCTTTGATTTTCATTGAGTATAAGACGAAATTTCGCTTACTAGATAAACTTTTCTTCTATATATTGGAGCTAAGTCTTGACAGTTATGGCAAAATGGTTTACACTTTATAAAGTTTATTACTTTGAAAAGGTGTGATACTGTGGCTACGGCAACAAAAAAGAAAAAATCAACAGTTAAAAAAAATCTAGTAATCGTGGAGTCACCTGCTAAGGCCAAAACGATTGAAAAATATCTCGGCAGAAACTACAAGGTTTTAGCCAGTGTCGGGCATATCCGTGATTTGAAGAAATCCAGTATGTCCGTCGATATTGAAAATAATTATGAACCGCAATATATCAATATCCGAGGAAAAGGTCCTCTTATCAATGACTTGAAAAAAGAAGCTAAAAAAGCTAATAAAGTTTTTCTCGCGAGTGACCCGGACCGTGAAGGAGAAGCGATTTCTTGGCATTTGGCCCATATTCTCAACTTGGATGAAAATGATGCCAACCGTGTGGTCTTCAATGAAATCACCAAGGATGCGGTCAAAAATGCTTTCAAAGAGCCACGCAAGATTGATATGGACTTGGTCGATGCCCAACAGGCACGCCGTGTCTTGGACCGCTTGGTAGGGTATTCGATTTCGCCTATTTTGTGGAAGAAGGTCAAGAAGGGCTTATCAGCAGGGCGCGTACAGTCCATTGCGCTTAAGTTAATCATTGACCGTGAAAATGAAATCAATGCCTTCCAGCCAGAAGAATATTGGACAATTGATGGTGTCTTTAAAAAGGGAACCAAGCAATTTCAGGCTTCCTTCTATGGAGTGGATGGTAAAAAGCTAAAACTGACTAGTAATGATGAGGTCAAGGAAGTCTTATCTCGTCTGACTAGTAAAGATTTTTCAGTGGATCAAGTAGATAAGAAAGAGCGCAAACGCAATGCTCCATTACCCTATACCACTTCATCTATGCAGATGGATGCTGCCAATAAAATCAATTTCCGTACTCGAAAAACCATGATGGTTGCCCAACAGCTCTATGAAGGAATTAATATCGGTTCTGGTGTTCAAGGTTTGATTACCTATATGCGTACCGATTCGACTCGTATCAGTCCTGTAGCGCAGAATGAAGCAGCAAGTTTCATTACGGACCGTTTTGGTAGCAAGTATTCTAAGCATGGTAGCAAGGTCAAAAATGCTTCAGGAGCTCAGGATGCCCACGAGGCTATTCGTCCGTCTAGTGTCTTTAATACACCTGAAAGCATCGCTAAGTATCTGGACAAGGACCAGCTCAAGCTCTATACCCTTATCTGGAATCGTTTTGTGGCTAGCCAGATGACAGCTGCTGTCTTTGATACTATGGCTGTTAAATTGTCGCAAAATGGAGTTCAATTTGCTGCCAATGGTAGTCAGGTTAAGTTTGATGGTTATCTTGCCATTTATAATGATTCTGACAAGAATAAGATGCTACCAGATATGGCTGTTGGAGATGTGGTTAAACAGGTCAATAGCAAACCAGAGCAACATTTTACTCAACCGCCTGCCCGTTATTCTGAAGCGACCCTTATCAAGACCTTGGAGGAAAATGGAGTTGGACGTCCGTCAACCTACGCGCCAACCATTGAAACCATTCAGAAACGTTATTATGTTCGCCTTGCAGCCAAACGCTTTGAACCGACAGAGTTGGGAGAAATTGTTAACAAGCTCATCGTTGAATATTTCCCAGATATCGTAAATGTGACCTTTACAGCTGAAATGGAAGGCAAGCTGGATGATATCGAAGTCGGAAAAGAGCAGTGGCAACGTGTTATAGACTCCTTTTACAAACCATTCTCTAAAGAAGTGGCCAAGGCTGAAGAAGAAATGGAAAAAATCCAGATCAAGGATGAACCAGCTGGATTTGATTGTGAAGTGTGTGGCAGTCCAATGGTTATTAAACTTGGTCGTTTTGGTAAGTTCTACGCTTGTAGCAATTTCCCAGATTGCCGTCATACCCAAGCAATCGTGAAAGAGATTGGTGTTGAGTGTCCAAGTTGTCATCAGGGACAAATCATTGAGCGTAAAACCAAACGTAACCGCCTCTTCTATGGTTGCAATCGCTATCCAGACTGTGAATTTACCTCTTGGGACAAGCCTGTTGGTCGTGACTGTCCAAAATGTGGCAACTTCCTCATGGAGAAAAAAGTCCGTGGTGGTGGCAAGCAGGTTGTATGTAGTAATGGCGACTACGAAGAAGAAAAGATTAAATAAGAGGAGAGTCCTGAAAGTTAATTTCAGGCTCTTTTGGTTAGAACTTGACAAAATTCACCATTGTATGCGAAACTAGAAGAAGATTATTTTATACTCAATGAAAATCAAAGAGCAAACTAGGAAGCTAGCCGCAGGCTGCTCAAAGCACTGCTTTGAGGTTGCAGATGAGACTGACGAAGTCAGGAACCATACCTACGGTAAGGCGACGTTGACGCGGTTTGAAGAGATTTTCAAAGAGTATTAACTAGGAGAAATTATGCGTCTTATCTATCTAATTATTGGTTTTTTATCACTGGCCTTGGCTATTGTTGGGGTTGTTTTACCCTTGTTGCCGACAACGCCTTTTCTTTTGTTGTCTATTGCTTGTTTCTCTAGAAGTTCCAAGCGCTTCGAAGATTGGCTTTATCATACCAAGCTCTATCAAGCATATGTGGCTGATTTTCGCGAGACTAAGTCTATTGCGCGTGAACGTAAGAAAAAAATCATCGTTTCTATCTACATCTTGATGGGAATTTCCATTTATTTTGCCCCTCTCTTACCAGTCAAAATCGGTCTGGGAGCCTTGACTATCTTTATCACCTATTATCTCTTCAAGGTCATTCCAGACAAAGAATAAGTAAAATTTGTAACTATTTCCCTTGATAAAATTGAAAGCATATTCACAACAATATGATATAATAAATTTAAAGTAATCTTCAAGGAGAATCAAATGATTTACGAATTTTGTGCTGAAAATGTGACCTTGCTTGAAAAAGCGATGCAGGCTGGAGCTCGTCGAATCGAACTCTGTGATAATCTTGCAGTTGGTGGGACAACACCCAGCTATGGAGTGACTAAGGCAGCGGTTGAACTGGCAGTTAACTATGATACGACCATTATGACTATGATTCGTCCACGTGGTGGTGACTTTGTTTATAATGATATGGAAATTGCTATCATGCTGGAAGATATTCGTTTGACTGCTCAGGCTGGAAGTCAAGGGGTTGTATTTGGAACTTTAACTGCTGATAAGAAGTTGGATAAGCCTAATCTTGAAAAGTTAATTGCTTCATCAAATGGAATGGAAATTGTCTTCCACATGGCCTTTGATGAATTGAGCGATGAAGATCAACTAGAAGCTATTGACTGGCTCAGCCAAGCTGGTGTCACTCGTATTCTGACTCGTGCTGGTATGTCTGGAGACTCACTAGAGAAACGTTTTGCTCACTATCACAGAATTTTGGAACATGCTAAAGGTAAAATTGAAATTTTACCAGGTGGGGGGATTGACTTGGACAACCGTCAAACCTTTATCGACCAGCTAGGTGTGACACAATTGCATGGAACCAAGGTTGTCTTTTAAAAAATAGAAAGGAACTGCTAGCTTTTGGTAGCAGTTTTCACTTATGTTTGAAATTTTTAAATCCTATCAGTTTAATCAAGAAAAGGCTCGTGCCTATGGTTTTGTAGAAAATAGTGGAGTCTGGACCTATAGTTGCCAGATTTTGCAGGGTGATTTTGTCATGACTGTGTCCATCAGTGCTGATAATGTGAACTTTCAAGTCTTTGACCAGGAGACTGGTGATCTCTATCCTCAAGTTCATATGGAAAGCATGAGGGGAAGTTTTGTCGGAAATGTCCGTGAGGCTTGTTTGGAGATTCTTTACCAGATTCGGAAGGCTTGTTTTGAGGTACAGGATTTTATCTGCCCTCAGACTAAGCGAATCATGACTCAAGTTCAGGAAAAGTATGGTAATCAGTTGGAGTATTTGTGGGAGAAATCGCCTGATACAGCAGTGTTAAGACACGAAGGAAATAAAAAGTGGTATGCCGTCTTGATGAAAATCTCTTGGGATAAGCTGGAAAAGGGCAGAGAAGGTTTAGTCGAAGCAGTCAACCTCAAACATGATCAAGTAGTGGATCTGCTTTCACAAAAGGGCATTTATCCAGCTTTTCATATGAATAAACGTTACTGGATTAGTGTGGCGCTTGATGATACTTTATCAGATGAAGAAGTACTAGAATTGATAGAAAAAAGTTGGAACTTAACTTCTAAAAAATGAAACATTTCAAGGATTTTCAATAACTTTCAATTAGCTAAATATCCTATACTGAAGAAATTTTCAGAAAATATTTGATTTTTTCTTGACAAGTGCTTTTGCCTATGCTAAAATACTAAACAAGATATCAAACGAAGGAGAAAGTCAAACATGAAAACAGCTAAGTTTAATCAATTTGCTTTGTTGTTGAGGTACTCGGGCTAGTGCAAAAAGCATTAGTCCTGTTTGGCTTACCAAGCGGGAGTGAATCAACATCTCGCTTGGACTTCTAAGCGAGATGTTTTTTTAAAACCATATTTGGAAAAGGGGAAATCTTATGAGAACAGTTGAATTTCTAGATACCAGCCTTCGGGATGGAGAACAGACACCGGGTGTTAATTTTTCAATAAAGGAAAAAATTGCCATTGCAAGGCAGCTGGAGAAATGGGGCATTTCAGCAATTGAAGCTGGTTTTCCAGCGGCTAGTCCAGACTCATTTACGGCAGTTCAGGAGATTGCTAAGGCATTGAAGAAAACAGCGGTGACTGGCTTGGCACGCTCTGTCAAGTCTGATATCGATGCTTGTTATGAGGCCCTCAAGGACGCCAAGTTTCCACAAGTTCACGTCTTTATTGCTACCAGTCCGATTCACCGCAAGTATAAGCTCAATAAGAGCAAGCAAGAGATTTTGGAAGCTATTAAGGAGCATGTTTCTTATGCCCGTTCTAAATTTGAAGTGGTCGAATTCTCTCCTGAGGATGCGACTAGAACAGAGTTGGATTTCCTCTTACAAGTTGTTCAAACAGCGGTTGATGCAGGTGCAACTTATATCAATATCCCTGACACGGTAGGATTTACCACGCCAGAGGAGTACGGAGCTATCTTCAAATACTTGATTGAGAATGTTAAGACGGATCGCCAGATTATCTATTCGCCTCACTGTCATGATGATCTTGGAATGGCAGTCGCTAATAGCCTTGCTGCCGTCAAGAATGGGGCAGGACGTGTCGAAGGAACCATCAATGGTATCGGGGAGCGAGCTGGTAATGCAGCTTTGGAAGAAATAGCAGTGGCGCTCAATATTCGCCAAGATTACTATCAAGCAGAAACTAGTATTGTTTTAAATGAAACCATCAATACGTCAGAAATGATTTCTCGCTTCTCAGGAATTCCAGTTCCTAAAAACAAGGCTGTGGTCGGTGGCAATGCCTTCTCTCACGAATCTGGTATTCACCAAGACGGAGTCCTTAAAAATCCTCTTACCTATGAAATCATAACCCCTGAATTAGTCGGTGTTAAGAGTAATAGCCTCCCACTTGGAAAATTGTCTGGTCGCCATGCCTTTGTTGAGAAACTAAGAGAATTGGCCCTAGACTTTACAGAAGAGGACATTAAACCACTCTTCGCTAAGTTCAAGGCACTGGCCGACAAGAAACAAGAAATCACAGATGCAGATATTCGTGCTCTGGTAGCTGGAACCATGGTTGAAAACCCTGAAGGATTCCACTTTGATGATTTACAACTGCAAACTCATGCTGATAATGATATCGAAGCGCTCGTAAGCCTAGCCAATATGGATGGTGAAAAAGTCGAATTTAATGCGACAGGGCAAGGTTCCGTTGAAGCGATCTTTAACGCTATAGACAAGTTCTTTAACCAATCTGTCCGCTTGGTGTCCTATACCATTGATGCGGTAACCGATGGAATCGATGCCCAGGCTCGGGTCTTGGTCACTGTTGAAAACAGAGATACAGAAACTATCTTTAATGCAGCAGGTCTTGATTTCGATGTGTTGAAAGCTTCGGCTATTGCCTACATCAATGCCAATACCTTTGTTCAAAAAGAGAATGCTGGTGAGATGGGACGCAGTGTTTCTTACCGCGATATGCCTAGTGTGTAAAGGAGAAGGCTATGACAAAGAAAATAGTAGCTCTAGCAGGGGACGGAATCGGTCCAGAAATCATGGTGGCTGGGTTAGAGGTTCTGGAAGCTCTAGCTGAAAAAACAGGCTTTGACTATGAAATAGACAAACGACCTTTTGGAGGTGCTGGAATTGATGCAGCAGGCCATCCTTTACCTAGTGAAACCCTCAAAGCATGTAGAGAAGCAGATGCCATTCTTCTAGCGGCTATCGGTAGTCCTCAGTATGATGGAGCAGCGGTTCGGCCTGAACAAGGCTTGCTTGCTCTCCGTAAGGAACTCAATCTTTACGCTAATATTCGCCCTGTAAAAATCTTTGACAGTCTCAAGCATTTGTCACCTCTCAAACCAGAACGAATTGCTGGGGTTGACTTTGTCGTTGTGCGGGAGTTGACAGGCGGGATTTATTTTGGGGATCATATCCTTGAAGAGCGCAAAGCGCGTGATATTAACGACTATAGCTATGAGGAAGTAGAGCGGATTATTCGCAAGGCCTTTGAAATTGCAAGAAATCGCAGAAAAATTGTTACTAGTATCGATAAGCAAAATGTTCTAGCGACATCAAAACTCTGGCGGAAAGTAGCTGAGAAGGTATCACAGGATTTTCCAGATGTAACCTTGGAGCACCAGTTGGTGGACTCAGCTGCCATGCTCATGATTACCAATCCTGCTAAGTTTGATGTCATCGTGACAGAAAATCTTTTCGGAGATATTCTCTCTGATGAATCAAGCGTTCTATCTGGCACACTTGGAGTTATGCCATCAGCCAGTCATTCTGAAAATGGACCAAGTCTCTATGAACCTATTCACGGTTCAGCACCTGATATTGCTGGTCAAGGAATTGCCAATCCTATCTCCATGATTTTATCAGTGGCCATGATGTTGAGAGATAGTTTTGGACGTTATAAGGATGCGGAGTGTATCGAGCATGCTGTTGAGGCAAGTTTGGCAGCTGGTGTTTTAACAAGAGATATAGGTGGACAGGCTTCGACTAAGGAAATGACGGAAGCTATTATTGCAAGGTTATGAAGTTAGATGAAAAAATTACTCTTGCCCTCTTGATTTGGAATGTCATGATTTTCATCATTTATGGCATTGACAAATCCAAGGCGAGGAGAAGAGCTTGGCGCATTCCTGAGAAAATCTTACTTATTTTAGCCTTTACTTGTGGTGGTTTTGGTGCCTGGCTAGCAGGAATCATCTTTCACCACAAGACTCGAAAATGGTATTTTAAAACAGTTTGGTTTCTCGGGATGGTGTCCACACTAGTAGCCTTATATGTTATTTGGAGGTAATGGATGGCAGGAAAATCGATTTTTGATAAATTATGGGACCGCCATGTCATCACAGGTGAAGAGGGGCAGCCCCAACTCATGTATGTGGACCAGCACTATATTCACGAAGTGACCAGTCCACAGGCTTTTCAAGGATTGCGAGACGCAGGTCGCAGATTAAGACGACCAGACTTGACATTTGGAACCTTTGACCACAATGTCCCGACGGTCAATATCTACGATATTCGAGATGTCATTTCCAAGGCTCAAATTGATAAGCTGGCTGAAAATGTTGAGGAGTTTGGGATTGAACATGCGGCCCATGGTTCTGAAAAACAAGGAATTGTTCACATGGTTGGACCAGAAACTGGACGGACTCAACCAGGAAAATTCATCGTCTGTGGAGATAGTCACACAGCAACCCACGGAGCTTTCGGAGCGATCGCTTTTGGAATTGGGACCAGTGAGGTCGAACATGTCTTTGCGACACAGACCCTCTGGCAGGTCAAACCCAAGAAAATGCTGGTGGAATTCACTGGTGTTCCTCAAAAAGGAGTTTATTCCAAGGATTTCATTTTAGCTTTGATTGCCAAGTACGGCGTTGCTTGCGGCGTTGGCTACGTGGTGGAATATCGTGGACAAGCTATTGATGCACTGAGCATGGAAGAGCGCATGACCATCTGCAATATGTCCATCGAGTTTGGATCTAAGATGGGAATCATGAATCCGGATCAAACCACCTATGATTATCTCAAGGGACGGGAATGTATTCCTGAGGACTTCGAAGAGGCTGTGGCGGATTGGAAGACCCTTGTCAGTGATGAGGATGCTGTTTATGATAAGGTTATCCAGATGGATGTTTCAGACTTGGCTCCCATGGTGACTTGGGGAACCAACCCTGCTATGGGGGTTGACTTTGACAGTAGCTTCCCAGAAATCAAAGATATGAATGATGAGCGAGCCTACAATTACATGGACTTGGAGCCTGGTCAAAAGCCAGCAGATATTGAACTAGGTTATATCTTTATCGGCTCTTGTACAAATGCTCGTCTCAGCGACTTGCAACTGGCTGCGCGATTTGTCAAAGGAAAGAAAATAGCCCCCAATCTAACGGCTATCGTGGTTCCGGGCTCTCGTCCTGTCAAACGAGCTGCTGAGAAGTTGGGCTTGGACAAGGTTTTCCTAGACGCTGGTTTTGAGTGGAGAGACCCAGGTTGTTCTATGTGCCTAGGGATGAATCCGGACAAGGTTCCTGATGGTGTCCACTGCGCTTCAACCAGCAACCGCAACTTTGAAGACAGACAGGGCTTTGGTGCTAAGACCCACCTCTGCAGTCCAGCCATGGCAGCAGCAGCAGCTATTGCAGGGCGCTTTGTAGATGTTCGACAAATGCCAGAAGCTCAGTAAGGAGAGGATATGGAGAAATTTACAGTTTATACGGGAACGACCGTTCCTCTCATGAATGATAACATTGATACCGATCAAATCCTACCTAAGCAGTTTCTCAAGTTAATTGATAAAAAAGGCTTTGGTAAGTACCTCATGTATGCTTGGCGTTATTTGGATGACAAGTATACTGAGGACCCAGACTTTGTTTTTAACCGACCTGAATATCGGAAAGCTAGTATTCTCATCTCAGGGGATAACTTTGGGGCAGGATCGTCCAGAGAACACGCAGCTTGGGCTCTAGCTGACTATGGTTTTAAGGTTGTGATTGCAGGATCTTTCGGTGATATTCATTACAATAATGAACTCAATAATGGCATGTTACCTATTGTTCAGCCCAGAGAGGTTAGAGAGAAACTAGCCCAGCTAAAACCAAGTGATCAGGTAACTGTGGACTTGGAACAACAAAAAATCATCTCACCAGTTGGAGAATTCACTTTTGAAATTGATAGCGAGTGGAAACACAAGCTCTTAAATGGTTTGGATGATATCGGTATTACCTTGCAGTATGAAGATTTGATTGCTGCTTATGAAAAACAACGGCCAGCCTACTGGCAGGATTAGAAGAAAAATAGAAAAGGAAATAGAACTATGACAAAACACATTCAATGGAACGGAACACTTTCACAAGAAGGCTATGACATTTTAAAAGGTGAAGGCGGATGTATCGTTTGCCCTACAAAAGTTGGTTACATTATTATGACTAGCGACAAGGCAGGACTTGAGCGCAAGTTCGCAGCTAAAGAGCGTAACCGTAACAAACCAGGTGTTGTTCTCTGCGGTAGCATGGATGAGCTTCGCGCTTTAGCACAACTCAACCCAGAAATTGAAGCCTTTTACCAAAAACATTGGGACGAAGACATTCTTCTTGGTTGTATCCTTCCTTGGAAACCAGAAGCTTTTGAAAAACTCAAAGCTTATGGGGATGGGCGTGAAGAACTTATGACTGACGTGCGTGGTACTAGTTGTTTTGTTATCAAGTTCGGGAAAGCAGGTGAACAATTGGCTGCCAAACTTTGGGAAGAGGGCAAGATGGTCTACGCCTCATCAGCAAACCCATCTGGAAAAGGAAACCGAGGTAAGGTAGAAGGTATCGGAGAACGCATCGAAGGCGCAGTGGACCTTGTTATCGAGGCAGATGACTACGTGGCATCCATCCAACCTGACAAAACGATTGAAACTCGCTACGAGCAAGGCGTGATGGTCTCTATGGTCGATAAGGACGGAAAACTCATCCCAGAACAAGGAGGAGCACGTTCAACTTCACCAGCTCCAGTTGTGATCCGCAAAGGGCTTGACATTGATAAGATTATGATGCACCTGTCAGACACCTTTAACTCATGGGACTACCGTCAGGGAGAGTATTATTAAGATAAAAAAGAAGTCTAGTAGTATGAGGAAATAAAGTCTCTACACTAGGCTTTTTCTTTAGAAATTCTTTTCTTTTTCTATAGAATATGGTATTCTATTTATAAAATATATGTTAATAAGTAATGCTAATATTTAAACATCATTAGTAAAAGGGGTTAGATTGATGAATAAAAGAAAAGTTAGTTTAGAAGATTTTTATAAATGGTATAGTCTAAATAAAGAAGAGTTATTAAATAAGGCAACTGCTGGTGAAAAGTTTAATGATAAATTAAAAGAAGAGTTTCTCCAGGAATGGTCTTTGAATAGGATTTTAACAATGTCAATCGATGAATATGTAATAGGAAAGGGACAGCAAAATAAGTCTTTATGCTACGCTCTTGAGAAGGGAAAATACAAAAATCTATTTCTTGGAATTTCTGGTGGCTCAGCTTCAAAATTCGGGATTTATTGGAATGAAAAAACAAAGAGTTATAAAGATCAAGGTAATAAAGTCATTCCGCTTTCAGAGTTGGATCAGCGATTTTCAAAATTAAAATCAGATTTGTATGAAATTATCAAAGAAGGTATTCGTTTTAACTTTGAAAATCCTATTTTTGATATGAAAAGATCAACAAATGAATTTATTGGTCGTTCTGCTATGGTGACAAAATTACTTTGTATATATTCTGAGGGAAATCCTTTCTTTGGTGTAAATATTAATAGTCAGAAAGAATTTTGGAGCCACTTTGTTTCTCAGACAAATCAAGGTGGACCTTATCTGCAAAATCATAAAATAATTGAACTGGTGTCCAAAACTTATCCTGAGTTGGAGCCATCGAAATTAGGAACTATGCTTTTTGAGTATTCTAAGCTTTTTATGGAAAATAGTACAATGGATCCATCAAACAATTTTCGTCATCAATTAACTCAATCTCTATTAAAGTCTCCAAATCTTATCCTACACGGTGCGCCAGGTACGGGAAAAACTTACCTTGCTAAAGAAATTGCTGTGGAGTTAACAAATGGTAATAAAGATCAAATCGGCTTTGTACAGTTTCACCCTTCCTATGATTATACGGATTTTGTAGAGGGGTTGAGACCGGTATCAAATGGGGATAGAGCTATTGAGTTTAAGCTCCAAGATGGCATTTTTAAGAAGTTTTGTCAGAAAGCTAGAGACGCTAAGAAAACCGGAGGTCAAGATAATTTTGTCTTCATCATCGATGAAATCAACCGTGGTGAGATTTCTAAGATTTTTGGAGAACTTTTTTTCTCAATTGATTCTGACTATCGTGGCGAAAAGGGAAGTGTTTCTACCCAATATGCTAATCTACACGAAACTGATGATAAGTTTTATATTCCTGAAAATGTCTATATCATCGGGACTATGAACGACATAGACCGTTCAGTAGATACCTTTGATTTTGCTATGCGTCGTCGTTTCCGATTTGTTGAAGTTACGGCTGAAAGTCAACTTTATATTCTAGATAAAGAACTAGGTGAGCGTGCTGAAGAAGCTAAGACTCGACTAAGAAACTTGAATGCTGCAATTGAAAATGTTCAGGAATTAAACAGTCATTATCATATCGGGCCAAGTTATTTCCTGAGGTTAAAAGAAGTAAAATTTGATTATGAATTACTCTGGTCTGATTATCTCCAACCGCTTTTGGAAGATTATGTACGTGGTTCTTATGATGAAGCTGAAACTCTAGAAACATTGAAAAAAGCATTCGATCTGACAAAGAATGAGCAAAAAGATCAGGCGGTAGCTGATAACAATGAAGGCGATGAAAACGATGATGCGGATCACTGATAATCAACACAAGATTGTTAAAGAAGAATTTGTTGAAGAATATCCTAAACTAAGCAATCTTCTTTTAGATAGAAACTTGGAAAGTCTATCCCAAGATGAACGTATTTTCATTTTTCCAAATGATTTGAAGAATTCTCCTGACTTAGAGAAGGACCAAAAAATCTTTGAAACAGTTAATCAGAAAATCAAGACTGGAAATGTGATTGGTTTTCTGGGGTGTGGTCAGGAGAGATTAACGATTTCTTCTCGTTTTTCTGATGAAAGTAACGACCATTTTTTACATTATCTTTTACAAAAGGTTCTTCATATCAATCTCACTAGTTTAGATGTAGCTTTGTCGCGTGAAGATAAACTCTATCAACTTTTGATGTATCTCTTTCCCAAGTATCTTCAAGCTGCTCTCCGAAAAGGTCTTTATAAGGAATACCAGAGATTTTCTCATAACGACAGTCATGTTAAGGGAGTGATTGATGTAAGAAACCATCTCAAGAAAAACCTTCCTTTCACGGGAAATATTGCCTACACAACGAGAGAGTTCACCTATGATAATCCTCTTATGCAGTTGGTCCGTCATACTATTGAATACATTAAGAACCAGAAAAGTATTGGTCAAGGGGTACTAGATAATCTCTCAACTAGTCGTGAAAACGTAGCTGAAATCGTGCGTGTAACGCCCTCTTATAAACTAGCTGATCGTGCTAAGATTATTCGGGGAAATCAATCTAAACCTATACGTCATGCATACTTTCACGAGTACAGAAAGTTACAAGAACTTTGTCTGATGATCCTAAACCAAGAAAAGCACGGCTTAGGGTATCAAGATCAAAAAATTCATGGTATTCTTTTTGATGTTGCCTGGCTTTGGGAAGAGTATGTTCATACCTTGTTGCCAAAAGATTTCATCCATCCACGGAATAAAGAAAAGCTAGGTGGTATTTCGGTATTTTCTGTTGGGAAACGGAAAGTATATCCAGATTTTTATGATAGAGAACGAAAGATTGTTCTAGATGCTAAATATAAAAAACTAGAGTTCACTGAAAAAGGGATCAACCGTGAGGACTTGTTCCAGCTGATTTCCTATTCTTATATTTTAAAAGCTGAGAAGGCTGGTCTTGTTTTTCCGAGCAAGGACAAGGTTGTTGATAATGAGATAGGAAAGCTAGCAGGTTATGGAGCTTTGTTGAAGAAATTGTCTATTCAAATTCCTCAGAAGTCTTCATCTTATCGTGAATTTTGTGAAATGCTAGAAAACTCTGAAGAAGCTTTTAAAAGGAATATTACTAAATCAGTGGAGAGAAAATAATCTCTCCTCTTTCTTTTGTTATTTCTACAAGAAAAACCGAACGATATATTTTAATTTATAAAATTATTTGACAAAAACCTTACTTTGATTTATAATTAATTAAGGAAACGTCGGAAAAAGGCGTAGTGATGCGAGAGCATAGGTAGGTCATTACAAAAGAAACGAGACATCGAGATGTTAAATGAATTTCCAATTTTTGATTACGAAGATATTCAATTGATTCCAAATAAATGTGTCATTAAAAGCCGTGCAGAAGCTGATACAAGTGTCACTCTAGGAAATCACACCTTTAAACTACCTGTTGTGCCAGCTAATATGCAGACGATTTTGGATGAAAATGTAGCAGAGCAACTGGCTAAAGGTGGTTACTTCTACATTATGCATCGTTTTGATGAGGCAGGGCGCATTCCTTTCATTAAACGCATGCACGATCAAGGGCTCATTGCTTCTATCTCTGTCGGTGTTAAGGATTATGAGTATGATTTTGTCAGCCAGCTCAAGGCTGATGCTCCGGAATACATCACGATTGACATCGCTCATGGTCATGCAGATAGCGTGATTTCTATGATTCAACACATCAAGAAAGAATTGCCAGATACTTTTGTTATTGCTGGAAATGTAGGAACACCAGAAGCGGTGCGTGAATTGGAAAATGCTGGTGCGGATGCTACTAAGGTCGGAATCGGACCTGGTAAGGTTTGTATTACCAAGGTTAAGACTGGTTTTGGTACAGGTGGTTGGCAGTTGGCTGCTCTCCGTTGGTGTGCCAAGGCTGCACGTAAACCGATTATCGCTGATGGAGGAATTCGTACTCATGGTGATATTGCCAAGTCTATCCGCTTCGGTGCTAGCATGGTCATGATTGGTTCCCTCTTTGCAGGACATATCGAAAGTCCAGGGAAAACAATTGAAGTTGATGGTGAACAATTCAAAGAATACTATGGTTCAGCTTCCCAATACCAAAAAGGAGCTTATAAAAACGTCGAAGGAAAACGTATCTTACTTCCTGCTAAAGGTCATCTGCAAGACACTTTAACTGAGATGGAACAAGATCTTCAAAGTGCTATTTCTTATGCAGGTGGACGTCAGGTTGCTGACCTTAAACACGTTGATTATGTTATCGTGAAAAACTCCATCTGGAATGGGGATGCTTCCCACTAAGACGGGCTATCTCACTAGAAAAAAACTTGTTATTAGAGCAAATTTTTGTTATAATAAAACAAGTTTCCACCCTTAGTGTAATGGATATCACGTAAGATTCCGGTTCTTGAGATGGGGGTTCGATTCCCTCAGGGTGGATGTAAATATCCTAAAAAGCCTTTAATAGGGCTTTTTGTTTATCCTGCCTCAAATTTGCCTCTAATACTCTTCGAAAATCAAATTCAAACCACGTCAACGTCGCCTTGTCGTACTCAAGTACAGCCTGCGGCTAGTTTCCTAGTTTGCTTTTTGATTTTCATTGAGTATAAAGCTGAAAATCTCTTTTTAAAGAATGCCCAAATCACTTCCAGTCCCGTTTTAAAGTGACTCAGGGAGCTTTTTTTGATATAATAAAAAGGACTGTTATCAGTTAGAAAGAGGTTGGTATGAAAGAATTACAAACTGTACTAAAGAACCATTTTGCAATCGAATTTGCAGACAAAAAGTTACTGGAAACTGCCTTTACTCATACGAGTTATGCCAATGAGCACCGCCTCTTAAAAATTTCACACAATGAACGCTTGGAATTTTTAGGAGACGCTGTTCTACAGTTATTGATTTCAGAATATCTGTATAAAAAATATCCTAAAAAGCCTGAGGGTGACTTGTCTAAACTCCGTGCCATGATTGTCCGTGAGGAGAGTTTGGCTGGTTTTGCGCGTGATTGCCAGTTTGATCAATTTATCAAGTTGGGTAAAGGGGAAGAAAAATCTGGTGGTCGCAATCGTGATACCATTCTTGGTGATGCCTTTGAAGCCTTTCTTGGTGCCCTTCTTTTGGACAAGGATGTGGCCAAGGTTAAGGAATTCATCTATCAAGTCATGATTCCTAAGGTCGAAGCAGGCGAGTTTGAGATGATTACAGACTACAAAACCCATCTCCAAGAGTTACTTCAGGTCAATGGCGATGTGGCTATTCGTTATCAGGTGATTTCTGAAACGGGTCCTGCCCACGATAAGGTCTTTGATGTAGAAGTTCTTGTCGAAGGTAAGAGCATTGGTCAAGGTCAAGGTCGTTCTAAGAAACTAGCAGAGCAGGAAGCTGCCAAAAATGCCGTTGAGAAAGGGCTGGATTCATGTATTTAAAGGAAATCGAAATTCAGGGATTCAAGTCTTTTGCTGATAAGACTAAGGTCGTCTTTGACCAAGGGGTGACGGCAGTTGTTGGACCCAATGGCTCTGGAAAGTCGAATATTACAGAAAGTCTGCGTTGGGCCTTGGGGGAGTCAAGTGTTAAGAGTCTCCGTGGGGGCAAGATGCCGGATGTCATCTTTGCTGGAACAGAAAGTCGCAAACCGCTCAATTATGCTTCTGTAGTTGTGACTTTGGATAATCATGACGGATTTATCAAGGACGCTGGTCAAGAAATCAGGGTAGAACGTCATATCTACCGTAGTGGAGATAGCGAATACAAGATTGACGGCAAGAAAGTCCGTCTGCGTGATATTCATGACCTTTTCTTGGATACAGGTTTGGGACGAGATTCCTTCTCTATCATTTCCCAAGGGAAGGTTGAGGAGATTTTCAACTCCAAGCCTGAAGAACGCAGAGCTATTTTTGAAGAAGCTGCTGGAGTTTTGAAATACAAGACTCGCAGAAAAGAAACTGAGAGTAAACTACAACAAACTCAGGATAATCTAGACCGCTTAGAGGACATTATCTACGAGTTGGACAATCAAATCAAGCCTCTTGAGAAGCAAGCTGAGAATGCCCGTAAGTTTTTAGACTTGGAAGGTCAACGCAAGGCTATTTATTTAGACGTGCTGGTTGCTCAAATCAAGGAAAATAAGGCTGAACTAGAGTTGACAGAAGAAGAGTTGGCACAGGTTCAGGAACTATTGACTAGTTATTACCAAAAGCGTGAAAAATTAGAAGAAGAAAACCAAACTCTTAAAAAGCAACGCCAAGATTTACAGGCTGAAATGACCAAAGACCAAGGCAGTTTGATGGATTTGACCAGTCTGATTAGTGATTTAGAGAGAAAATTAGCCCTATCGAAATTAGAATCTGAGCAAGTAGCCCTGAATCAACAGGAAGCACAAGCCCGTTTGGCTGCTTTGGAGGATAAGAGAAAGGCTCTAAGTCAGGAAAAGGCTGAAAAAGAAAGCTCTTTAGCCCTTTTAGAAGAAAATCTAGTCCAAAATAATCAAAAACTCAATCGTTTAGAAGCTGAATTGCTAGCTTTTTCAGATGATCCTGATCAAATGATTGAACTCTTACGTGAACGTTTTGTGGCGCTTTTACAGGAAGAAGCGGATGTCTCAAACCAACTGACCCGTATTGAGAATGAGTTGGAAAATAGTCGTCAGCTTTCTCAAAAACAAGCAGATCAATTAGAAAAGCTGAAAGAACAGCTGGCTACAGCCAAAGAGAAGGCTAGTCAGCAAAAAGACGAGCTTGAAACTGCTAAGGAGCAGGTTCAAAAATTATTGGCTGACTACCAAGCTATTGCCAAGGAGCAAGAGGAGCAGAAAACTTCCTATCAAGCTCAACAAAATCAACTTTTTGACCGTCTGGATAGTCTCAAAAACAAGCAGGCTAGAGCCCAAAGTTTGGAAAATATCCTGAGAAATCATAGTAACTTTTATGCAGGTGTTAAGAGTGTTCTCCAAGAAAAAGACCGCCTTGGTGGTATTATTGGGGCAGTCAGTGAGCATCTGACCTTTGATGTGCATTATCAAACTGCTCTAGAGATTGCGCTTGGAGCCAGCAGTCAGCATATCATCGTGGAAGATGAAAACGCGGCAACCAAGGCGATTGATTTCCTTAAACGAAACAGAGCTGGTCGTGCAACCTTCCTTCCTTTAACGACTATCAAGACGCGTACGATTTCTAGTCAGAATCAAGATGCTATTGCTGCAAGTCCAGGATTTCTGGGCATGGCAGATGAGTTAGTTACTTTCGATACTAGACTGGAAGCCATTTTCAAGAACTTGCTAGCTACGACGGCTATTTTTGATACTGTAGAACATGCGCGTGAAGCTGCTCGCCAGGTTCGTTATCAGGTTCGCATGGTGACATTGGACGGGACAGAGTTGCGCACAGGTGGTTCCTATGCGGGTGGAGCCAATCGCCAGAATAACAGTATTTTTATCAAGCCAGAACTGGAACAATTACAAAAAGAAATTGCTGAAGAAGAAGCAAGCTTGCGTACAGATGAAGGGAGTTTGAAGAACTTGCAAGATGAGATGGTTTCATTGACAGAAAGATTAGAAGCCATCAAATCTCAAGGTGAGCAGGCTCGTATTAAGGAGCAGGGCTTGTCCCTCGCTTATCAGCAGACTTGTCAACAAGTTGAAGAGCTAGAAACTCTTTGGAAACTTCAAGAAGAGGAATTAGATCGTCTTTCTGATGGAGATTGGCAAGCGGATAAGGAAAAATGCCAAGAGCGCCTTGCTACTATCGCCAGCGACAAGCAAAATCTGGAAGCTGAGATTGAAGAGATTAAGTCTAACAAAAATGCCATCCAAGAACGCTATCAAAACTTGCAGGAAGAGGTAGCTCAAGCTCGCTTGCTTAAGACAGAACTGCAAGGACAAAAACGTTACGAAGTTGCGGATATTGAACGTTTAGGCAAAGAATTGGACAATTTAGATATCGAACAAGAGGAAATCCAGCGCCTTCTTCAAGAAAAGGTTGATAATCTGGAGAAGGTTGATACAGAATTGCTCAGTCAACAGGCTGAAGAAGCCAAAAACCAGAAAACAAATCTTCAACAAGGTTTAATTCGCAAGCAGTTTGAGTTGGATGATATCGAGGGTCAACTGGATGATATTGCTAGTCATTTGGATCAGGCTCGCCAGCAGAATGAAGAGTGGATTCGCAAGCAAACTCGTGCTGAAGCCAAGAAAGAAAAGGTCAGCGAGCGCTTGCGCCATCTACAAAGTCAATTAACAGACCAGTATCAGATTAGCTATACAGAAGCTTTAGAAAAGTCTCATGAGTTGGAAAATCTCAATCTGGCGGAGCAAGAGGTTAAAGATTTAGAGAAGGCTATTCGCTCACTGGGTCCTGTCAATTTGGAAGCTATTGAACAGTATGAAGAAGTCTACAACCGTCTAGATTTCCTAAATAGCCAGCGAGATGATATTTTGTCAGCGAAAAACCTGCTTCTAGAAACTATCACAGAGATGAATGATGAGGTCAAGGAACGCTTTAAATCAACCTTTGAGGCTATTCGTGAATCCTTTAAAGTGACCTTCAAGCAGATGTTTGGTGGAGGTCAAGCAGACCTGATTTTGACTGAGGGAGACTTGCTGACAGCTGGGGTTGAGATTTCAGTCCAACCACCAGGTAAGAAAATTCAGTCGCTTAATCTGATGAGTGGTGGTGAAAAAGCCTTATCAGCTCTTGCTTTGCTCTTCTCTATCATTCGAGTTAAGACTATCCCGTTTGTTATCTTGGATGAGGTAGAGGCTGCACTGGATGAAGCTAATGTTAAGCGTTTTGGGGATTACCTCAACCGCTTTGACAAGGACAGCCAGTTCATCGTCGTAACCCACCGTAAGGGAACCATGGCAGCGGCTGACTCTATCTATGGAGTGACTATGCAAGAATCAGGTGTCTCAAAAATTGTTTCGGTGAAGTTAAAAGATTTAGAAAGTATTGAAGGATGACAATTAAACTAGTAGCAACAGATATGGACGGAACCTTCCTAGATGAGAATGGACGCTTTGATATGGACCGCCTCAAGTCTCTCTTGGTTTCTTATAAGGAAAAAGGGATTTACTTTGCGGTGGCTTCGGGGCGCGGATTTCTGTCTCTAGAAAAATTATTTGCTGATGTTCGTGACGACATTATTTTCATCGCGGAAAATGGCAGTTTGGTAGAGTATCGAGGTCAATACTTGTATGAAGCGACCATGTCTCGTGAGTTTTATCTGGCAACTTTTGAAAAGCTGAAAACGTCACCTTATGTAGATATCAATAAATTGCTCTTGACGGGGAAAAAAGGCTCTTATGTGCTAGATACAGTTGATGAGACTTATTTAAAAGTGAGTCAGCACTATAATGAAAATATCCAAAAAGTAGCGAGTTTGGAAGATATCACAGATGACATTTTCAAATTTACAACCAACTTCACAGAAGAAACGCTGGAAGCTGGGGAGGCTTGGGTAAACGAAAACGTGCCTGGTGTTAAGGCCATGACAACTGGCTTTGAATCCATTGATATTGTTCTGGACTATGTCGATAAGGGTGTGGCTATTGTTGAATTAGCTAAAAAACTTGGCATCAAAATGGGTCAGGTTATGGCTTTTGGAGACAATCTAAATGATTTGCACATGATGCAGGTTGTGGGACATCCTGTAGCTCCTGAAAATGCACGACCTGAAATTTTAGAATTAGCAGAGACAGTAATTGGTCACCATAAGGACCAGTCGGTTATAGCTTATATGGAGGGCTTATAATGGCAGATATAAAATTGATTGCATTGGACTTGGATGGGACCTTGCTGACTACTGATAAAAGGCTGACGGATCGTACCAAGGCAATCTTGAAAACTGCGCGTGATCGTGGTATCAAGGTCGTATTGACAACTGGTCGTCCCTTAAAAGCTATGGATTTCTTTCTCCATGAGCTAGGGACTGACGGCCATGAAGATGAGTATACGATTACTTTTAATGGTGGTTTGGTTCAGAAAAATACAGGTGAAATCCTTGATAAGACAGTCTTTTCATATGATGATGTAGCACGCTTGTATGAAGAAACAGAGAAATTATCACTGCCTCTTGATGCCATTTCAGAAGGAACTGTTTATCAAATCCAATCTGACCAAGAAAGTCTTTATGCCAAATTTAATCCAGCATTGACCTTTGTTCCAGTGGACTTTGCAGACTTGTCTAGTCAAATGACCTACAACAAATGCGTGACTGCCTTTGCTCAAGAACCCTTGGATGCAGCCATTCAGAAGATTTCTCCAGAATTGTTTGACCAATATGAAATCTTTAAATCACGTGAAATGTTGCTAGAGTGGTCACCAAAGAATGTTCACAAAGCAACAGGTTTAGCCAAACTAATCAGCCATCTGGGAATCGATCAAAGCCAAGTGATGGCCTGTGGAGATGAGGCCAATGATTTGTCTATGATTGAGTGGGCAGGACTCGGTGTTGCCATGCAAAATGCTGTTCCTGAAGTCAAGGCAGTAGCAAATGTAGTGACACCAATGACCAATGATGAAGAGGCTGTCGCCTGGGCTATCGAAGAATACGTGTTAAAGGAGAACTAAGATATGGGATTATTTGACCGTCTATTCGGAAAAAAAGAAGAACCTAAAATCGAAGAAGTTGTAAAAGAAGCTCTGGAAAATCTTGATCTATCAGAAGATGTTGAGCCTGCCTTAACAGAAGCTGAGGAAGTTCCTCATGAAGAAGCAGAAGTTGAAAGTTCTGAAGAAGCTGTGTTTGAAGAAGACGAAAATCAAGAGACAGTTGAAGAAAATAACAATTTAGAGCCAGTTGTAGAAGTTCAACAAGAAGAAGTCAATGAATTTCCAAACTCAGAAGAAGTCCCAGAGGAAGAGAATACTGAGCTCCTAGAGATTGTAGAAGAAAATAGTTCTGAAGTGCTTGAACCAGAAAGGTCTCAGGCAGAAGAAACTGTTCAGGAAAAATATGACCGCAGTCTCAAGAAAACTCGTACAGGATTTGGTGCCCGTTTGAATGCCTTCTTTGCTAACTTCCGCTCTGTTGACGAAGAATTCTTCGAGGAATTGGAAGAACTGCTGATTATGAGTGACGTTGGTGTCCAGGTAGCTTCTAATTTAACTGAGGAACTACGCTACGAAGCCAAGCTTGAAAACGCCAAAAAACCTGATGCACTACGCCGTGTCATTATTGAGAAATTGGTTGAGCTTTATGAAAAGGATGGCAACTATGATGAAAGCATCCACTTCCAAGAGGGTTTGACAGTTATGCTCTTTGTTGGTGTTAATGGTGTTGGGAAAACAACTTCTATTGGGAAACTAGCCCACCGCTACAAACAAGCAGGTAAGAAGGTCATGTTGGTTGCGGCAGATACCTTCCGCGCAGGGGCAGTAGCCCAGCTAGCTGAATGGGGTCGTCGTGTGGACGTTCCAGTTGTGACTGGACCTGAAAAAGCTGACCCAGCCAGTGTAGTCTTTGATGGCATGGAACGTGCTGTAGCTGAAGGTATCGATATTCTTATGATTGACACCGCTGGTCGTCTGCAAAATAAGGATAACCTTATGGCTGAGTTGGAAAAGATTGGTCGTATCATCAAACGTGTTGTACCAGAAGCACCGCATGAAACCTTCTTGGCACTTGATGCATCAACAGGTCAAAACGCTCTTGTACAGGCCAAAGAATTTTCAAAAATCACGCCATTAACTGGAATTGTCTTGACTAAGATTGATGGAACTGCTCGAGGTGGTGTGGTTCTAGCTATCCGTGAAGAACTCAATATTCCTGTAAAATTGATTGGATTTGGTGAAAAAATCGATGATATTGGAGAGTTTAACTCAGAAAACTTTATGAAGGGTCTCTTGGAAGGCTTAATCTAATCAGAAGCAAAAATCCTGCAAGGTACAAACTTGCAGGAAATTTTTTTATTCTAAACGACCATCTTGACGATAGGCGATATCTGGTTGCCAAGTCCATTTGGCACCGAATTTTTCAAGTAGATCAAAGCTAGCTTGAGGTCCCATGCTTCCAGCTTTATAGTCATGAAGTGGGGCACCATTTTCAGCCCAGAGTTCTTCGATACGGTCAATCAATTTCCATGACGCACCAACTTCATCCCAGTGGCTAAAGTTAGTTGAGTTATTATTTAGGACATCATAAATCAATTTCTCGTATGGTTCTGGAGAAGCACCAGTTGCGGTCGCGTCTGTACGGTAATCAAGTGAGTTCGGAGCTAAGCTGAATTCTTCTCCTACTTGCTTCCCATTTAGGCTAAGAGAGAAGCCTTCTGTTGGTTGGATATAGATGGTCAAAATGTTTGGAGCAAGTGGTTCTCCAAAGATAGAATCCATTTGTTTAAAGACGATGTTGACATGAGTTCCTTTTTCAGTCAGACGTTTACCAGTACGGAAGAAGAAAGGAACACCACGGAAGCGATCGCTATCTACAAAGAAAGCACCAGATGCAAAGGTTTCAGTTGTTGATTCTGGATTTACATTTGGCTCGCTACGGTAAGAGATGTATTTCATTCCATCAATCTTACCTGAACGGTATTGACCACGGATAAAGTGTTCTTTAAGCTCTTCATCTGTTGGATGATAGAGGTTTTTAAAGACCTTAATCTTCTCAGCGCGAATCTCGTCCTTTGTGAAGCTTGCTGGCTTGTCCATGGCAAGGAGAGAAAGGAGTTGTAGAGTGTGGTTTTGAACCATGTCACGGAGGGCACCAGATTCATCATAGTAGCCACCACGTTCTTCTACGCCTAAGCGCTCAGCAAAGGTAATTTGAACATTGTCGATAAAATCCTTGTTCCAAACGTTTTCAAAAATCAAGTTTGCAAAGCGAACTGCAAAGATACTTTGGATCATTTCCTTACCAAGATAATGGTCAATACGGAAAATTTGTTCTTCGTCAAATGTTGCTAGGAGCTCGTCATTCAACTTGCTTGCGCTTGCGTAATCTGTACCAAACGGTTTTTCAACGATTAAACGCTCAAAACCTTTACCGTCTACGATGTTTTCAGACTTGAGGTGTTTGGCAATAGTTCCAAAGAACTGAGGTGCCATAGACAAGAAGAAGAGTTTGTTGTCTTCAGCTTGGTACTTGTCATTTAGTTCAGCCTGCAATTGACGCAAAGAAATGTAGTGTTCTGTATCATTGACATCATGACTTTGATAGTAGAAGTGGCTAGCGAACTCTTGAGCCTGTTCGGTACTATCTGCCAAATCAAGGATAGATTCGACAACAACAGATTCAAAATATTCCTTGCTCCAAGGACGACGGGCAGTTCCAATAACTGCAAAGTGCTTGGAAAGATTGCCGGATTTATAAAGTCTAAAAAGGGAAGGGTAGAGCTTGCGTTTAGCCAGGTCTCCACTCGCACCGAAAATTGTAACAATAACCTTAGATGACATCTAGCTACCTAATTTCTATTTTTATTCCTAGTCTTGCTAGGTATGAGGAAATCTCATTTCATAAACTTAATTCTAACATAATTTTCCGAAAAATCAAAAAATCCAATACGAGATAGAAAAAAACTGCAAGGAAATCCTTACAGTTTAAGTTTAGACGTTTAAGACCTTGTCCAAGAACTCTTTCAGACGTGGGTGTTGAGGGTTATCAAAGATTTGATCAGGTGTTCCGTCTTCAAGGAATTCACCATCTGCAGTAAAGATAACGCGGTTGGCAACCTGACGAGCAAATCCCATCTCATGGGTTACGATAATCATGGTCATGCCTTGTTCAGCCAATTCCTTCATAACGTTTAGTACGTCTCCGACCATCTCAGGGTCAAGGGCAGAAGTTGGTTCATCAAAGAGCATGATGTCTGGATTCATTGCTAGTCCACGAGCGATGGCCACGCGTTGTTTTTGACCTCCTGATAGGCTATCTGGGTTAGCATTAGCTTTATCTGCTAGCCCAACTTTGTCAAGCAACTCCATTCCCAATTTCTCAGCTTCTTCCTTAGTCATCAACTTGTGCTCAATAGGAGCAAAGGTAATGTTGTCCAATACAGACATGTGTGGGAAGAGGTTGAAGTGTTGGAAAACCATTCCGATATTTTCACGGACGTGGTCAACGTTGGTAGTTTTTTCAGTTAAGTCATAACCGTTCACAGTGATGTGACCGCTAGTGACTTCTTCTAGAAGATTAAGGCTACGGAGGAAGGTTGACTTACCAGAACCTGAAGGACCGATGATACAAACAACATCTCCTTCATAGAACTTAGTCGTAATTCCTTTTAGGACCTTATTTTTTCCATATTGCTTATGTAAGTCATTTACATCAATTTTTAATTTTGCCATTAACGAATCCTCTTTTCTAAGCGTTTCGCTAGTCTAGTCAAAAGTGTGATAATTACAAGATAGAAGATAGCAAGGATTGCATACATCTTGAAACTTTGGTAGTTACGGGCAATGATAATTTTACCAGTTTGGAAGAGTTCAACCAAACCGATAGCAGATACGATGGTTGTATCTTTAAGAGCGATAACGAATTGGTTAACAAAGTTTGGCAACATCAATTTAGTTGCTTGTGGCAAGATAATCTTACGCATGGTTTTTCCATAAGAGATACCCAAGCTTCGGCTGGCTTCCATTTGGCCAACTGGAACGGCCTGAATACCACCACGAACGATTTCAGCGATATAAGCTGCTGCGTTGAGTGAGAGGGCAATAGTACCAGCTACGAAGTCGTTAATTGGACTTTGTTGGCCTGTGATGGACTCGATGAAGTTTGGAATACCCCAGAAGATGAAGGCTGCAAGAATCATCAATGGAATACCACGGATAACGTCAACGAAAATTTCAGAGATTACACGAAGAGATTTGTATGGGCTAACGCTAAACATACCGAAGATAATCCCGATAACAATGGCAATAGCAAATGAGATAAGAGCTAGAGCAAGAGTGATACCAAGCCCACTAAGGAGTTGTTTGTAGTTGTTTTGAAGCAAGCCCCAGATAGTTGTCTCATCAACAGTGCTTGTTGAAGCAGATGAAGATTCGCTAGCTAGGTATTTATCAAGAATCTTTTGGAATTCCCCGTTTGCTTTAAGATTTGCAAGTCCGTTGTTGAACATTTCAATCAATTCTGGATTTGCTCCTTTTTTAACGGCAAAAGCTGTTTCACCGATTGGAGTTCCAGCGATTGGAGTTTTCAATTTTTGACCTTGGCTGATAGAATATTTGAGAACAGGTTCATCATCCATAACGGCATCGATTGCCCCAGTGTTTAAACTGTCATACATTGAAGAACCATCAGCAAAAGTTTTGATTTTGTAACCGTATTTGCTTTGATTTTCTGTTAGGAAGGTTTGAGAAGCAGTTCCGTTTTTAACACCGACTGTCTTCCCTTTCAAGTCTTCATAAGAAGCAATAGTGCTTGATTCTTTGACACCAAGGATAGTATTAGCAGTGTAGTATGATTCTGAGAAGTCAAAAGTTGCCTTACGAGCATCTGTAACAGACATACCAGCAATGATACCATCTGCTTGACCAGCTTGGACAGCGCTGATAGCTGCATCAAAACCAGGGTTGGTAATTTCAATTTCAAAACCTTGGTCTTTAGCGATTGCCTTAATCAAATCCATATCAATACCAGTAAATTGGTTGCTTGAGTTTTGGAAAACAAAAGGTGCAAAAGAAGAATCGCTGGCAATGATGTATTTAGCCTTAACAGGAATGGCTTTTAATCCTGCTAGGGTAGTTGTAGTTGGTACTGCTGAAGATGATGAAGCAGTCCATTTCTTGATGATTTTATCAAGACTACCATCTTTTTTCATTTCAGCCAAGGCTTGGTTAAATTCAGTAACTAGGTGCTCGTATTTACTTCCTTTCTTCACACCGAAAGCAAAACTACCTACAGCTTCACCATCCATTTCAATATGGAGGTCTTGACCTTGGTTAATGGCATATTCGATAACAGGTTTGTCATCCATCATGGCATCAATGGCACCAGCACTCAAGCTGTTGTTCATCAAATCACCAGTATCAAATGTTTTAATGCTAAAACCGTATTTATCTTTGATTGTTTCAAGGAAACGTTGAGCGGCAGTTCCGTTTTTAACACCAACAGTTTTACCTTTTAATTGGTCATACTGACTAATCTTCTGTGCCTTTGTAGTTGCAATGACAACTTTTGTATCATAGTAAGTATCAGACATGGTGAAAACTTTTTCACGTTCTGCAGTTTTTGTCATTCCAGCCATGATAGCGTCAGCTTGACCAGCTTGAACCGCATTGACCGCTGCGTCAAATCCAGGATAGGACATCTGAATGTTCCATCCTTTAATCTCAGCGACTTTGTTAATAATGTCAACATCAATTCCTTTATAAGTTTGATCTGAATCTTTAAACTCAAAAGGTGCATAGGCGGTATCAGACACAATCTTAATTGTCTCTGCTTTCGCAATACCTAATGAGAAAATTGGGAATAAAATTAGCAAAAATGCTAGAAATTTTTTCTTCATTTTTAGTCTCCTTTTCCGAATATTTTCCCATTATATCAGAAAAAGTAAAAAAAGGCAAATTTTTATAGTTTTGTGTCAGAAAATATAACATTGTTTTTTCCTTTTCTTTCTTGAATTGCCACTATAAAGTGCTATAATAATAGTATATATAGAAGAAAAGAGGACAGGGATATGAAGAACAAAAGAATATTTAAAGACTTCCAAGCTTCAAAAATGAGTTTAAACATTTACACAAGCCCCTTGTTAGCCTTTGCTTTTGTCTTCATAGGAGAGTTTGTGGCTTATACTCTGTATGGTATTAGTTTGTTAGCTCTCATCGGACTTGCTAGAAATTTTGGAGAGGCTGGTCAAGCTTTTGCTACATACTTGCAGATTTTGCAGCAGAGCTTGATGGATAAAACAAGTGACTTTCATTTAATTTTAGATTTACTGGCCTTTGGTTTTATACTCAACACTGTGTTCAGATGGACTAAAAAAGTTGAGAAAAGACCTATTCGAACTTTGGGATTTTATAGAGAGAATTTCCTCAGCAATCTTCTGAAAGGATTTGGGCTAGGTCTGGCACTTTTTCTTCTTACTTTGTTAGGTTTAGTGGCCTTGGGGCAATATCGTTTTGAGTCCATTCACTTGAATCCTTATTCGCTTTTCTTTGTTATTTTTACCATTCCATTTTGGATTTTACAGGGGACAGCAGAAGAAGTAGTGTCGCGTACTTGGCTCCTTCCTCAATTGACTTCAAGAACCAATCTAAAACTAGCTGTTCTTATATCTAGCCTGTTCTTTACCCTGCTTCATGCGGGAAATTCTGGTCTCACCCCTCTATCTCTAGTGAATCTTTTTTTATTCGGAGTTGCCATGTCACTTTACCTCCTCAAAACTGATACAGTTTGGGGTGTTGCAGGTATTCATGGGGCTTGGAATTTTGCTCAGGGTAATCTCTTTGGGATTTTAGTTAGTGGTCAGTCTTCAGGAACCTCAATCATGAAATTTACTCCACAAGGCAATCAAGACTGGCTATCTGGTGGGTCTTTTGGTATTGAGGGTTCCATCATGTCCAGTATTATTTTGTTTCTACTGATTCTTTATCTCGCTTATCAATTAAAGAAAGAAAATGAAAGGATGTGACTTCGGTCCGTTCTTTTCTTCGTGAAAATGCTATAAGTATGCTAAAATAGGAATAGCATATGGAGAGAGGATTCTTATGATTAACCGCATTACAGATAATAAATTTAAACTAGTATCAAAATATCAACCATCAGGAGATCAACCTCAAGCTATCGAGCAGTTGGTTGACAATATCGAGGGTGGAGAAAAGGCTCAGATTCTGATGGGGGCGACTGGTACAGGGAAGACCTATACCATGAGTCAGGTTATTTCCAAAGTCAATAAACCAACTCTGGTCATCGCCCACAATAAGACTCTGGCAGGACAGCTCTATGGGGAGTTTAAAGAATTTTTCCCTGAAAATGCTGTTGAGTACTTCGTATCCTACTATGATTATTACCAACCTGAGGCCTATGTCCCTTCTAGCGATACCTACATTGAGAAGGATAGCTCGGTCAATGATGAGATTGACAAGCTTCGCCACTCAGCGACTTCAGCTCTTCTGGAGCGTAACGATGTCATCGTCGTAGCTTCTGTCTCTTGTATCTATGGTTTAGGTTCGCCCAAGGAATACGCTGATAGTGTCGTTAGTCTCCGTCCAGGTCTTGAAATTTCTCGTGATAAACTCTTGAATGACTTGGTTGATATTCAGTTTGAGCGAAATGATATTGATTTCCAACGCGGAAGATTTCGCGTTCGTGGGGATGTAGTGGAAATTTTCCCAGCCTCTCGTGATGAGCATGCCTTTCGAGTAGAATTTTTTGGAGACGAAATTGACCGTATTCGTGAAGTTGAGGCTTTGACAGGTCAGGTGTTGGGAGAAGTGGATCATTTGGCGATTTTCCCTGCGACACACTTTGTGACCAATGACGACCATATGGAAGTTGCCATTGCTAAAATTCAGACCGAATTAGAAGAGCAACTAGCTATCTTTGAGAAGGAAGGCAAATTGCTTGAAGCCCAACGTTTGAAACAGCGGACAGAGTATGATATCGAAATGTTGCGTGAGATGGGCTATACCAACGGAGTTGAAAACTATTCTCGCCACATGGATGGTCGTAGCGAAGGAGAGCCTCCTTATACGCTTCTCGACTTCTTCCCAGATGATTTCTTGATTATGATTGATGAGAGTCATATGACTATGGGGCAAATCAAGGGCATGTACAATGGAGACCGTTCGCGTAAGGAAATGCTGGTTAATTATGGTTTCCGTTTACCATCAGCCTTGGACAATCGTCCTTTACGTCGTGAGGAGTTTGAAAGTCATGTGCATCAGATTGTTTATGTTTCAGCAACACCAGGTGACTATGAAAATGAACAGACCGAGACAGTGATTGAGCAAATCATTCGTCCAACAGGACTCTTGGATCCTGAAGTGGAAGTCCGTCCGACTATGGGACAAATTGATGACCTCTTGGGTGAAATTAATGCCCGTGTTGAGAAGAATGAGCGTACCTTTATCACAACCTTAACCAAGAAAATGGCAGAGGACTTGACCGACTACTTCAAGGAAATGGGCATCAAGGTTAAGTACATGCACTCAGATATCAAAACCCTGGAGCGGACGGAAATTATCCGTGACCTGCGCTTGGGTGTCTTTGATGTCTTGGTCGGAATCAATCTGCTCCGTGAAGGGATTGATGTTCCTGAGGTAAGTTTGGTTGCCATTCTCGATGCTGACAAAGAAGGTTTCCTCCGTAACGAACGTGGACTCATACAGACCATTGGACGTGCTGCCCGTAACAGTGAAGGTCATGTCATCATGTATGCGGACACCGTTACCCAGTCTATGCAACGTGCTATCGATGAAACTGCCCGTCGTCGCAAAATCCAGATGGCTTATAATGAAGAACACGGTATCGTTCCACAAACCATCAAGAAAGAAATTCGTGACCTGATTGCTGTAACTAAGGCAGTTGCTAAGGAAGAGGACAAGGAAGTCGACATCAATAGCCTCAACAAGCAAGAACGTAAGGAACTAGTAAAGAAGCTCGAAAAACAAATGCAAGAAGCTGTCGAAGTGCTTGACTTTGAACTAGCAGCTCAGATACGTGATATGATGCTGGAAGTGAAGGCGTTGGGTTAGTGAAAGGAGAAAAAAGAAATGGATATATTAGATGATTATAAAAAAGGCGCTGACTATTTTGAATTAGAAAATGCCATACGGTCTTTAGATAACTTAGATAGTAAAGTAGAGAGTATTAAGAATATAGCTGAAGCTTTTTTCAATTTTCTCCAAAAGAAAAATGGGAAAAGGTAAAAACAACTTTATATATATTATTAGAATTTAGTAATCTAGTCGATATAACGATTTTTAAGAAAGTTTTATTAGAGGTAGAATTATTATTTAAAGAAAATAATGAAGCGTTAATTCCTAATGAAGGTATTCTATATAGTTACTTTCGCTCTTTAAACAAATATTTGAGAAAAAATGTCGGAATTGAAGATTGCCAAGATTTTTTAAATGATGATAGTATTTTTGATATGATTATTAATCGTATCAAAAATCTTAATTTAAATAGTATTGATAAATTTGTTTGTTTTGATATGCTCGGAATAATGATAACTATATTTGAAAGAGATGATGATTTTGAGAGCGTAAAAGAAAAAATCAAACAAAACATTGATGTAATAATTAATAATATTCTTTCTAAGTTTCAAGATAAATTAATATTTGTTCAATATTTTAAACTTGACAATCTTGTAAATATTTTTAAATTTGATCATCTAAGTATAATTAATCGCTTTTATAAAAATAATCCTGAGAATTTTACCGTTGGATCATATTTGTCGTGGTTAGAGACAAAAGACTCTTATATTATCAAGGACTCTATAGAAACACTTCAAACTATACGAAAATATACTGTCTCAGATATTCTGAAAAATGAAATTTTTAGTTTATTAGAGAAAGCTGGTGAAATAAAGAATGAAAATGAAGAGAAAAGAAATATACAAGATATTCAAGTAGATGAATTGGGAGAAATCGGAAATACTCTTATTGATAAAATTCGCTTTCACTTAACAATCAAATCCCGAGATCTTGAGAATAGTGAAGAATATGGTCATTATACTAAAATTGAAACTTTAACGAATCCTTTAATTAAAACAATAAATTCTGGTGATTCAAGTGAACCTGCGTTTTTGAGATTAACAAATTCTAAACAATTAAATGATCCTATGGAAGGAAGAGCCATCTATGACTACTTAGAAATAGAAAATTCTTCGGACTGCTATCAGAGTTCCAATGTCTTCCTATCTTCGATGACAACTATATCAGATAGTCTTCCTATGTGGAAAGAATATGCAGAAGAATCTAAAGGAGCATTTCTACAGTACGATAAAAAGTATCTACAACAAATTATTGAGCATGACTCTTTAGAGTTTGTGAGAATATTCTATTTAAACAGTACGAGAGAAAACGATTCTGATATTATACAAAAGCTTAATGACTTAAAAGAGCTAATTCAAGAATTAAAAGCTAGACATACTGAAGAAAGTAGGAAGGTACAGTCAAGTATTTTTGAAAATTTAGCGAAAATATCCTATCTTTTTAAGGTATCTGATTATGAATATGAGAGTGAGTATCGTATTCTAATCAACTTTGATGATTCAGATATTGAAAGAAAACTAAATCCGAAAATCATAACAGAGGATAGAATTGAATTGAAGAACTCAGAGGTTTATCAGGAGGTATTGGGCTCAGTGAAAATGAGAAATATGGTTATGATGATTTTAGGAAATATATTCACTTAGAATCAAAGGAGGATGGGCGATATGCTTTATTTGTATACATTAATCTGGCTCCTTTGAAATACTCAAAAGTTATTCTAGGGCCAAAAGTTACGGATGCAGACTATATTGCTCCATATCTCAAACTTGCTAATCCTGATATAGAGATAGAAAGTTCGAAAATTCCTTATCGTTGAGTTGAGAATAATTTAGAGCAGAAGATGGACTGACAGAATTTATTTCAAACGGATAGATAATTCAGAGATGCCAGATCTCTTTTATGATTTTTCTTACTACCATTGTCATAAAGGGTATCGATCAGGTAGTAGTGTCTTTTTAAAGTTTCAGAATCATAAGGTAATTAAGATTTTAAGTAAAATTATTGAATAACATTATAAATTATTAAGTTTAGAGTAAAAGATAATCCAAAATTAGAAAGCGAGTAAATTTATGTCCCGTTCCCAATTAACGATTTTAACAAATATTTGCCTGATTGAAGATCTCGAAACCCAGCGCGTGGTGATGCAGTATCGCTCTCCTGAAACCAATCGCTGGTCTGGTTATGCCTTTCCAGGAGGGGATTGTGTCATAATAATGACAGGTGCTAATAACGCTGTTAAATCAAGGATTTGAGCGTTCTACAATCTGTCATTAAGGAGGAATTTTTAACTTTTATTATAGAATATTGCACAAGCGAGAACATTTTAATAAGTGTTTTCGCTTTTTTATTTTCAGGAGGAAATCATGCAAAAGGAAGAACAGCCATCACGTCAAATCGTGATATGCTATCTCATGACTATCATGAGGATTGATGTTGAGGAAGAACTCAAATGGTTACTGAAATGGAAAAAGAAGGACTAATTAAATTTGATGAATCAGGTAATGTTAGCCTGTTACTACTGGAGGGAAATCATGAAACGAATATCTGCTAATCACTATCAAACATCAGAGCGTTATTATAAACTTCCAAAACTCTTATTTGAAAGCGACCGTTATAAGGGCATGAAGTTGGAGGTTAAGGTTGCTTATGCGGTCTTAAAAGATAGACTAGAGTTATCGCTCAGTAAGGGTTGGATAGATAAAGATGGAGCTATTTATTTGGTTTATTCCAACTCAAAATTAATGGCACTGCTTGGCTGTTCCAAGTCTAAGTTACTCGCTATCAAGAAAACCTTACGAGAGTATGGCTTGATAGATGAAGTTCAACAGTCTTCGAGTGAAAAAGATCGATTGGCTAATAAAATTTACTTGGGAGAGCTAGAATATGAACCTACTCTAGTCTCAATTTCAGACGGGGGGAGTGTTCAAAAAACACTAAGGGGGTCTCTGTATTGACCCCAAAAAGTTAGACAAATAATTATTGAAAGGATTTAGTTCTGTATTGCACAGGGCTAAGTCCTTTTAGTTTTACCTTAATTCGTTTATTGTTGTAGTAATCAACATAGTCTACAATAGTTTGTTCCAATTGCTTAAGCGACTGAAACGACTTCTCATAGCCGTAAAATATTTCGGATTTTAAAATACCAAAGAAAGATTCCATCATACCATTGTCTGGGCTGTTACCTTTACGTGACATGGATGCTTGAATTCCCTTACTCTCTAGGAACCGATGATAAGAATCGTGTTGGTATTTCCAACCTTGGTCACTATGGAGAATCGTATTCTCGTAGTGTTTCTCTGTGAAGGCCTGTTCCAACATCGTTTTTACTTGTTCTAAATTAGGAGAACAAGAAAGATTAAAAGCAATAATTTCGCTGTTAAAGCCATCTAAAACAGGCGATAAATACAATTTCTGCGTGCTATTTAAAATGGCAAACTCTGTCACATCCGTATAACACTTTTCCATTGGTTTGGCTGCTTCAAATTGGCGTTGAATAAGGTTATCTACTTTCTTGCCAACGTCTCCTTTATGAGAAGAATATTTTCGTTTCTGTCGCATTTTAGCTTGTAAATTGAGTACTTTCATCAAGCGTTGAACTCTTTTCTGATTTACCAGATAACCACGATTTCTTAGTTCTAAATGAATCCGACGATAACCATAATTTCCCTTGTGTTCGATAAAAATGGATTGAATCTCAGCTTTAAGCTCTTGGTCCTTATCTGGTTTGTCTAGCTGTTTCAAGTGATAGTAGTAGGTCGAACGAGCTAGTTTAATGGCTTTTAGAAGAATATCTAACGAAAACTCAGTCATTAATTCTTGAACAATTTCTGTCTTTCTTCTTTCTCTTTTTTCTACTTCAATCGGAGTTCTCTTAACTTTTTTAGGATGAACTGCCCCCAAAAAATGAGACATAAGAAAAATACATTTGTGAGGTATTGCTTTCTAACAGGTTAGTAAGTCTATATACTAAAATATAAATATTTTTGACTTTTTTCTTTGGAGTAGTATAATTAGTACAAACCTTTAAAACGTTTTCATTGGGATAGTGTCTCCTAAAAATTTTAATAAGAAGAGAGGAATTAACGTTTGTTATGTTTAATATATTTAAAATTATGCAATAAATTGTTAATATATTGGCCTATTATAATAAGTCAATAATTACAGCAGATTCTTGAAACATCATATGTAAACGTCATAAGTAAGAAGGTAGGTCTATGCCATGTTACATAGGATAATAAGAACTCATGTAAATATTAGTGTTATAGTTTTACAGTTGGAATTCTTTTGATTGTATAGTAATTAGAAAGAGGAAAAAAGATATGGTCGTAAAGGAACAGGTAAATAGTAGTATTTTTAATCTTTCTGCACCACAGATGCAGATTTATCAGATGGTAGAAGGCGGATATGATAAAGCCAGTACGATATCGGCAAGTATGATTTCCAAAAAATATAGAGATGAAGAAAGCATGAGATACTCTTTAAGAACTCTTTTTGAGTCATTTTCTATATTTCGAACATTTATCAAAATCGAGAATGGAAAACCATTACAATGGATTGATAAAAATTATCAACTTAGAGAAGATGAGATAGACCATTTAATTTTTAAGTCGGTGGAAGATTTTAACAAGTGGGTTAATGAAGAAGCTCAGAAACCTCTTCCCTTAGATGAACCATTATTTGTATTTATGACGGTGTGTGTTAATGGTCAGTATGGGATGTTTATCAGATTAAGTCATATTATTAGTGATGGACTTAGTCTTTATTTAATTGCTAATTATCTAGATAACATTTATACGGCAAAATATATAGAAAATAGGGAGCTTGCCATAGAAGACTACCCGTATATGGAAATTATTGAAGACGGAGAAAAATATAGAGGTAGTAATAAATTTCTTGAGGATATTAAATTTTGGAGAGAGCTTATAAAACAAGGGACTAGTTTTATAAGCTTATCAGATAAAAAGAGGGAAGCTTATAAAACTATAAGACATGAATTTAAATATAGTGTTGAGTTCTCTAGGGTAATTGAAGATTTTTGCAAGGCAAATAATATATCAGAATTTGTATTGTTTTTTGGTTTGTTGGGAATGTTTGTTTCTGCCATGACTGGGGAAAAAGACTTTTTCTTGGGAACAAATCTTCTTAATAGGAGTAATAAGCAACGTAAAGCGATTGGTATGTATGTGACAACAAATCTTTTGAGATGCCATTATGATGAAGAAATGACATGTCAAGAATTTTTTAAAGTGTGTAAAAAGTCTTTTTTCAACACTATGAGACATGGTCAGGTAACATATTCTGAAATAATGGAGAAGTGTCAGGATTTGGTCTCAGGAAATCTTGTTGATATAATGTATAATTATCAAAAGGGTGAATTTAGTGATGATAGCAGAGTAGCCACATGGCATCATAATGGACATTCTCAGCAAAGTATGAGTATCTCCGTGCGTCGTCCTAATCGAGACGCACTTGTTATGGATATAGATTATGATCCTACGCTCTATTCTTATGCTGACATTAATCAAATGTATAATGTTGTGAATTCTTTGATGGAGCAGATGATTGAAAATCCTGATGTAAAGATAAAAGAGATTCAATTTTGTACAAAAGAGGATGAGCAAAAAATTATAAATTGTTTTAATGCAACAGGTTTTGATTTTTGCACTGGTAATAGAACAATTATAGACTTTTTTGAAGAATCTGTAGAAAAATATCCTAATAAAGCAGCAGTTATTTTTGGAGATAAAATTTTAACTTATAAAGAATTTAATCAAAAAGTAAATATTCTCGCAAATAAATTACGTAACTTAGGTGTAACACGAGGATCTGTAGTAGCAGTTAATATGGACCGATCCGACATAATGTTAGCCGGTATATTTGCAATTGTTAAGGCAGGAGGAGCGTATATGCCTATTAGTACGGCGTTTCCAACTCAAAGGATAGAATATATGCTGAACGATTCTGAGTCGATAGTTCTTTTATACGACGGTAATGTAGGGAAACCAGAAATTGATAAAGAAGATATTATCATGCTTGACATATCTGACTCTTCCATTTGGAAAGGGGAAGAAAACGATGAAAACAATCTAGAACACATTAATATTCCGAATGATCCCATATACGTTATCTATACGTCAGGGACAACGGGTAATCCTAAAGGGGTAATAAATATACACAAAGGTCTTTTGAATAGAATTTTATGGATGAATAGAAGATATCCAATTATTTCAAAAGATGTTATCCTACAAAAAACGGTATTTACTTTTGATGTTTCAGTATGGGAGATCTTCTGGTGGAGTATGTTTGGCGCGTCAGTTGTTCTTCCGAAACAAGGAGATGAAAAAGATCCTCTGCGTATAGCTGAGGAAATACAAAGAAATAAAGTGACAGTAACACATTTTGTTCCGACAATGTTGGACAACTTTTTGGAGTATATTATATCTGTTGATAAACAAAATGTATGGAGTCACTTGAAATATGTATTTTCCAGTGGTGAGACACTACATTCTACCACAGTAAACACATTCTATCAAACAACTGATGGAGTTAGCTATGTGAAGCTTATAAATGTATATGGTCCTACCGAAGCAAGTATAGATGTATCATATTATGACTGTAAACCAAAGGAAAAGATCATTCCTATTGGAAAACCTATAGATAATACAAAGATATTTATAACAAAGGGAACAACACTTTGTGGTATTGGCATACCAGGTGAAGTTTTAATAACAGGTGTAGGACTTGCTCTCGGATATCTAAATAATGACCAACTTACTAATGATAAATTCATAGATAATCCTTTCGGTGAGGGTAAAGCATATAAAACAGGAGATTGCGCCCGATGGCTTCCTGATGGTAATATACAATATCTTAAAAGATTTGATACACAAATAAAAATTCATGGTCAAAGATTGGAAATTGGGGAAATAGAGAAGGCTCTTTTATCTATTGATGGAGTTAAAGAGGGAGCAGTAATTTGTAAAAAGAACGAAAAAAATGAAAATGTTCTTTATGGGTATTATACCTCTGGGAAAGAAATAAAACCTGCGGATGTACAGAAGATACTTACACAGATACTTCCAGGATATATGATACCAAGGTATATGATACAGATAGACAATCTTCCATTTACTGAACATGGGAAACTTGATCGTAAGTCTCTGCCTGACATTTTACAAGTTACAAAGGCTGATTATATTCAGCCTCAAACGAAATCACAGATTGCACTAGTAAAAGCCATTGAGACCGTGTTGGATTTGGATAAAATTGGACTTGATGATGATTTTATAAGTCTAGGTGGCGATTCAATTAGCGGTATCCGTGTTATTTCAGAGCTTAGAAAAGAGGGAATGACTTTATCCGTGCGTGATTTGATTGAGGGAAGAATAATCCGAGTAATCTCGACCTATATTAAAACAGAACAGCATATTATAACATTTCCACAGATAAAAGAAGGCATTATAAACGGGACACCACTTACAGATGGTTTTATGAAGTATGGATTGGATAAACCAGAACACTATAATCAAGCAGTAAGTATTGAACTGGATGAAATCTATCCGGAGAAGATTAAACAAGCTGTTGATATAGTTGTTAAAACACATGATATTTTAAGAACCATTGTCAGAAAAGTCAACGGAGTAATGAAACTCTATATACGAAATGTAGAAGAAAAGCCCCTGTATAGCTATTTAGAAGAAGACATAGACAAAGGAAGATTAGATGAGATTCAAGAAACATTTAATCTTTTTAATGGTCCGTTGTTCAAAGTAATTGTGCAACGTAAAGAAAAACGTATGATATTTATCGGACATCATCTTATTGTGGATGCCATATCTTGGGGGATAATTATTACTGACTTTTTAGATGCATATAATGCAGTGTGTAGTGAACTCGTACCGGTTATACAGCCGCCTACAACGCCATTTGCAGCAGTGGCAGATATGATTTCTGACAGAATTGAGAGGGGGTATTATTCAAATGAAAAGGCCTACTGGTATAAAAACATAAAGAATATAGAACCTCTGTTATTCTCAAAGAATAAATCAGTTTTATCTTTTGATGTAGTAGGTAGAAAAGAATTTACAGTAATAAAGAGCATATCTAATCTAGAACAATGGTGTGATAAAAGTAATTTATCTGTAGAGAGTGTGTTGCTTACTGCGCTTGCCAGAGGATATAAGAAAAATGTAGATTTTAAAAAATACAAACAGAGTCACATAATGTCTGTGCTTATGGAAAGTCATGGTCGTATGTTTGGAGAGACATTAAGACTTGAAAGGACTGTTGGGTGGTTTACTGTATTTTATCCACTTAACGTTGTGGCGACTGATAATTCTTTTATAGATGATGTTGCGAGAAACTGTCATGTTCTAGAGACAGTACCTTCCAAAGGCATGGGTTTTGCACCATATATGATGAATGCAGATTCTAATAAATTACCGAATATCATCTTTAATTATCTTGGAGAATCTCTGAGATATAAAGGTATTAAAGTCCGTACAGATAATTGTGGGAAAACAATTGCAGATGAAAACCTTGGTGAAAATATAATGGTTAATATCTTCAAAAAAGGTAATATCTATGAAACTGTGTGTGAATTTGACAGAACCAAATATGATGTAGGAGAGATTGAATCATGGATAAATGGATACGTTGAGGAACTAGAAGAACTTTGTACAATAACGTTGGGAAAACAGGAGAAAACACTAGTTATTCCTGCACATTTCGGTTTTACAGACCTGACACCAGAAGAATATCAAGATATTCAGAAAATATATGCTGCTGAAAGTGTATATGCACTTACTGCAACACAGAAGGGCTTGCTGTTGCATTTATTGAATGAGGAAAAAACAGGGGACTATCAGATTCAGATTGTTACTCAAATCCCTACGGATCTTGAAGACGATATAATCCGTGCATCATTAAAAAGGCTCAGTGAAAAATACGATGTATTCAGAACTGTAATAAATACATCATATTCGGAGCCATGTGCAATTGTATTAAAAAATTCTGAGATTAGATATTCAGTTTACGAAGAAAAAATTTCCGATGCAGGGTTAGATGGAATTATATCCATGGATAGAGGACAAGGTTTTGATTTAGAAAAGGATTCTCTTGCTAGAGTATGTAAGATAACGACTGAAAGTGGAGACACTCTTCTTTTATGGAACTTTAATCATATCATTATGGATGGTTGGAGTTTGCCGATTGTATTAAATGATTTTGTGAATAATTGCCTCAATGTGGATAAGTCACAAAGTTCTAATATCTGTACATACGATCGTTATGCTACTGAACTTAACAAAAGAGATGTTTTGTCAATGCGTGATTATTGGCGTAGAATAATGTCTGGGGCTGAAGGAGGTGCTGTCATTGAACCATTGAACAAGCTGAAGCTCATTCATAAGCCAGGAGAAGAAACTCTTAAGATTGATAAAAAGACATTAAATAAACTAGAGAAGTTTTGCCATAAAAATGCTCTGACTTTGAATTCTTTATTTGAAGTAACTGTAGGAATTCTTTTGAATCAGTACACAAGACAGGAGGATATCATATTTGGGGCTTTAGTATCAGGTCGACAAGTAAACATGGAACATATAGAAAGTCTAGTGGGTATGTGCGCTCATGTGGTTCCTGTACGTCTGAACATAAGCGAGAAGAGCAGAACGCTAGATGTCATGCATGAACTCCAGCAGCAGACTCTTGAAAGTTTTCAGTATGATTATGGCTCACTTTCTGATATGCATGCAACTGACAAAGAAGGCAACAATTTATTGCACATCATTTATGCGTTTGAGAATTACGATCTTCAGATGAAAGATAATATCGATGATTTTAGGGTAATCACCAGCAAAGAGCAGACGGAATACGATATGGCATTAAGAGTAATGCCTAGAGGAAATACTTATGACCTTCAAATTCTTTGGCATGGTGATTGTGTATCAGAAGGGCAACCAATGAGCATACTCCAACATTGGTTGTTAATCATTGATACGTTGGCAGAAAGCGGTGATGTATTCGTAAATGAGATACCTCTTTCTACACTTTCAGAAAGAAAAAACATTATTTCTACAATCAGTGAAACAGAAGACGTTATCTGGCCAGTGGAAGAAACTGTAGCATCTCTTTTTAAAAAGGCAGTAGTAAGGTGGCCGGAGAGACGAGCAGTAGTATTTGGAAGTAGAACTATTGATTACCAAACTCTAGATTATGAATCTGACGTGTTGGCTGCAAAGCTAATTGATTCTGGAATCGGAACCGGAGATTTCGTAGCACTGTTCTGTGAACGTAGTATTGAAATGATTGTGGGAATTTATGCAGTTCTGAAAACAGGTGCGGCATATGTGCCTATCAATACCATCTATCCACAGGAAAGAGTTGATTACATTTTAAATGATTGCAAGCCAAAAGCAATTTTGTATTACGGGTGTGAGGCACCAGAGGGGAGCTCATCATTGACAATTGAGATAGAGCTTGGCAATCACGAGGACTTTCTTAAGGTAGAAGATGTTGTTTTACAGAGAACCCATGAAGTACAGCCTCAAGATGTGTTGTATGTGATTTACACGTCAGGAACCACAGGTAATCCCAAAGGGGTTCTTGTTCAGAATAAGAATCTCGTAAGATTGTTGTTTAATAGTGACTTTGTTTTTGATTTCACAGAAAAAGACGTATGGACCATGTTCCATGCATATGGATTTGATTTCTCAGTATGGGAAATGTATGGAGCAGGACTTAGAGGCGGATGCCTTGTGATAGTACCGGAAGAAACTGCACAGAATAGCATTGATTTTGTTGAGTTAATAGCAAAAGAAAAGGTAACAGTTTTAAATCAAGTTCCAAGTGCATTTTATAACTTGATGAGCGTAGATGTTCCTGAAAAGACTGGTTCTATAAGATATTTGATATTTGGTGGAGAAGCTTTGCGGCCAGAAAAACTTCGTGGATGGCATGAAACACATCCGGATACATCAATTATCAATATGTATGGAATTACAGAGACCACAGTACATGTAACCTATCAGGGAATTGGTGATGAAGAGATAAGCAATAGTGATGATGCTATAGGAGTTGCCATTCCTACTACTCAAATTTATTTAGAGCGAGATGGAAGACTCTGTGGAACAGGTATTCCAGGTGAAATCTGTGTTGCTGGTTCTGGTGTGGCAAAAGGATATCTGAATCGTCAGGAACTTACAGAGATGCGATTTATAGATAATCCATATGGTTCAGGAAAAATGTATTATAGTGGAGATCTTGCAAAGTGGGATGATGAGGGAAGACTTTATTATCTTGGAAGAATCGACCAACAAGTGCAGATACGTGGATTTCGTGTAGAGCTTGGTGATGTTGAACACGCAATGATCCAGATAGGTGGAATTAAGGAGTGTGTAGTAATAGACAATGAATCCGAAGATGGGAATATTTATCTCGCAGCTTATTACACATCTACTGAGGAATTGAAATCTGCAGATATAAGAAATCAATTAAAAGAGATGGTTCCAGGATATATGATACCAACTGTCTTTATCAGAATTGAGCAATTACCGACTACTGTCAATGGAAAGCTTGATAAGAAGAAGTTAAGAGAAATCACTATGGTTTCGGATGTAAGTGACGAGAATAAAGTTCCTGAGAATGAGAAGGAGATCATCCTCGCAAACGCATACAGTAATATCCTTGGAATTGATATGGAGAGAATCGGGCAGGAAGCGGATTTCTTTAGCCTTGGAGGTGATTCAATCAAGGCACTGAGAGTAGTAACGGAAGTAAGAAATTTTGGATATGAGCTTAAAATCAGAGATATATTATCGGGGAATATTCTTTCAGAACTTGCAGAAAAAATGGCTTTTCATGATGAAAGGGCAATCAGATACAGCATGAGATTTGGAGAAATCAAGGATACACCGATCGTAAAACAATTTTTTGAGAAGGATTATGCTGACAAAAACCATTACAATCAGGCACTGATGTTTGAAGAACAGAATATCAATGTAGATGCTTTCAGAAATGCATTGTATCAAGTTCTAGATCATCATGAGATATTCAAGGCAGTGGTAATGAACGACCATCTATATCAGAATAAGGAGCTTTCTGATAATCATATTATCTTCGAAGTATACGAAGATATGAAGGACAGAATTTCTGAGATACCACAGATCTGTACAGAACTTCAGAGCGGACTTGATATAGAAAAAGGGCCAATGATTATTGCAGCAATATTTAAGACAGAAGAGATAGATTTCATTATGATAGCGGTTCATCATCTTTTAATTGACGGCGTATCATGGAGAATTCTGTTAAATGATCTGAGACGTGTTTATGAGGAAAATCTTTTAAAATGTAAGGCTACATTCTCGGAAAGAACTGCATCATATACTCAGTGGGCAGATGAAGTAGACCGTATTGCGAAATCCAATTTGCTTGATGACCAGATTCCGTATTGGACGTCTATGGTAGAAAAAGTTACAGAACATTACAAAGGCATTGTGAATAAAAGCACAGATGTCGACAGTTTTAGCCCTGTTATTGAAAGACAGCATATCATTGAGGATTCTGAGACCGAGGAAGTGCTAAAGAAGTGTGCGGCTAAGATCAATGGTTCCGTAGAGGACATACTTCTTGGAACAATGATACTTGCCTATGGAAAGGTAATGGGGAATAGAGAAGATGAATTCTGCTTTGAGCTGGAAAGTCATGGTAGAGAAGGACTTCCTACAGAGTTGCATCTGGATCAGACAATTGGCTGGTTTACGGCAATCTATCCATGTGTTGTAAAGCTCACTAAGGACAGTTTAAATCAGGTTCTTTATGTTAAGGAACAGAAAAAGAATATCCCAGGAAAGGGCGTCGGTTACAGTGTACTTAGCATGGCAGGTAAGGTTGAGAATGTTACAGCACCGGTCAGATTTAATTATCTTGGTGATAACAGGGATACAACAGAATTTAAGATGTCTCAGATGCCAGCAGGAGATGCAGTATCTGCAGAGAACATTTCAGACCAAATCTGTTGGGACATGATCTGTATAGATGGAATGCTGTCTTATAAACTTGTTACCAGAAAGAACAATTTTCTGGAGCAAATGTCTGGCAATGAGAATGTAATTGATTTATGGTTCGAGGAATTTGAAATTGCTTTAAATGAGGTTATAAAGGCTATAGAGGCAGAAGAAAGAGCACTCTATACACCTCATGATTACGGTGTAGAACTGTCCTTGGATGAGTTTAAAGAAATTTCAGACAATTATGATTTTGAGGATATGTATCCTCTGATGTCTACACAGGCAGGAATGCTTTATCAGAAGATTGCTGAAGATAATACAGGAGAATATGTTATCCAGTCATGTTTTGCAGTTACAAATGCGTTTGATTTTGAAGCGGCTGAGAAGGCTCTGGAACTTTTGGGAAAAAGATATCCGGTTCTTCGCACCAGAATACTTTATAAAAATAGCATCAAACCTGTACAGATTATTGATAAGGATTTGAAGCTGGAATATAATCATATTTTTTGTAAGGAGGATGAGATAGAGACTGTCCTTGTAGAAGATATAAGAAGAGGATTTGAACTGGATATGAATTCTCTTCTAAGGCTTACAGTGATAACTCTTGAGGATAACAGTATAAGACTTATATGGACAATGCATCATATTATTATGGATGGCTGGTGTCTGTCATTGATCTTTGGTACTTATCTTGAGTATTACAAGCTACTTGTGCAGGGAGAAAATGTTGAGGTAAATAATTCCACAGAGAAGTCATTCGGTGAATATGTTCACTGGTTAGGAAAACAGAATACATTATCTGAAATAAGCTTTTGGAAAGAGCAGATAGAAGACTATGAAAATGAAAAAAGAATACCGGAAATTGGTGGAGATCAAGATACGGATAATCTGCTTCTTATCTGTGATACAAGGATTGATGAGAATGTTGTGCAGAAGGTAACTGCTTACACAGAGAACAATAATGTTACAGCAAATGCTATATTCGAAACCGTATGGTCTGTAGTTCTTTCACAGTATACAGGTAGCAATGATGTGATCTTTGGAATTGTTAATTCGGGAAGAAATATAGAACTGTCTGGAATTGAGAATACAGTGGGCCTTTTCATACATACTTTGCCACTTAGGATCATGTTTGGAAATACGACAACGGTTTCTGAATTGATAAAAGAGGTTCATACCAAGACTTTGGAAGTTTCTGAAAATAGCATAGTTGAATTAGGAGAAATCTTAAAACTGAATGTTGCTGGAAACGGATTATTTGATACGTTGTTTGTATTTGAAAACTACTACATGGATGAGAAACTTACGGCAAGTGATGAGTTCAAAGTGTTAAGCAGCAGGGAACAGACAAATTATGGAATTACGTTCCGTGTACATCCTGACGACGGTTACAGAATTGAGATACTGGCAAATCCTAAAAAGTTTAGTAAAGACTTTTTAGGCATGCTCTTGGAAAGAGCGGAGTATATTCTTCGCGTGATGATGGAAACACCTGAAATCTGTGTAGATGAAATTCCTATGTGCAATGAGGCAGAGGAACATACGATTCTTAATAAGTTCAATGATACGAATTATGAATATCCGATGGCAGGAAGCGTGATCAATCTGTTTGAAGATATGGTTGCACTGTATCCAGATGTGGTAGCACTTCGTTATAAAGGAGAAGAACTAACATACAGAGAGTTTAACAAGAGAGTAAATATTCTTGCTCATGAGCTTATGAGAAGAGGATACGGACACGGGGATTATATTGGTGTTTGTATTGAAAGAAGCTTTGAGATGATGATCGGTATTTTCGCAGTAGTTAAGAGCGGAGCTGCTTATATACCAATTGATACATCCTATCCCGAGGCTAGAATCCAGTTTATTCTATCAAATGCAGATGCCTGCTGTGTGCTGGTAAATGAAGAAATGGCAGAAAAGGTTAATTATGGAGAAATTGACAAGTTCATAATTGCTTCGGATATTACCATAGATACATTTACGGACAGTACAAAAGAGGAGGAAGAAAATCCCGATGTTAAGCATGAGGGAGATGATCCTATTTACGTGATCTATACTTCTGGAACCACAGGACAACCAAAGGGAGTAGTCAACCTGAATAAGGGACTTCTCAACAGAATTAGATGGATGCAGAAGGAATATCCTATCGGGTTAGGTGATGTAATTCTTCAGAAAACGGTTTATACCTTTGATGTATCTGTGTGGGAATTGTTCTGGTGGAGCATGCAGGGAGCAACTCTTCATCTACTGGAGCAGGGAGATGAAAAGGATCCAAGAAGGATTATTGAAGGAGTCATTGAAGGCGGTGTAACAACAATACATTTTGTGCCGACTGTACTTGATCTGTTCCTTTGGGAGCTTGATAGGCATAAGGAATTTGTAGACAAGTTTATGTCGTTAAAATATGTATTTTCAAGTGGAGAGGCATTAAAGCCGGATACAGTAAAAAAATTCCATTCTATATTTGAAACTAGCGGGCCAAAGCTGATCAATGTATATGGACCAACGGAAGCAAGTATAGATGTATCTGTTTATGAATGTAGCAGACCAGAAGATTTAGTACCGATTGGAAAACCTATTGATAATATTCGTCTGTATATCCAGAACAACAGCAGAATCTGTAATATTGGCATGCCAGGAGAACTGGTAATAACTGGTGTGGGCGTTGCTCA